>NZ_JAQTZU010000010.1 GCF_028687615.1 Methylovulum sp.
CTGCATTTATGCCCTATGGGTACATCGACATCAAATACCTGCCCCAAATGCCTGACGGGGACAGCCGCCGCTACCGCCTCAAAGCCATTGACCTCGCCACCCGCCGGGTGTTTCTTGCCGTTTACGAGGAGCAGACCTGCGCCAGTAGCGTCGATTTCCTCAAGCGCGTTGTTCGAGCCGCGCCAATGAAAATCGTCAAGCTGCCCACTGACAATGGCACCCAGTTCACCGACCGTTTCACCGGCAAAGGCAAGCAGCCCAGCGGCCAACATGGCTTTGACCAGGCCTGTGCCGGACTCGGTATTGAACATCGCTTAAGTCCACCCCGCCACCCGCAAACCAACGGCATACCCTCTGGGGCACAAGTGGTGGAGCGTTTTAATGGACGGATCAGCGAATTGCTCAAGCAAACCCGGTTTAACTCCGCCGAGGAATTGGAGAAGACCTTGCTCAGCTACCTGGTTATCTATAATCATCATATTCCACAACGCGCCATCAACCATCAAACACCCATGCAAGCCGTCCAAAAATGGCAAGAAGATAAGCCCGAGTTGTTTGTTAAAAAGGATTATGATCAGGAGGGACTTGACAGTTAAGTAATACTTTCCTTAATAAAAACAACTAGACATCCATCCCGACAAGGCAATCCATCTGTGCCTTGTTCCAATGGAAGTGTTGGTTTGGCAGAGTCGATAGCTCGTTGAAGCGTGGCATCTTGTTCTATTTTGCAATTGCCAGTATTTTGCCATATTTTCAACGGGCTATTTTTTTGGCTATGTCACCGTTAATTGTTGAAAAAATTTTATTTTCTGCGAAAAGCCTTATTTCATGCGGATTGTAGTTTTCTCTCAAAGCCGCGTCGTTTAAGGCTTCCATAATTAACGGTGACATAGCCATTTTTTTTGTCATGGATAAGGGGAGAGTTTTACAAACAAAACAACTGATGTTTTTCCAGCGTCCGACGAAAATCTTCCTGCTTACGCAGGTTTTTCAAATCAGAGTCTTTACGCAATATCTCACAATCGTTAAAGCCGAGACTAAGTGCTTTATCCAGCGGCTCCAAGGCGAGATCAGTTTTATTGATGGCTGAGTAATAAGACGCCAGGTTATAAAAAATAACCGAGTCTTTATCGTCGCATTCACTAGCTTTAAGTAAATCTTTTTCAGCCAGATTGAGTTTTTTATCTTGCCAATAAGCGATACCGCGATTCATATAAGCACTAGCAAAACAACGGCCTTTCGCTTCTTCCTGTTTAACGGCGGCATCAAATTCCACCAGCGCATTTTTGATATTTTCACTGCGCGTTTTAGGACTTTGTTTTGCCAATGACACAAACATCATGCCTTGCTTAACATGTTGCTGAGTTTCCAATGAAGGTCCAGGGGCAACCGGTTCGGGTGGTGCAGGAACTACGGGAGCAGCGGGTGGTTGTTCCGGTTCAACGGCGGCAATAGCGGGCGGAGGACTTTCCTGGCTAACATTAGAGGCTTCCATACTAGCCAAATCCATGTCAGCCGATTCGGGTGCCGGTGTATCCGTTCCTCGCATAGCCCATACCAAAATACCGGCTAGACACAAACTCACTATGCCACCGCTGATTGCCATCAAGCGAACCCGTTTACGACGTGCTTGGTCTGTCGCGCTGTTACTGTTAAACCCTTCGGCTTGTAACGCTTGTCTACATTCAGGACATTTGCCATCTTGGGGGATTTCAATTAACTCATTTCTTAATGCCAGATCGCAATTGACGCGATTTGTGCATCTTGCTGTTGCTTGTGCCATTTTAAACTCCAAAAATTAAAAAATCAGGCGGGGCTATCGAGTAACGTGATGGCATTTTTAGTGCTCTCGCGCAATTTGATATAAAAAACATCTTCGACATTATTACCGCGATGCGTTAACACAATTCCTAATTGTTCACGTAATTTAACCTTTAAGGTTTCGCGGTTACTGGCGATCTTGTAATGTTCAGACTTGATCAGCGGATTAACGGCTTTCTCAAGATAAAACACTTGCTCTTCAGTAGCGCTATTGACCGCTTCTTGTAACACGCCGACAGCGACCATATTACTATCGGATGTTACTGTGAACAGCGAAAGTACATCATTCGGATAAAAGTGATATTCAGGCAACCCATCGCTATCCAATGTTTCCAAACGCCAGCGTTGCTTATCGGTGTTAGGATCGTGCTGGATTTGTAGTAATTCCAGTGCCAATGCCAATTGATATAAAGGCAAAATACGCTTGCCCATTTGGTCAGGACGCGGGCGGAATAATTCCGGCAAACGGTCGGCAGGATGATCTTCGATATGCACCTCAAGCCGCGCACGGGTCGGGTTTTGTTGTAGGCGCAAATCATATTTTTCTTTCAGAAATTGCACCGGCTGCAAAAAACGTAGCGGAAAGCCAAACTTAAAACAAACCAATGAAATCTGATTAAGATTACGCGAACTATCAACGATACACATCGTAATGCCGGGGGTTTGATTGCCCATAAACAAACCTGCCAATTCATCACGAAAGCTTTTTACTTCATCGCAACGCGGCAGAATAACCGCCATCACCGCACTGGGAGTAGTGGTGATTTCACTTTGGTTAAAGCGCATAAAGGTTTGGGTGCTGGCAACAATATCGCGAATATAGGTGCGTAATTTTTCCCGATCCTGAAATTGTCCCGCCAAACGTGACACAATATTGGCGCCAATCAAGTGATTATTCAGGCTAGTTGCTTCATCATGCTCCAATTGCGAATTATCACGCGCCACTTGTTCAAGTGTATTTCTTAGGTCACCATGATAGAGCAAGGCGCCGAAATATTTTTCTTTGCTGCGCGAATCAACTTTGTTAGTTTCAGCGGCATTAACAAACTCTGAGCGTGACCGTTGCGCCCATTGTTTTTGCTTGCTTTCCGAGGTCAGCAAGCTACGACAAAACTCCTGCACCTTGTCCGGCTCGTAAAACTTAATCAGATTCTGTTTAATATCGGTACTTTCCCCAGAGCGGCAGGTAGCAGCGCGGCGTTTATCAAAAAATTGCTGTGCGTCTTCGATAGCGCGTTTAAATTCTATAAAATTAACCTGAGTTTTATCACGCAATTCATTTAGACAGCGGAGCAACAGTTGTTCGGCGAAACGCCAGGCGGCATTCCAAGTTTGCAATTCGTAGTATTCCTTCAAGCATTCGGCTTGGCTATCGAAAAGTGCCTCACGTTTTCCCGCCATCTTGCCGAAAATACCGACATTGCCCCAGGCATCCTTGTTTTTGGAGATCAGGTCTAATAATTCGCTACGGCGAATTCCCATTGCCTTCAAACGTTCGGCAATTTTGCCGGTTCTGTTTCTGGTATCTTCGATTAGATCGTTTAGCAGGGTTTGTAAGTCAACAAAACCGTACTCGCCTTCCTGCCATTTTTGATACATCCATGCCTGTACCGCATTACAAACCTCGGCAATGTGGGTATTTTCCCTTCCTAGATCATCCTGTTTGGACTTATAAAAGGTTTCAACACCCGTGTTTCTAAAGTGTTTGTCATAATGTTCCTGAAACGCTTTTTGCAGTAAATCGAGGCGTTCATCGCGTCCGCCTGAAACCGGCACGACCCACGCATTGTTTTTAAGCTCATTCGCCGCTTGCGCCCATTCGCTGCCCAGATCATTCCAATGCGCATTGCTCTCGGTTTCCAGCAAGCCCTCGGATAAGGTAATCTGGTTATTGCTTAATTTCCACGGCCTACGATTAGCCTCTTTTTGGACAAAATCAGCAAAAGACTGGTTTTTAGGTTCGGCACGGAAACGGGTATCGCCAGGCATCCAATTGTTGTATAGCATTTGTAAAATGGCTTGTTCGGCAAAACAGGCGGATAAATGCTCGCGGATTTCCTCGTCTGGAATGACAATTTTTTTCACGCCAAAGGTTTGCAAACGCACGGTGCGCAATTTGAAATTATTGTCGCTGGCTTTGGCTTCATCAGGAATATTAAAATTTTCCAGTGAAATAGCTGATTTAACGTTTTGAGGAATGGAAGCCGCCGGATCGTCCAACAAAAATACCCGCTGATACAGCAATTGTGCAAACAACTGAGTGACTTCTTGCACAGGTATCTTAATGCTGGCTTCGTTGACATTATCCAGAATAAAACAGCCCTGCAAACGGTCTTTTAGCTTGGACGCATTGCCCAAGCTGGTGTTTTCAAAGCGCTGTGTTTGTCTAGTCAAATCAATTGGTGCGAATAAAGGGCCGCCTTTATTCGGGGTTTCGCTGGCATCGGAAACCAGATAAGCATTTAATTCCTGTAATGCAGCGTAACCATTAGCGTAGTAATTGGTTTTTTCGCCATTACTCGCCCAAGGTGAATTTTCTTCAGGTAACAGCAGATATAAAAAGATGGGATAGTGCGAGGAGTTAGGAAATTTGGCGCGTAATTGTGCAATCACATGCAAAAAAGAACCACTACCCGTTCCGCCAGCCAAACCGCTACAAACATGAAATTGCACGCCTTGTTGGGTACTGGCGCTTTCTAGTTGATGTGTAAGTGTCAGTACATGGATGCCAAAATTACTACATTCGGGTTCAAAGAGAGCCACACCCAAGCGGCGAATTTGTCCGCCCGCCGTTTCATTAATATTCATCGACGAAAAAATTTCCGCCCAGTCTTCTTTTTTACCAATATAACGGTGGGTAATCGGATAATTTTGTACGTCATTCAGACGCACACTCAAATTATTTTGTGAAATGGGGAACAGGCTTTCCTTGTTTAAACCAATATCACTACCAATATCATCTTGCGTCCGCCATTGCTCGCTTGCTGCCAAATCCGGCTTGCTAGAATCGACATACAGGTATTTGAGATAAATAGAAGAATCCGGCTTAAAACGCGATTGGTTCGGATCATTACAACGAAACTCCTCGTAAATCGCTTTTCGTAAATTTTTAATTGTTTTACCGCCAGTACCGCCCAAGCCGATAATTAGGTGATTGTTTGACATGGTATGTCTCTATGAGTTTATAGAAGGTGGAGTGTGTGCGGAATGAATGCGAATCTGGCTCAAAGCTGCATAAGCTATCCAGCCCAAACATATCGAGTAACACAAGGCCGTAAATAGAATCAGCAGCACACGGGTGATAAAAATAATGCGGGGAATCTGTGGTTCCAATTCGCGGTAAATTTGCTCGACCGCTAGTTGAATGCCGCGTGTATGCGGATAACTGGTGCCCGGATTAGCCTTGAAATAATTGCTTACATCCTCGCTAACCGCATTCGCCGATATGGCTGGTTTAGTACCGATAATGATGGATAGCAGTGGGAAATTGAAATTAAAGTTTTCAATCGCTGCTTCGGCGGTCATCTGACTCAGTTTGATACGTGTTTCTGTGTGATTCGCTGGAATCTTCTCACCACCTTGTTCCGGCGCTGGATAGGTGGAAAAATCCTCAAGTTTCATGTTTTTAATTTCATGATATTGGCTAGTAAATTGTTTATTCTGCCAAGCTTGACTACTCGCCAGCGCGTCACGCCAATGGGCAATAACCGCTGCAAAAGTCGGCGGCAAATACACGGCAGCAATATAAGTTGGCACAGTAACCGTCACCATCACGGCAAGCAACCCACAAAGGATATGCTGACCCATGCTTAAACGGTAAGGCTTATAAAACAAACGGCCAAAAAAAGTGCACAAAAGCCATAAGATTGAAGCAAGAGCCAGACCTGATAGCAATAACAGCACAAAGTATTTCGGATCGTGATCGATAAGCCTATGGATAGCGTCAGAGAATATCGCAAAAAAATTGACGATATAGTTCATGGTGTTTTCCGGTTGAGGAGTGGGTTATCTCGATAAATCAAAGTTGATACATTCATTGGGAGTACTGATCATTTCTGGGGTTTGTGAACAGTTTTCGAGACTATCGCTAACTACTTTTCTGGTTCTAATCCTTGCGTAATCAAATGCAGGGAATATTTGTCCATGAGAATTTTGCAAACCTTTCGCTAAATAATAAGTAAAATATGAAGTAGGCACTTTATCTGAATCAAATTGAGACTTTTCGTCACCGCTAGTGGCGGTGAGAATGATTTTTCCTTGCTGTTGTCGAATATTGGTATTGCCAAAAGCCGTGCGGAAATTTTCCATCATTTCATAATTATAATTTTCCCCTGACTGTGTTACTTTAAATTTATTTGTATCTGTCAAAAAAAGACTCTTGCTACCTTTACTGTTACATTTTTCCTGATCAGCGATAAGCTGTTGCTGGGTTTTTATACCAGAAAGTGCCGTGTTGTTATAACTACTAGCACTGCACATTTTACCACTACCAATTAAGTCACTTTTATTTTCAGCATTTAAGCTTTGTGAATAGTTTTGTTCACGTTCTACATATTGCGCACCCCCTACAGGATAAGTTAAAGCCCCCAGTGCTGCGCCGCTGTAACATGTATCAAGAACAGCAACGAACTTGTCGGTGTTAATGCCCGTTATAAAATCTTGTATATCATCAAACGACACTGCCGTTTTTAAGGTTGCAATTCGCTGTTTTACTATTTTTATAATGGCATCGTCACCGCTTTCATTCTTATTTATTTTGTCTGCAAGGGCTTGAACATCTTCCGTTTTTAAATCTGATTTAAGGTCGTATGGAATGATCCCCATTTTCCCAAAAGTATTGGGCGGAGTACCATGTGTGCTAATGTAAAACACCACCGAATCATTGGGTGACGCTTTATTCTTCAGTTCTCTCAACGCGTTTAAAATATTGTTTTTTGTTGCTCGCTCGTCTTTAATCAACGTAATGTTTTCTTCTTTAAATCCGCTACTTTTTTTCAACGCATCTTTTATCGATTCAATATCTTTAACGGCTGTTTGTATGCCGCCGATTCCATTTTGAAACTTTGACACCCCGACAAGCAGTGCATACTTTTCGCCTTTGCCACTCAAATTTTGTTGCGGCACATACGATTTAACCAACTTTATTTCTTGTAAATCGCGGGGTGTAACGGGTGAAATGTCCATTGAACTCGTACCGACAACTGTTAAGGCGGTCATGTAGGCTAAATCGACCTGATCTTCATTCAGGTAAGAGCCTTTGAGCTTAATGCGACCAGATTTGTCATAGCCCACAAAACCACCAGGTACACCCGCTTTTTTGATTAGCCTAGAAATCCGTTCACAATCTTCTTCGGCAACTTTAGCTATATCTCCAGGATAAGAAGCAGCGCAACCTTTAGCTTCTTCCTCTTTCGCCAAATCGAGTGCTAAATTGGCGCCTACCGTGGCACAACCTGTTAGCAGTAAGTTACTTGATAAAAAAATCCATATAAGTTGGGTAGTAATTTTTTTTATCAAGAAGGCTTTGGGTACGGCTGGCATAAGAATTCACCATGTAGGTTAAATATTTCCAGCAAATGCTGGATTAATAAAAAGGGCATACTGTGTAGTGTCTGTATGCCCAAGACTTCATATTTTTACTTTCTATTTGGCTTTTTGTTAAATCCGATAAACTTTTTCAGAAACAGTTTGGGTGGATGCTAAACCACATTTGTTAACACCATCATTAGCAACCGTGTAACAGAAATTCAGGACACCTCCTTCAATTTCACTGTTATTAGAAGCGTCAATCAATTTGATTGTCGTGTTATAGACACCTTCTTTATAGGTATGACCCAAGGTAATAAATAATCACCACCACATCCTTTTGTTATTGCCCTACCCGTATTTTTTTCTCCGCCAGAGGTTACATTATTTTTGAATGTAACCTCTTGCTCTTGACCACTTGCACCTGGTGTAGCTAAATCCATTTTAACGGAAATTTTCAAATTTTCTCCAGGGCTGACGACTTGCGCGGGTTGTTGTGCAAATTTGAGTAAAGCTACGGGGTTGCTTGAAGTTGAAGAATAATTCATGCGCCTTTTTACTGACGCACAATCCATTGCAGGTACCGCTTTTTCAGCCGCTTCATCCATAGAAGCCGCCCAAGCGCCCACGGCAGCACCAACCGCCATACCTGCCGCAACGCAAGCAGCAGTATTTTTTCCACCCGTCATCTTATCGCACAAAACACCCGTACCCGCGCCAGCCGCAACACCTGCCAGTATTCCTGTACCGGTAGACCCCATTGCGGTAGAAGCTTGTTGCATCGTTTCGCAACCACTGATTAAAAAAGTGGTAGAGGCAACTAACGCGACGATTTTGTAATTTATTTTTTTCATTATTATTTCCTTTCGGTGATTATTAACGGTGGGTTAAATTGAAATCAACAAACAAAACTTGGCCTTCGTCGAGTGCGGCAGCAGGTACGACTGAATAACTGGCAGGTTCAGCAGAAGTGGTATCTTCCTCGGCAAACATACCCTTAGAACCGGCATTGTGTTTGCTGCGCATACAATCAATACTAGAACCACTTTCTTCGGCGAACATACCTTTACTACCTGCGCCACCACTGTCTGCGCAATCAAAATACCGAGATTGTTCAGTGTAAGCCGCCGTAGTTCCCTTTGCTGAAGGTGTTGGTTCCGAATTGGGTATAGGGAATTTGGCAAGTGCAATAGTGACTTTTTCGTTACTCGGCACATTATCAAAAGCGATTGCGCCATGTGTGGGGATGGTATAAATGTGATTAGGCTCTATCAGGCCTGATGTCTGTCCCTTCGCCGGGTAAAGCGGCGTTTGTTGTCCTGAAGCATCTTGATTCAGGACATACAAATAGCCTTCAGTCTTACTTTTGATTTGCAATTTGATACGGTCACCGCTATGGAAAGTATATCCCGTTGTTACTTTCCGACTACTGCCATCGGCTTCCTGTAAATCAATCCAGTATTGCAAACCGGCATAACTGACTGGGGTTTGTTCAGTTCTATCATTGCGGGCTTGAGAAATAACCCTTGGTTTGGGTCTCGATGTCGTTGGTTTTACTCTGGCAGGCGTTGTATCTGTATTAGCATCTTCATCATTCATCATGACTGATGTGCCTTCATCAGCAAACATAGACTTGGCGCCCGCTTCGGCTAAAGCTAACGTTGGACAAGTTAATGCACACAATGCCGCCGCTAAAATGGCGTTATTGAGAGGTGGCCTTTGCGTCCGGCGCTCCGTGCCGTCAATGATGAATTCCCGCTGGGACGAAGCTTCGAGGCGTTGTTCCGCCGAAACGGGGCCACGCGCCGGCCATCGCCAACGCCTTTTGCAGGATGGTGCTGAGGCGGGCAATCCATTCATGGGCGCGGCCTTGGGACATCCCGAACAGAAAACCCATGACCACCTGTAATGGGTACAACTTGAGGTAAACCAATATGAAAAACAGCCGGTCTTCCGCTGCCCGCAGTGTGGTCGGCACCGCGCCGCCACCGGGCTTGCGCCGCCGTTCCTGGTGGGCGGAGGCGGCCTCAAGGTGTTCTTCCCACGCCTTTTCAAAGTGGCCCGGCAGACCTTCAAATTCAGCGGCATCCAGCCCTGTGAAGCTTCTGAAAACGGAAGGGCAGGTTATGACATTGGCACAAAAAAGCATGGCGTATCAATCTCATTGGGCAAAGGTTTTGGGGCGGGTCCGCTCAATAATGGTGGCTTGGGGGGGGGGAATATAAAAAAACTCAGTTTCAACGTTAATTCGGATAATGTCTAATATTTAGGAAAGATGTCTAATAACTAGACCTGTCAGGTCTTGGTGAGGAAAAACCGCCGCAAATAAGTCCCCGTATGCGAAGCCGGATTTTCGGCAACCGTTTGCGGCGTTCCTTCCGCAACTAACAAGCCGCCGCCATCCCCGCCTTCCGGTCCCATGTCTATCAGCCAATCGGCGGTTTTTATCACATCCAGGTTATGTTCGATGACGATGACGGTGTTGCCGTGGTCGCGCAGGGTGTGCAGCACGGTCAGCAATTGTTTGATGTCGTGGAAATGCAGGCCTGTGGTGGGTTCGTCGAGAATGTACAGGGTTTTGCCGGTGTCGCGTTTAGACAGTTCTTTCGCCAGCTTGACCCGTTGCGCTTCGCCACCCGATAGCGTGGTGGCGTTTTGCCCCAAGGTGATGTAGCTGAGGCCGACTTCCACCAGGGTTTGTAATTTTTTTGCCAGACTTGGCACGGCTTTGAAAAATTCCGCCGCGTCTTCGACGGTCATGTTCAGCACGTCGTTGATGGTTTTGCCTTTGTAGCGGATTTCCAAGGTTTCGCGGTTATAGCGTTTGCCGTTGCACTGTTCGCAATGCACGAAAATGTCCGGCAAAAAGTGCATTTCCACCTTAATCACGCCGTCGCCCGTGCAGGCTTCGCAGCGTCCGCCTTTGACGTTGAAGCTGAAACGCCCTGGCGTGTAGCCGCGTGAGCGGGCTTCGGGCGTGGCGGAGAAAAGCTCGCGTATCGGCGTGAACAAGCCTGTGTAAGTCGCCGGATTCGAGCGCGGGGTGCGGCCTATCGGGCTTTGGTCTATGTCCACGACTTTGTCGAAATGTTCCAAGCCTTCAATCGCATCGCAGGGTGCGGGGATGATGCCCGCGCGGTTGATTAAACGGGCGGCGTGGGCATACAGCGTGTCGTTGACCAGCGTCGATTTGCCGGAACCGGACACGCCCGTGACGCAGGTGAACAAACCCACCGGAAAGGCAATATCGACATTTTTCAGGTTATTGCCGTGGGCGTTGCGGACGATGATTTGTTTGTCGGGGTTGACGGGCGTGACGTTTTTCGGCACGTCTATGCCGGTTTGACCGGACAAATACTGCCCCGTCAACGAATCGGCGTTGCCCAAAATATCCGCCAAGCTGCCTTGGGCGATGATCTTGCCGCCGTGGATGCCCGCGCCTGGGCCAATGTCGACGATGTGGTCGGCGGCGCGGATCGCATCTTCATCGTGTTCGACCACAATGACGGTGTTGCCCAAATCCCGCAAGCGGAACAAGGTGCCGAGCAGGCGTTCATTGTCGCGCTGGTGCAAACCAATGGACGGTTCATCCAGCACATACATGACACCGACCAGCCCCGCGCCGATTTGGCTGGCAAGGCGTATGCGTTGTGCTTCGCCGCCGGACAGCGTGTCGGCGCTGCGGTCTAAGGTCAAATAATCCAAGCCGACATTCACTAAAAATTCCAGACGTTCCTGGATTTCCTTGACGATTTTCACGGCAATTTCGCCGCGTTTGCCCGCCAGATGCAGTTCCGAGAAAAACGCCAGGCTTTTGCGTATCGGCAAGCGGGTGAGTTGGTTGATCGGCAAATCATCGACAAACACATTCCGTGCGGCAATATTCAGCCGCGCACCGTCACAGGCATTACAGACTTTTTGCGATAAATATTTCGCCAGTTCTTCGCGCACCAGGCTGGAATCGGTTTCGTGGTAGCGACGATCCATATTGGCGACGATGCCTTCAAAGACGTGGCGTTTGATTTTTGTCGGCCCCGCCCCGATGGCATATTTGAATTCGATGGTTTCATTGCCGCTGCCATACAAGAGTACATCTTGGATAGTTTTCGGCAATTCGGAATAGGGTATTTCCGGGTCAAAGCCATAATGCGCCGCCAAAGAACAGATGAGTTGGTAATAATAGCCGTTACGCCTGTCCCAACCGCGTATCGCGCCACCCGCTAGGCTGATGTCGGGGTTATGGATAATCAGCGTGGGGTCAAAATGTTGGCGCACCCCCAAACCATCGCAACTGCTGCACGCGCCTTTGGGGTTGTTGAAGGAAAACAAACGTGGCTCCAGCTCGGTCAAGCTGTAGCCGCAATGTGGGCAGGCGTAACGTTCGGAAAACAGCAATTCCGTGCCGCCGTCTTCCAGGCTGGCGGCGATGGCGATGCCATCGGCAATGCGCAAGGCGGTTTCAAACGATTCGGACAGGCGCAGGGCGATGTCGTCGCGGATTTTGAAACGGTCAACAATCACCTCTATCGTGTGTTTCTTTTTTAAATCCAGTGTCGGCGCGTCGTCCAGGTCATACACCACGCCGTCGATACGGGCGCGGATGAAGCCTTGGGCGCGGCAATCGTCCAGCAATTGCACATATTCGCCTTTACGCTGGTTGACGACGGGCGCGAGCAGCATCCAGCGTTGGTCTTGGGGTTGGGCGAGGACTAAATCAACCATTTGGCTAACGGTTTGTGCTTCCAACGAGACTTGATGTTCAGGGCAGCGCGGTGTTCCGGCACGGGCAAAGAGCAGACGGAGGTAATCGTAGATTTCGGTGATGGTGCCGACGGTGGAGCGGGGATTGTGTGACGTGGATTTTTGTTCGATGGAAATGGCGGGGGATAAACCTTCGATATGGTCAACATCCGGCTTTTCCATCATCGACAAGAATTGCCGCGCATACGCCGACAGCGATTCGACATAGCGCCGCTGGCCTTCTGCATAAATGGTGTCAAATGCCAGCGAGGATTTGCCGGAACCGGACAAGCCCGTGATGACGATGAGCTTGTCCCTGGGCAAATCCAGGTCAATGTTTTTTAGATTATGCGTCCGCGCACCGCGTATGCTGATCGTATCCATCAATAAATCCGCCAAATGTAAAGGGTGGCATGATACGTTTAAAAAGGCGTTGTGTGCAAATACATGGAACTTGATGGATTGGACAGGTAGGCTTGGCAAAACGGCTATGGAAAACGTCACCGCCATTAAGTTTACGCGTTAAAATGGCTTTTGGTGATTTTCGAGAAAGAACATACCATCAAAAATCTGATTCGTAGAAAAACTAAAGTCCACGAAAATCACGAAAATCACGAAAAAATAACATGGAGACGTTTTTTCGTGTCTTTCGTGGACAGATTTTTTGGTAAATTCATTGCAGGAAATCACCTTAACTCCATAAGTCCGCCAACGAAAAAGTCACGGCATCAAACGGCGGCACGGCAACGGCGTCATCATCCTTAAGCGTGGCAATCAAAGTCCAGCGGCCTTGTTGCAACTCAAACGCCTCCAAAGTTTGCGCCAACGGATCGACTATCCACACGAATGGTACGCCATAACGGGCATAAATCGGCAACTTCACCACGCGGTCTTTTTGAGCGGTGGACGGCGACAAGATTTCACACACCCAATCGGGGGGCAATATCAAAACGTTGGTCATCGGGAACATTGGGCATCCGCTCACGCCGCCAGCCCGCCAAATCCGGCACGGCGACTTCGACATCACGGATTGCGCTTCGGGTTCTATAAGAGACATCTTTCCTAACCGAGACAAGTTGGGGCTTGATTTCAGGCCAAGCCCGTCTATCCATTCGGTTTGGCTAAACGGTAATTTTCAAATCTGGAAGCTTTTTTGTATAAAGGTCTTAGATATAATTGTCGAAATACGCTTTCACCTGCATAATTTGCTGACTTTCCTTTTTCTTGTAGAGATTTGCCCATGAGTGATTCCAAGCCAACAGATATTAAACATTGCCGCCTGTTGATTTTAGGTTCCGGCCCCGCCGGTTACACTGCCGCCGTTTATGCCGCCCGTGCCAATTTAAAGCCTGTCATGATTACGGGTATGCAGCAAGGCGGGCAACTGACCACCACCACCGATGTCGATAACTGGCCTGGTGATGTCGAAGGTTTGCAAGGCCCTGATTTAATGGAGCGTATGCGCTTGCATGCCGAACGCTTTGACACTGAAATTATTTTCGACCATATCCACACGGCGGATTTATCGGCGAAACCGTTCACCCTAACCGGAGATTCCGGCGTTTATACCTGTGACGCGCTGATTATCGCCACCGGCGCTTCGGCAAGGTATTTAGGGCTGGATTCCGAAGAAGCCTTTAAAGGCAAAGGCGTGTCCGCCTGTGCGACTTGCGACGGTTTTTTCTACCGCAACAAGCCGGTGGCAGTGATCGGCGGCGGCAATACCGCCGTTGAAGAAGCCTTGTATCTCGCCAATATTGCGTCAAAAGTCACGGTCGTGCATCGCCGGGATAAATTCAGGTCAGAAAAAATCCTTTCCGACAAATTATTGGAAAAGGCCAAAAACGGCAATGTCGAAATCGAATGGAACCATGCCCTGGATGAAGTGTTGGGTGATGACATGGGCGTGACCGGATTACGGATTAAAAATGTCGATGACGGATCAGCCAAAGACTTGGATGTGCATGGCGTGTTCATCGCGATAGGCCATACCCCCAACACCAGCATTTTCGAGGGCCAGTTGGACATGGATCACGGTTATATCAAGGTGCACAGCGGCATCCAGGGCAATGTCACGGCGACCAGCGTCGAAGGCGTGTTTGCCGCTGGCGATGTGATGGACTCGGTTTACAAACAAGCCATCACGTCGGCGGGTGCGGGTTGTATGGCCGCCTTGGACGCCGAAAAATATTTGGATGAATTGGCGGGTTGAACACCTTAGCCCCGCTATCGGAAACATTATCGGCGTTTGTCACAGGGGTAGATTGGCATGGCAGATAGATGAAACTGACTATCCTAAATCCGAAAAATCCTGAGCAAGCCTTTCCGTCGGTCACAAAAGCGTTGAAAGAACCGGATGGTTTGTTGGCAATCGGCGGTTGCCTGTCGAAAAAACGCTTGGTCAATGCCTATCGGCAAGGTATTTTCCCTTGGTATAACCCAGGTGAGCCGATTTTATGGTGGTCGCCAGATCCACGCTTGGTGTTGTTTCCCGAAAAATTGCTGATTTCACGGAGTTTACGCAAAACGCAACGGCAACATATTTTTTCGGTGACCCTCGACCAAGCTTTCGATGAAGTCATCAACGGTTGCGCCCAACCCAGGCCAGGGCAATCAGGGACATGGATAACCAAAGACATCAAACAGGCTTATGCTGAATTATTCCGTTTAGGAATTGCCCATTCTGCGGAAACCTGGCTCGATGGAAAGTTGGTCGGCGGGCTTTACGGAATCGCATTAGGCCAGGTCTTTTTTGGTGAATCCATGTTCCACACCCAAACCGACGCGTCTAAAATTGCCTTTGCCGCCTTAGTCGGGCAGCTTAAATCCTGGGATTATCGGTTAATAGACTGCCAGGTGCATTCGCAACATTTGGTCAGCTTAGGCGCAGAAGAAATTCCGCGTGATGATTTTGTGCAATGGCTTGACCACTATTGTGATTTGCCCGCCAGCCCCTTGGCTTGGCGGCCTTTATGAAAAATATCCCTTTATTTGTGACCCAGGAACATCCTTGCAGTTATCTGGAAAATGAAATTGCCCGGTCAGTATTCATACACCCATCCTACGCCATGACTGCCGATTTGTATGGACAGCTTCTGGCACAAGGTTTCCGACGTAGCGGCGACGAAGTTTACAAACCGTATTGCCGGCACTGTACCGCCTGTGTCCCGATCAGATTGGACGTGGTCAAGTTTAAACCTAACAGAAGCCAAAAACGGTGTTGGGGAAAAAACCACGCCACCCAAGTGCAAGTGAAACCGGCAATCTTTGAACAAGCGCATTATGAAATGTACTTGCGTTACCAAGCCAGCCGTCATACGGACGGTGACATGGCGCATTCCAGCCCTGATGATTATATTGGTTTTTTGGGCAGTTCTTGGTGCGACACCCGATTTGTAGAACTGTCGATCAACAACCAATTAGCAGGTATCGCCGTTGTCGATCAGTTTGCTGACGCGTGGTCAGCGGTTTACACCTTTTTTGAACCGTCGTTTTCTGATTACAGCCTCGGCGTTTATGCGGTTTTGTGGCAAATAGAACAAGCCAAACAATCTAGTCGGGAATTTTTGTATTTAGGCTTTTGGATACAGGCGTGTAAAAAAATGGCTTATAAAAGCAATTACCAGCCGATGCAATTATTGCTTAACAAACAATGGACTGAGATGGTTCTTTAAAGCCAAAAAAAACATTTCGAGCCACGCACTTCTGTTGTTAAACACGGGCTTATGTTATAGTGGGGGCTTTTAAATATCGAGGTAATATAAATGGCTAAAGAAGATCAAATTGAAATGGAAGGCAAAGTCATCGACACGCTTCCTAATACCATGTTTCGTGTGCAACTGGAAAACGGCCATATCGTCACGGCGCATATTTCCGGCAAAATGCGTAAACACTATATCCGTATCCTGACTGGTGATAGTGTCAAAGTTGAAATGACCCCTTATGATTTGACCAAAGGCCGAATCTCCTTCCGTATGCGCTAATCCCGCCAGGGATCAGCGCAATCATCCCCATGCCGCTTAACTGTCTTCCGAAACGACCAATTCCTTGCCTTCTATGGCAAAACCCAGTTCGTTGTTTTCCATGTAAATAGTGACATGCCCGCCGTTTGCCAGTTTGCCAAACAACAAATCATTCGCCAGGGGTTTTTTAATTTTCTCTTGTATCAAGCGCGCCATCGGCCTCGCCCCCATTTTGGGATCACAACCATGCTCCGCCAACCATAAACGCGCCTCCGCCTCCAGGGTCAGCGTGACTTGCTTATCCGCCAACAAAGCTTCCAGTTCAAAGATAAATTTGTCAACCACATGCCCGACTATGGAAATGTCCAGCGGTTTGAATTGGATAACTGCGTCCAAACGGTTGCGGAATTCCGGTGAAAAACTTTTTTCTATGACCTTCATGCTGTCGCTGGCATGGTCTTGATGGGTAAAACCAATCGACGCACGGCTACCTTCTTCTGCGCCCGCATTCGTGGTCATGATCATGATGATGTTGCGGAAATCCGCCTTACGCCCGTTGTTGTCCGTCAAGGTGCCATGATCCATCACTTGCAACAACAAATTGAACACATCAGGATGCGCCTTTTCCAACTCATCCAACAACAGCACCGCATGGGGATGCTTGTTGATTTGCTCGGTCAACAAGCCACCTTGGTCAAAGCCAATATAGCCAGGAGGCGCACCTATCAACCGGGATACGGTATGCCGTTCCATATATTCCGACATGTCCAGACGGATCAATTCGACGCCCAGCACTTTTGCCAATTGCCGTGTAACTTCCGTTTTGCCAACCCCCGTCGGGCCAGCGAACAAAAATGAGCCGATAGTTTTTTGGGCGTCCCGAAGACCGGCGCGTGACAATTTGATCGCCGATGCCAGTGCAGAAATCGCTTCGTCCTGACCAAACACCAGCATTTTGAGGTTTTTCTCCAAATTGGCGAGTTTGTCCACATCATTGGAGGAAACTGATTTGGCGGGCACCCGGGCAATTTTGGAAACGATTTCTTCAATTTCGGACGCATCTATCAACTGCTTGCGTTCGGATTCAGCCGTCATGCGTTGTTTCGCACCCGCCTCGTCAATCACATCTATGGCTTTGTCTGGTAAATGCCGGTCAGTGATGTAACGGTCGGACAATTCCGCCGCCAAACGCAGGGCATCGGGCGAGTATTTGACATCATGATGCTCTTCAAAACGCGACTTAAGCCCTTTCAAAATCAAAATGGTGTCGGCAACTGACGGTTCCAAAATATCCACCTTTTGGAAACGGCGGGCAAGGGCATGGTCTTTCTCAAACACGCCACGGTATTCCTGATACGTGGTCGAACCGATGCAGCGTAAATGACCGGAAGCCAAAGCGGGTTTAATTAAATTGGACGCATCCATCACCCCGCCGGATGCCGAACCTGCACCGATGATGGTATGGATTTCATCAATGAAAAGAATGGAGTTAGGTTCTTTTTTCAGTTGGTTCATTAACGCTTTCAGACGTTTTTCAAAATCGCCCCGATACTTGGTACCCGCCACCAACGCGCCCAAATCGAGCGAGTAAATCACGCTTTTCAGCAACACATCGGGCACATCTTCTTCGACGATTTTTTTTGCCAAACCTTCGGCTATGGCGGTTTTGCCAACACCGGCCTCGCCTACCAACAAGGGATTGTTTTTCCGGCGGCGGCATAAGGTTTGTATCGTGCGTTCAATTTCCATCTCGCGTCCAATCAACGGGTCGATCCGGCCTTTCAACGCTTCTTCATTGAGATTGGTGGCATATCTATCCAGCGGGCTGCCTGATTCGGTCTCGGAATTGCCATTATCTGAACTTTGCTCGTGGTTGCCTGGGTTGCCCTGTTCGATTTTAGAAATGCCGTGCGAAAGGTAATTGACGACATCCAACCGCGATATGTCCTGCTTGTTCAGCAAATACACCGCATGGGAATCTTGTTCGCTAAACAAGGCGACGAACAGGTTGGCTCCAGTCACTTCTTTTTTATCTGAAGCTTGGACATGAAAAACCGCACGTTGCAAAACGCGCTGGAAGCCTAGCGTCGGCTGGGTATCGCGCTGGATACCGGGCGGAATCAGGGACATCGTTTCGTCAATAAACTTGGTCAATTGGCTACGCAACAAAGGGATGTTGCAACCACAGGCATTCATAATGGTTTCTGCGGACGCATTATCGAGTAGGCCCAGCAATAAATGCTCAACCGTGATAAATTCATGGCGTTTATCATGGGCATTTTTAAACGCGGTATTTAAGGTAATTTCAAGTTCTTTGCTTAACATAGATGCTCCTTACACGACTTCCATCGAACACAGCAACGGATGTTGGTGTTCGCGCGAATATTCATTGACTATAGTGACTTTCGTTTCGGCAACATCCTTTGTGTACGTCCCACAAACCCCAACCCCTTGCGTATGTATCTGCAACATCACCTGGGTCGCCAATTCCTCGGACATACCAAAAAAATCCATCAACACTTCCACGACAAAATCCATCGGTGTAAAGTCATCGTTCAACAAAATGACTTTGTATAAAGGTGGTATTTGTAACTTGGGCTTGGTTTCCTGAACAACCAAGTCATCATCGTTATCTTGGAATGGATTAAAATCGGACATGGCAACCAAAAAAATAACTTTACGGGTATTAACATAATGCTAAGTGTAGAGTATTTCAAGCTTGTCTACACAACAAATTATCATGACTGCCCTGACGAGGGTAAGTTGTGTGGACAATCGGCAAGCTTTATCAATATCCTGTCACTAAATCGAGTAAAATACTTCATTTAATTCATGCTTGGAGACTATTGATGGTTTGGAAACCCAACGTTACCGTCGCCGCAATTATCGAACAAGACCAACGCTTTTTGCTGGTTGAAGAAGAAACCGCCAATGGCCTGCAATTTAACCAGCCGGCCGGACATTTTGAAGAAAACGAAGACTTGATCACTGCCGTCAAGCGGGAAGTGCGGGAAGAAACCGCCTGGCAATTTGAACCGGAAGCGATAGTCTCCATCCAGCTTTGGCGTAAAAACCCTCACACCACGACCTTCATCAGGGTTTGTTTCGCGGGTTCCTGCCATAGCCATAACCCGCACCAGCCACTCGATACCGGCATCGTCGGCACCCATTGGCTAACCCGTGACGAAATCGCCGCACAGCAACATCGGATGCGCAGCCCTTTGGTGCTGATCGGCGTAGACGAATACCTGCAAGGCGAGCGTTACCCCTTGGCTTTATTAAAATCATTTCTCGATTTGGATCATGAGTAAAAATAGTATCGTCGGCATGTCCGGTGGCGTCGATTCCTCCGTCACCGCCCTGCTGTTGCTGGAACAAGGCCATAAGGTCAGCGGCTTGTTCATGAAAAACTGGGAAGAAGACGATGGCACCGAATACTGCACCGCCATGCAGGATTTGGCGGATGCACAGCAAGTCTGCGACAAGCTCGGCATACCATTAAAAACCGTCAACTTCGCCGCCGAATATTGGGATGAAGTGTTTGAAGTGTTCCTGTCCGAATTCGCCGCTGGACGCACGCCCAACCCGGATATTTTGTGTAACAAACACGTTAAATTTAAAGCGTTTTTAAATTACGCGATTGAAGACTTGGGCGCAGACACCATCGCCACCGGACACTACGCCCGTGTCGCCGAGCGCGACGGCACATTCCAATTGCTAAAAGGCTTAGACCCGAACAAGGAACAAAGCTATTTCCTCTACGCAATGGGACAAAAAGCCTTATCGAAAACCCTGTTCCCCATCGGGCATTTGCACAAACCGGAAATCCGCGCCTTGGCAAAAAAAGCCGGTTTCGACAACCACAAGAAAAAAGACAGCACCGGCATTTGCTTCATCGGTGAGCGCAAATTTAAAGAATTCCTGCAACGCTACTTGCCCACCCAACCCGGCGAAATGCGTACTCCTGAAGGCCAGTATATCGGTAAACATCACGGCTTGATGTACTACACCTTTGGGCAGCGGCAAGGCTTAGGGATAGGCGGAGTCAAAGATGCGCCGGATGAGCCGTGGTATGTGTTGGAAAAAGACTTAGAGAACAATGTGCTGATCGTCGGCCAAGGCCATGACCATCCGCTGATGCTGCACAACAGCCTGGAAGCAGGGCAATTGGATTGGTGTAGCGGCAAACCCTTGCTTGAACCGCTACGTTGCACCGCCAAAACCCGTTACCGCCAAGCTGACCAAGCTTGTTATCTTGAGCCATTGCCAGACGGACGCTGCAAAGCCGTGTTTGATGAACCGCAACGGGCGATTACGCCTGGGCAATCGGTGGTGTTTTATGACGGCGAGGTGTGTTTGGGTGGCGGGATTATTGAATCTAAATCAAACACAACGAGTGGCTTTTAGCTAACCACCATGTACAAAACCCACCTAGCCCAGCAATCCTACGATTTCAAAACCCTACGCAAGCTAATGGCGAAAGCCAGCCCTGCGCGTTCCGGCGATTGTCTGGCGGGTGTGGCGGCGGTGAACCATTTGGAGCGGGTGGCGGCGCAGTGGGTGTTGGCGGATGTGCCGCTGAAACAATTTTTGACCGAAGCCTTAGTGCCTTACGAAAGCGACGAAGTGACGCGGCTGATTATCGACGGGCATGACAGACAAGCGTTTGCGCCCATCAGCCATTTGACCGTCGGCGATTTCCGCAACTGGTTGTTATCCGAACAGGCTGATACGGCAACGTTGACAAAAATCGCCGCTGGCCTGACACCGGAGATGGTCGCCGCCGTGTCGAAAATCATGCGAATCCAAGATTTGATTTTGGTGGCGAAAAAATGCCGCGTGGTCACGCGTTTCCGTGGCACGATAGGTTTGGCGAACCGTTTGTCCACCCGCCTACAACCCAACCACCCCACCGACAATCCCGCCGGTATCGCCGCCAGTATCTTGGACGGTTTGCTCTATGGCTGCGGCGATGCAGTGATCGGCATCAATCCCGCCACCGACAACCTCGAAGCCACGACGCGCTTGTTGCACCTGCTTAACGATGTCATCGAGCGTTACCAAATCCCCACCCAAGCCTGTGTGTTGGCGCATGTCACCACCACGATGAAAGCGATGGCACAAGGTGCGCCCGTGGATTTGGTGTTTCAATCCATCGCCGGAACCCAAAAAGCAAATGATAGTTTCGGTATCAATTTGGCGATGTTACAGGAAGCCCACGAAATGGCCTTAAGTCTAAACAGAGGCACAGTCGGCGACAACTGCCTATATTTTGAAACCGGACAAGGCAGCGCCTTATCCGCCAACGCCCACGAAGGTTTGGACCAGCAAACTTGCGAGGCGCGGGCATACTCGGTGGCGCGGCAATTTAAACCGTTGCTGGTCAACACCGTGGTCGGTTTTATCGGCCCCGAATACCTGTACGATGGCAAGCAAATCATCCGCGCCGGATTGGAAGACCATTTTTGCGGCAAATTGCTCGGCCTGCCGATGGGCTGCGATGTCTGTTACACCAACCACGCCGAAGCGGATCAAGATGATATGGATATGTTGCTGACGCAATTTGCCGTGGCGGGCGGCACGTTCATCATGGGTGTGCCAGGCGCGGATGATGTGATGCTGAATTACCAATCGACCTCGTTCCATGATGCGCTGTATGTGCGGCAAATTTTAGGCTTGCGACCCGCGCCTGAATTTGAGCAATGGTTGCAACAACATCAAATTTTTAATGGTGATAACCAATTGATGCGGCAAGGAATTCCTGCGCTGTTTGGTGGTGTGGGCATTTTGCCTACGAATGGTTCTTAAGATTATGCTACTTACCAAGCTCCTGCTTACCCGCAAGGCATAAAACGATAGGAAGCAAGAGCTTCCCATACTGCGTTCCCAAACTGGAGCTTCACTGTCATTAAGTTAAGTATTTTTACCTTTAATTTCAATAATATAAGTATATTGTAGGGCGCATTAGCGATAGCGTAATGCGCCGGATGCTTGAAATCCAACATGCGGTGCAATACGGCTATCGCCTATTGCACCCTACAAAAGGTGTTTTACAGATTTCTCAACAAATTGATTTTAAAAATAATTCCTTAACTTAATGGCATTGAAGCCGGAGCTTGGGAACGAGCGAATGGAGTCCAAAAACCTGTTTTTGGACTCCATTTCAACACTGACAATTTCTACTCCCAACCAGCCATGAGCAACCCACAGCAAATCACCCCAGACCCTTGGCAAACCCTAAGCCAATTCACCGCCGCGCGTATTGCCTTAGGCCGGGCGGGAATAAGTTTGCCGACCCGTGCCTGTTTGGACTTCCAACTCGCCCATGCCTTGGCGCGGGATGCGGTGAATATCCCGCTGGATTTTACCGAACTTGCCGGACGCTTGGCGGCAAACGGCATTGGCTCTTTAACTTTACAAAGCCAAGCGGAAAACCAACGCCTGTATTTGCAACGGCCTGATTTGGGGAGATTGTTAAGCCCCTCTTCGCAAGAACGCTTAAAAAACCACGCACTATCACCCGCCGATGCCGTTGTGGTGGTTGCCGATGGTTTGTCATCCACCGCCATCGCCCATCATGCCGAGCCATTTTTAAACTTATTGCTGCCGGAACTGCAAAACAACAACTACCAAATCCCGCCCGTTTGCCTAATCAAACACGGGCGTGTCGCCGTGGGCGATGCCATTGCCGAAGCTTTCGCGGCGCGGTTGTGCCTTGTTTTGATCGGCGAACGCCCTGGCCTAAGCTCGCCGGATAGCATGGGCATTTATTTTACCTATCAAGCTAAATCCGGCCTTAGCACCGATGCCGACCGCAATTGCATTTCCAATATCCATCACAATGGCTTAAGTTATGCCCAAGCATTAAAAAAACTGCTATTTTTAATCGCCGAAGCAGAAAAATTGCAACTGTCGGGAGTGAATTTAAAAGATGAAACGACCGAAACAGAGTTAGAGAACTTGCCGCCATCAAGTAATTTTCTCCTAACTCACCGATAGTACAGGGACAGTCCGTACATTGCCTAAGCCATCCCGGCGATTTTCACCGTGCAAACCATCTGTAACGCCAACTAATGCCTCCTACCCTACGCTATCTCAACCAACAAGCCTACGCCGACACCTGGCAAGCCATGCAAGAGTTCACCGTGCAACGCAGCGCCGATACGCCGGATGAACTTTGGATAGTCGAACACCCGCCCGTCTACACCCTAGGCTTAAGCGGCAAGCGCGAGCATTTGCTGGCTATGACCGATATTCCCGTCGTGCACAGCGATAGGGGCGGACAAGTGACTTACCACGGCCCAGGGCAGTTAGTGATTTACACCTTGCTGGACATTAAACGTTTGCAAATCAATATCCGTGAGCTAGTCAGCCTACTGGAAAACGCCATGATCGTCACCTTGGCGGATGTCGGCATCACCGCATTAGCCAAAGCCGACGCGCCCGGCGTGTATGTGCAAGGCAAAAAAATCGGCTCGATTGGTTTGCGTATTAAAAACCATTGCAGTTATCATGGCTTAAGTCTGAACAACTCTATGGATTTGCGCCCGTTTTCGCACATCAACCCGTGCGGCTACTCCGGTTTGCAAATGACCCAACTGGCCGATTTGGGTGCCGCCATTGACACCAATGATTTAGCCGCCCTAGTTATTGAACACATCACCGCAGCCTTACCGTCATGAATTATCAAGCCCCCTCACGCGCCACCCCCGAATCCCACCAACGTAGCGCGGAAAAACTGGCGCGTATCCCGATTAAAGTCGAGCAACCGGAAACGGCGTTGCGCAAACCCGATTGGATACGCATCAAAGTCACCGCTAACGAAGAAATCACCCGCGTCAAGCAATTGCTGCGCGAACATAAACTGCACACCGTCTGCGAAGAAGCCGCCTGCCCGAATTTGGCAGAATGCTTCCAGCACGGCACGGCAACCTTCATGATCATGGGTGATTTATGCACCCGCCGCTGCCCGTTCTGCGATGTCGCCCACGGTAAACCGCTGCCCTTGGATGCCAACGAACCGCAACACTTAGCTGATGCGATAGCCGCAATGGCGTTGAAATATGTCGTCATCACCTCCGTAGACCGCGATGATTTGCGCGACGGTGGCGCGGGGCATTTCGCCGAGTGCATCAGCCAAATCCGCGCCTTGACACCATCCACCAAAATCGAAATCCTAGTCCCCGATTTTCGTGGACGGGTAGAAAAAGCCATCAATATCTTGGTGCAACAACCTTGCGACGTGTTCAACCACAACCTGGAAACCGTGCCCCGCATCTACAAACAAGCGCGTCCTGGTTCGGATTACCAAGGCTCTTTGGATTTATTGCGCCAACATCATGAAGCGTTGCCGCATATCCCGACCAAATCCGGCTTGATGATGGGTTTGGGCGAGGAAACCGACGAAGTGATAGCCGTGATGAAAGATTTACGGGCACATGGTTGCGCTATGCTGACTTTGGGGCAATACCTACAACCCAGCAAAGCCCATTTGCCCGTACAACGCTATGTCACGCCGGAAGAGTTTGCCGATTATGGCAGGGTTGCTAAGGAATTAGGCTTTAAACAAGTGGCTAGTGCACCGCTGGTTAGGTCTTCTTACCATGCGGATTTGCAGGCTAAGGATGTGATTGAATAAGTGGTTGTAAGGAAGGTAACGCAGCACGTAGCACGTAGGGCGCATTAGCGGTAGCGTAATGCGCCAGATGGTTGAAGACCAACATGCGGTGCAATACGGCTATCGCCTATTGCACCCTACGGAGTGCGTCTTGCGAGTTAGGTACAAAGACATATGCAAAGGTTGCCATCCTTGGCAATTCTATTCATTTGGGAGGTCAACGGCGGCAATCCCTTTCTATGGGCATTTCAGATAAGGGGCGATTGCAAAATTATAGGTTTCTGACTGAATCGGTTTTACACAAAATTAAACAACGTATAAAAATTCCGCGTGGACAACCCGGCTATCTCCTCAAACGTAGCCCCGCGCAACTGCGCAATATGTTCGGCGACATGGCGGACATATAGCGGATAATTGGTTTTGCCCCGGAACGGTACGGGAGCCAGATAAGGGGAATCGGTTTCGATCAGGAAACGGTCGGCGGGGACTTTTTTGGCGACTTCTTTGATTTCTGTGGCATTGTTAAACGTGACGATGCCGGAAAAAGAAATGTAGAAATTCAAGTCCATCGCTTTTTGGGCGAATCCCCAATTTTCGGTGAAGCAGTGGATGATGCCGCCGACTTCATCTGCGCCTTCTTCCGCGAGAATTTTCAAAGTGTCTTGCCCGGCTTCGCGGGTGTGGATGATCAACGGTTTTTTCAACGTTTTTGCGGCGGCGATGTGGTTTCTAAAGCGGTTATGTTGCCAGGTTAAATCCCCGTCGCTACGGAAATAATCCAAGCCGGTTTCGCCGATGGCAATCACTTTTTCGTTCTGCCCCAAAGCAATCAGTTCATCGGCACTAGGGTCGCGGCCTTCATGCTCATTGGGATGCACACCGACGCTGACCGAGATTTGCGGGTAATCCGCCACCATCGCCAACATGGCGGGATAGGCTTCCAAATCTATGGCAATGCACAATAAATGCTCGATATTGCTGTTTTGGACTTGCTGCATAAAACAGCTAAAGTCGTTTTGGTAGGGCTTAAGGTCGATACGGTCGAGATGGCAATGGGAGTCAATCAGCATGGCATAACCTAAGTTTTTAAGGAAAGGTATTTTCTAGGATTATTGGTAGTGGCTAGGATGAAATATCTAAAAACTCTTCACATCCTTGGAAACTGAATTTCGCTGCGGGGACTAACGGCTGCAATGTGCCGGAAGGATGGCTTTAATAGCAACAGCCGGCTTAAGCACCACCTGATTTTTTATGGGGCTAGAAGAGTCGCGGAATGCTTAGTTGCTCTTTTATCACGCTCAATTTTGTCAAAGCAACTTGGTAGCAGAAGCCGTTTTTACGCCCAATTCTTTGACAATATATTCGCCAAGATCAATGTCCACCGTGTGCGGCTGAATTACTTTATTAATAAATAACAATGGCTTGCCTTCGTGATCACGAAAACGGTCAAGGTTGATGATTTGTGGCGGATGCCGGATTTCACCCGTGTTGTCGCGGATAACCATGACTGTGGGCAATAAATGTTTATCGGATTTGACCCCGATTACAATGCCAGTACTGCCATTGTTAAGATGTACAATGCTACCGACAGGATAGATGCCCAGACATTTGATAAAGCTTTCGACCAGTTCGGCATCCAACACGGTATCACGCATCGCATAAATGGACTTAAGGGCGTCGGAGCACGATATTTGTGCATTTGGATCGGCACTGTTGCTGATTTTTTCATAGCTATCAACAATTGCGATTATTTTCGACAACAAACTGATTTCGGAGCCTTTTAGACCACGCGGATAACCTGTGCCATCGACCTTTTCATGATGGGAGTAGGTAATCTCGATGACTTCGGCGGAAATTTCCGGAATTTTACCCAACATCTCCGCACCATATTGAGGGTGCAGTTCCATCAATATTTTTTCTTCGCCAGTCAAGCCATGATTGCATTTGTCCAAAATTGCCTTGGGGACTTTTGCTTCGCCAACATCATGCAGTAATGCCGCAATACTCAATTGCGTCAATTGTTCATGGCTCAAGCCCAAATAACGGCCAAACAAAGAGCTAAAAATACAGCTATTAATGCTATGGGCAACGGTGTCTTTCCGGTTTGAACGCAGATTGCTCAATAATACCAATGTGTTATGGTTACGCATGACGCTGCTTACCACGTCTTGTACGCAGGATTTTATCTCCGGCATGGCGATATAGTTATTGAGGCGGAAATTATTCAGCACTTTGTTCAACGAAACCGTGGCATGTTCATAGGTTTCAGACGCTATCGCCAAGTCTTCCACAAAGCTTTTTTTAACGCCGTGTGCGGCATCATGGCGGGCATGTTCCGTTGTAGCGTGGCTGTCGTCTTTTTCGCCAGAGGATTTGAACGCTGTAAACGACAGGGTTTGGACGCTCTGTTCCTCATCAATCTTGACCGTTTTGCAAAAACGTCGAAGCTCCTCGATTTGTTTGTCGTTCTCAATACGAAAGCCTTGAAACATAAATGATGTTTCTAACCACGACCTATCTAAATGAGCAACAAACATACCTATTTCCAGGTCTTTTGTATCAATTTCTATCATGTTCAATTCCTAAAACTGGGCTTTGAGGTAAACGGCACATTCCCCCCCGCCTTAAAGATAAAAATAATAAATTCATAATACCGCACCCAGCACCTGACCGCATGCTGTTGTTCGGGACGGAGTTCACCTTTTGATGAGATCGTTAGCAAATCAAGTCCTTATAGGTAAGGGACCGTTGAAAATACGCAAAAAATCTTTGCCATTGGCACTAATTGCTTGATAAATCGCCGATTATTCCGGCCTTCCGAGCGGCTTGAGTATTAAGCATAGGTTTTCAGGCAGTATTTAGGAGTGCAAACCTAGGTTTGCACTCCTGATTGATTTAAAAAAATTCCTGAAAACTTTTGCACCAGTACTTAGCAAAATACCGGCTTTGGTAACCTCGGCATCCCGTATCGACAAGCCCCACACATTCTACCCCGCCTACATAGTGTGGGTCTGTCGTTCAGAACCCAAAGCCCCTGCCAAATAAGCTTCTATTTTAGTCCGCGCCACACCACCGCCAGCTTCGGTAAATTGGACACCTATGCCTGATGAACGGTAGCTTTGCGATCCTGCGGGGGTTTTCCAGACCACTTTACCCTGTACGGGTATTTTTTCGGTTTCATCCATTAGGTTTAGCAACATAAACACTTCCTGTCCCATTTTATAGGGACGGTTGGTCGGTATGAACAAACCGCCATTAATTAAGAAAGGCATATAAGCGGAATACAGCGATTTTTTGTCTTTGATTGACAGCGTCAATATGCCAGATCTTGGCGTTGTGGTGTTTGAAGTGGAATCTGCCATGTTTACTTACTCTGGTTAAGCTGTGACCAATAAATTAAGATTTCTTCAAAAAGAATCTGTTTGTTGATGGTGGTGTCCAAGCGTTGCCGGCTGCTGAGCAACAAATCATATAAGCCATAAAGTTTTTTTAATGCCATGCCCTGTGCCAAAGCTTGCAGGGGTTTAATCAAATCAGGATTGAACAAGCTATCGGTCGAAGCATGATAAACGCACTTTATTAAATCCATCACCCATGAGCTGATCCAGAAAAGCAATTGTGATGCAGACAGGGCCTGCCAATTTTCAGCAACGACAACCGGATGCGTTTGTTGTTTGGCTATGGCTAACCATTCCTTGAAACAATCATTACGTTGTTTCAGCGTATCTTGATGGGCATATTCTAATGCCAATAACGGGGCGTATTGCGCCAATGCCAACAAAATCGGCAAATCTGCTGATGATAATCCTGGCTTTTGCTCCCTTAACCAAGCACTTAGAATATTTATGCCCGCTGCCGCAATCGCCAATTTTTGGCAACGGCTGACAATAGTCGCTGGCAGTTTGGCGGGTTTGTCGGTGATCAGCAGAATCACCGTCCGCTCAGCCGGCTCTTCCAAGCATTTTAAAAACGCATTCGCCGCTCTGGTGTTCATGGCATCGGCGGGATTAACAATGACGACACGGTATTTATCGTACTGCGGCTTTAAGCTGATGCGCGTGATCAAGGTGCGGACTTGTTCTATGGCAATCCCTTTTCCGGCTTCCTCCGGCTGCAAGGCAATGAAATCAGGATGGGTTTGGGCGGTAAACAGCAGGCAACTAGCACAGGCTCCGCAGGCCAGGCCATCACGTTGGGGATGGTTGCACAGCAAAGCATTGGCAAATTGTTTGGCGAGCTGTTGTTTACCATAGCCTTTTTTTCCCGTAATCAACAATGCCTGGGGTATGCGTTGCTGGACGACATAGTTTTGCAGATGCGTCCAATTTTGTTGTTGCCACGGTAGCAGGGTCATCGCAACAAAATCCGCAAATTTTCCGTTATGGCCTGTTGCACTTCCACCAGCGGCTGGTTGGCTTTAATCAGTTTGATGCGCTGTGGATGCAGTTCCATCTGTAATAAATAGGCCCGTCTGACCCGTTCAAAAAAGCTGGTTTTTTCCGCTTCAAAACGGTCAACCACAACACGTTTTCTGACCCGCGCCATACCAATTTCAACTGGCGCATCCAACAACAAGGTTAAATCCGGCCGTAAAGTGCCTTGGACAAAATTTTCCAGCCACTCAATGGTACTTGCTTTCATATTTCGCCCGCCACCCTGGTACGCATAGGTCGCATCGGTGAAACGGTCGCTCAGCACCCAGTTGCCTTGTGCCAATGCTGGTTCTATCACATGTTTGATGTGCTGTGCCCTGGCTGCAAACATCATCAGCAATTCGGCCTGTTCAGTCACGGTTTCACTACCGGCATCCAGTAATAATTGGCGTATTTTTTCGGCAAGGAACGTCCCGCCCGGTTCACGGGTGACAACAACCGGAATATGATGTTTTTCTAAATAATCTTTGATAAACGCTAGATTGGTGGTTTTACCGACACCCTCGACACCTTCCAGAGTTATAAATTTACCGCGTATCATGTTTCTTCCTCTGGTAATTGTCCACCGCCAGATTATGGGCTTTTAAGCTTGCAGAAAAGACATGGGTGCCATCACCACGCGCAACAAAATAAAGATTATCGGAGTTATCGGGATGTAAGGCGGCGTTAATGGCTTCCCGCCCTGGCATGGCAATAGGGGTGGGTGGCAGGCCAGCAATCACATAGGTATTGTAAGGTGTCAGTGCCCTTAAGTCTTTGTAGGTGATATTGCCTTGATAGGCTTCGCCTATCCCGTAAATGACGGTCGGATCGGTTTGCAGGCGCATCCCTTGTTGCAGGCGGCGGACAAACACGCCGGCAATCTGGCTTCGCTCCGGTTTGGCGGCGGTTTCTTTTTCGACAATAGAAGCCATAATTAACGCTTCGTAGACATTTTTATAAGGTAGGTTTTCGGCTTTTTTAGCCCATTCCTGATCAATTATAGTCTGCATTTTCACGTAGGCCCTTTGCAGCAAAGCGAAATCAGTCGTGTGTTTTTCAAAAAAGTAAGTGTCCGGGAAAAACGCGCCTTCGGGATGTGGAATTTGTGCACCCAACTTAGCCATTAATGAAACGGCATCGCCTTCTTTAAGCGTATGGTCAAGGTGGGGGTTTTTTTCAATTTCTTGCCTTATCTGTTGGTAATTCCAACCTTCTGGAAAAGTGATTGCGTATTGTTTAGTCTTGCCTGACATCAACAAGGCTAAAATGCCTTGCATAGTCAGTCCCGGCGCCAATTCATATTCGCCGGTTTTAAGCCGTTTAAACGCATCATCTTGCAAGGCCAGTAACTTAAACCACACGGGATTAAGGGGCAGTTGTTGTTCCAGCAATTTGTCGGTAATCCGCGCGAAAGAATCGCCTTTGGCAATTTCTACCGTGACCGGATTGCCTGTTACTACAGGCATGTACAGTGCGTCCTGATACCCCAGCCATGCCCAAAAAACCGGGCAAGCCAAAAGCAAAACCAAAATACCAGCCACTTTATGCCGCAACGCCAACACCCGCAAATTTAGATCGGGCCAACCATTGTTGAATTTGCCGGCTTATCGGCCCAACTGAAAAAGGGCTGCCTTCAATTTGCCTGACCGGCCAGATGCCCATAATGGAATTGCTAAAGAAGATTTCATCAGCCGACAGTATGTCGGCTTTTGTGTAGTGATGCTCGATCACAGCCAGCTTGTTTTGCGTACAAAGCCCAATGATAATCTGGCGCATAACCCCGGCAACCCCCGATTGCGTCAATTGTGCGGTATATAAGACATTATTTTTAACATAAAAAATATTGCTCATCGTGCCTTCAATCACATGATCATTCATATCGAGCATAATCCCTTCTTGGATGCCGGGATCTGACCATTCTGCCCTGGCCAAAACCTGTTCAAGGCGGTTCAAATGCTTGATTCCCGCTAAAGCAGGATTTAACCCCAAACGGGTATGGCAGAAACGGGCAATGACGCCCTGTTGCGGGTATGAATCGGGATAATCGGGGAAAGGATGTAAGCTTATGACGCGGGTAGGCTCAATAATATCAGGCTGCCGGTAGCCTCTGCCGCCCGCCCCTCGGGTGAGGATGAGTTTTACAACGGCTTGCCCCATTACAGGGGCAAAAGTACAAACTTTATTAATTTCAGAGACAAGTAGCTTGGTATCGGGTGTAGGAAGATAAAGCCTGGCGCAACCTGTTTGTAAGCGTTGTAAATGCTGTTCCAAAAAAACAGCTTGCCGGTTGAAGATTTCTATGGTTTCAAATAAACCATCGCCGTATTGGAAACCACGGTCTGCTACGTCAATCGTCGTGCTGGCTATGCCGTTGACAAGATACATGTAGAGCAGGCAAGGCAAGCTATCCGTAACGTTTAAAGACCAACGACCCGTTGGTGCCGCCGAATCCGAAGGAGTTGGACATCGCCACATCAATTTTCATGTTTCTGGCGGTGTTCGGGACATAATCAAGATCACACGCAGGGTCTTGATTATCTAGGTTGATCGTTGGCGGGGCAATTTGATGTCTAATGCTTAATGCCGTCAACACCGCTTCAATACCGCCTGCCGCACCTAACAAATGGCCTATCATGGACTTGGTTGAACTGACCGCAACCTTATAAGCATGATCGCCAAGAGCCGCCTTCATCGCCATCGTTTCGCCCAAATCACCTGCGGGAGTTGACGTGCCATGCGCGTTGATATAATCAACTTGGCCAGCATTTAAACCGGCATCATGTAATGCCAGCCTCATGCAACGGGCCGCACCTTCACCACCTTCCGATGGCGTGGTGATATGGTAAGCGTCACCGCTCATGCCAAAACCGATCAATTCGGCATAAATAGTGGCACCGCGGGCTTTGGCATGTTCCAATTCTTCGAGGACCACCACCCCTGCCCCATCACTCAACACAAAACCATCACGGTCTTTGTCCCAAGGACGGCTTGCGGATTGGGGATCAGCGTTGCGGCGTGACAACGCCTTAGCCGAAGCAAACCCGCCCATTGCCGTAGGTGAAGAAGTGCAACGCTCTGCGCCACCCGCCACCATGACATCGGCATCGCCGTACATGATCAGACGCGCCGCATCACCGATATTATGCGTACCCGTGGCACAAGCGGTGACGATAGCGTAGTTTGGCCCTTTCAAACCATACTTGATCGAAAGGTTGCCGGAAATCATGTTGATGATGTTGCCAGGCACAAAAAACGGCGAAATACGGCGGGGGCCGCTTTTGTCATAAGTCGCGTAACATTCTTCGATACCAGTAATGCCACCGATACCGGAACCGATGGCAACACCAATACGTCCGGCATTGGCTTCAGTCACTTCAATCCCAGAATCTTCAAACGCCTGGCAACCGGCGGCAATCCCATAATGGATAAAGCCATCCATACGTTTAGCATCTTTTTCGGCTATGTATTGGGTGACATCAAAATTTCTGATCACGCCACCGAAAGTGGTCGCAAAAGGCGAAATATCAAATGAATCAATCGGAGTTATTCCGCTTTTACCGTTGACAATACCATCCCAAGTTTCAGAAACGGTGTTAGCTAAGGGGGTGACAGCACCCAATCCAGTTATTACAACTCGACGTTTGCTCAATGTCATGTCCGTAAGAAATCAAGAAAGGAATTAGAAGGAGGGAAAGTTAGTGGATGAAACGGGTTCATCCACTGGATGGTCATCAAACGTGCTTTTCTACATAATCAATGGCTTGTTGGACGGTAGTGATTTTTTCAGCATCTTCATCTGGAATTTCACATTCGAATTCTTCTTCAAGAGCCATCACGAGTTCAACTGTATCCAGAGAATCAGCACCAAGATCGTCTACAAAAGAAGCATCTGTAGCAATTTCTTCCTTAACACCCAGTTGCTCCGCAACAATCTTTTTTACTCGTTCTTCAATGTTACTCATAATTTATATCCTCAAACAATGTAAGCTTTTCTATTTTGCTTACAAAAGTATTGTTATTAATTTTTACTAGAAATCCCGTCCCCGGCAATTCCAGACGGTCGGGGAATTATACTTTCATATTACAATAATGTCACAATTTTAAGGCATAAACATCCCGCCGTTGACATGGATAGTTTCGCCAGTAATGTATGCCGCCCCTGATGATGCCAAAAACGACACGGCATGGGCTATTTCATCGGCATTGCCTAATCGGCCCAAAGGAATGCCCGCCAACAATTTGATTTTGATGTCGTCATTCAATTCTTTGGTCATATCGGTGTCAATAAAACCTGGGGCGACGGTGTTGACAGTAATGTTGCGCGAACCGACTTCCTTGGCCAGGGACTTGCCAAAACCGATCATGCCCGCTTTTGCCGCCGCATAATTGGCTTGCCCTGCATTGCCCGTCGCCCCGACTACTGAGGAAATATTGATGATGCGCCCGTATTTTTCTTTCATCATGCCGCGCAGCACGGCTTTGCTCATGCGGAACACGGAAGTCAGGTTGGTGGTGATGATGTCATCCCACTCCTCGTCTTTCATGCGCATCAGCAGATTATCGCGGGTAATGCCGGCATTGTTGACCAATACCGTCGGTACACCGAATTCGTCGTTGACGGTTTTGATCAATCCATCTATTGATGCTGCATCCGCAACATTAAGCTTGATGCCTTTCCCTGATACACCCAGATAAGCCGTAATGGACTCTGCGCCGTTATCGGTCGTTGCCGTACCCACGACAAAAAAACCATCCGTAGCCAAACGTTCGGCAATCGCCTTGCCAATACCACGGCTGGCACCCGTCACCAATGCGATTTGCTTAGTTGTCATAGCTTAACTCCGATTGTTGGGCTTCCAATAGATCATCTAATGTTTTCTGGTCATATAGGGCGAAATGTCCGGCATGTTTCGCGATGCGCTTGTTTAGCCCCAACAAAACCTTGCCCGGCCCGCACTCGACAAAACAATCGACACCTTGTTTAGCCATAGTCTCAACCGTATCCACCCAACGCACGGGCCTATATAACTGCTCAACCAAAATATGCTTTATCGCCACGGGATCGCTGTGCGACTCGGCATCGACATTGTGGATCAACTTTACCTGAGGTGTGGCAATGGACACGTCCAATAGAAACCCGCTCAGTTTTTCGGCTGCCGGTTTCATTAATTCGCAATGGGACGGTACGCTGACGGGTATCGGTAAGACACGTTTCGCGCCTTTGTTTTTGGCGGCAAGCATCGCCCTTTCCACAGCCGCCGCATGGCCTGCTATGACCACTTGTCCAAGCGTGTTGAAATTTACGGCGGCAACCACTTCATCGTTTGCCACGTCGGCGCACACGTCCACAACATCTTGGTCGCTCAACCCTAAGATGGCCGCCATTGCCCCCATGCCTTCCGGTACAGCTTCCTGCATTAACCGGCCACGAAGGGCGACCAAGCCTATGGCATCTTCAAATGATAAGGCATCAGAACAGACCAAAGCCGTGTATTCCCCCAAACTATGGCCCGCCATCCAAGCAGGACGCACCGGACTCAGCTTGCACCAAATTTCCCAGACCGCAAATCCGGCAGCCAGCATGATAGGCTGGGTGTTATGGGTTTGATCCAGTTCATTGTCAAAATTTTCGGTGACAATGCGCCAAAGATCAAGCCCCAAGACCTCAGACGCCCGTGCAAAAGTGTGTTTGACAGAGGGATAATGCCCGGACAAATTTGCCAACATCCCCACAGTTTGTGAGCCTTGTCCAGGAAAAACAAAGGCCAAATTATTAGACTGATTGCTCATTACCAATTTTAATTATTTTTATACGGTTGTTAATATTTAACTACTAAGTGCTTGCCCAAAAAAGCGTGGGAGGGGCATTCCATGTCCAATGCCAGCACTTATGCAAGCATTAATATCTGATAAGCGCGGAACCCCAAGTAAACCCTGCGCCAAAGGCTTCCAGCAAAACCACTTGCCCGCGTTGTATGCGTCCATCACGGACCGCTTCATTAAAAGCCAGCAACACCGACGCCGACGAGGTGTTGCCCTGGGTTTCCAAGGTCACGACCACCTGTTCCATCGACATTTTCAGCTTTTTGGCGGTGGCGGCAATGATACGGATATTGGCTTGATGCGGCACCAGCCAGTCTATATCCGTTTTCTCCATTTGATTGGCTTCCAAGGTTTCATCAACAATACGCCCCAATGTATTGACCGCCACTTTAAAGACTTCGTTGCCACGCATATTGATATAGCCCAACTCATCTTTCCCTGCATCAGTCGCCACTTGCGGATTCGGGCAAAACAACAAATCTTCGTATTCGCCATCGGAATGGATGTGTGTGGACAAAATACCCTTTTCTTCCGCAGCCTGCAACACCACAGCCCCCGCACCGTCACCAAACAGGACGCAAGTGCTACGGTCAGTCCAATCGACAATGCGCGAACAAATTTCCGAACCGACCACCAGAACGGTTTTTGCCGCGCCGGACTTAATGTACTGGTCAGCAATGCTCAAACCAAAGATCGAACCGGAACAGGCGGCCTGCACATCAAACGCGACACAGTTTTTTATCCCCAAACGCTGTTGCAACAAACAACCCGTACTCGGATAAACACGGTCAGGTGTTCCGGTTGCGACAATAATCAAATCAATCGTTTCAGCGTCAATCTGCGCCGCTTCAAGCGCTTGTCTGGCGGCGATTTCCGCCATGCTTGCAGAACTTTCTTCGGCGGCGGCGATACGGCGGCTTTTAATGCCTGTGCGTTCGTGTATCCAATTATCAGAAGTATCCACCATCAAAGAGATTTGCTCATTGGTCAGCACTTTTTCCGGCAAATAGCCGCCCGTGCCTATCACTCTTGAATAATGGCTCATACGCTTTCCCTTTGAGCTAAGATTAGTTGGATTTGCTCACTGACTTTTTTGATCACGTCATTTTTCACTTCGACTTCGGCCAATTGGATTGCCGTCTTAAACGCCAACACATCGGCGCCGCCGTGGCTTTTAATCACCAATCCGCGCAAACCTAAAAAGCTCGCGCCATTATAACGCCTCGGATCTATGCGTTTTTTAAAAGCCTTGAGCACCGGATAAGCGGCCAAAGCCGCCAGGCGGGTAAGCGGATTTTTGCCAAACGCTTCTTTCAGCGCGAAGCCCATCATCTTGGCGGCACCTTCTATGGATTTCAGCGCGACATTGCCAACAAAACCATCGGCAACAATCAAATCGACTTTGACACTACCGGCAGTCAAGGAATCGCCTTCGACATAGCCAATGTAATTCAAGGAGGAGTTTTCCAGTAACTTAGCCGCCGCTTTCACTTGCTCGTTTCCCTTCACCTCTTCCTCGCCGATATTCAGCAAACCGACTTTAGGATGCTCTATTTGCTCGATGGCCTTGACCAATTCGTTGCCCATAATGGCAAACTGGAACAGATGCTCGGCGGTACAATCGACATTCGCACCCAAATCCAAGGCGTGGGTATGCCCGTAGATAGACGGCAAAGTCGAAACAATGGCAGGACGATCCACACCTGGGATCATTTTCAACACAAACCGTGCCGTCGCCATCAACGCGCCCGTATTGCCTGCACTGACGCAAGCATCGGCGGCACCGTCACGCACCAAATTGATGGCGACCCGCATCGACGAATCTTTTTTGTTCTTTAACGCTTTCGATGGCGACTCATCCATGCCGACGCATTGGGAGGCATGGTGGATGGACAAGCGTCCTTGATAGTCAAGCAATGCTTGCGCCAAATGTTGTTTAAGTAAAACTTCGTCACCCACCAAAATCAGCGTTAAGTCTGGATTGCCCTTTAAGCAATCTAAGGAGGCAGGAACCGTCACAACAAGACCATGATCCCCACCCATTGCATCAATTGAAATTGTTAAGCCCACGCTGCCTGGTGACCCCGCCTTAAATTAAAAAAGCCGAACCCGCAAAGGTTCGGCATATCATCAGGCCTTGAAAAAGCCTTAGTCTTCTTCAACAACCGCACCAACAATTTGACGGCCTTTAAAATAACCATCGGGTGTCATGTGGTGACGCAAGTGCATTTCGCCTGTGATTGGATCTTGGGTCAATGCACGACTGGTTAACGAATCGTGTGAACGACGTTGGCCACGTCTTGAACGTGACACTTTACTTTTCTGAACGGCCATTAGGAATCTCCAGTATTTTTTAAATTGGCTAAGATGGAAAAAGGGTTTTCACGGGATGATGGTTTCTCATCCCCAAATAATTCTGCTTTGTTAGTTGGTCTGTTTTTTTCAAAGTGGCCGGTCTCAAAACAAGCGTGCTGGTGTTTTGGAAATGCCGGCAAAGCCAGCAACAGCTCATCTTCGACAATGTCCTTAAGCAATAGGGTTTCGCCTTCAAGCATCAGCGGCTCAAATTCTTCGGGCAATTTATCGGCTTGCTCTATAGAAGTGACAATGCCTAATTTGACCTCGCTATTGACAGGCCATTCCAGTGCTTCCAAACAATTCTGGCAACGCAATTGCAAAACGGTTTCCAGTCGGCCATCAATCGTCGCCAATCGGCCTTCGCGTTGAAAAAAAAGCTCAATAGCAACCGCCCCCGAATCATCGAACAGCAAATCTGCCAAACGTTTCAGGTTATGCAAAGGAATTTGACCCTTTAAAGCACCACGCTTGTCGGCGAGATGCAACGGGTCTATGTATTCAGGTAATCGAGCTAACATAACCGCACAATAATATATGGAAACGCCAAAAGCGTCAAACATTCAAATACAAAGCAATTTAACGTGCCGCCCTGCACCATCCTCCACCAATAGGAAGCATTGTCTATCTGGCTTCGCGGGGAAGGCACATCCGGTTAGGGCTGCGCCCTAACCGGCCGCCACATAATTTTGACAAAACCGCAATCATGTGTGGATTGCCGCGCTTTCCATCCACCCGCATCATAAGGAGGCTGCCATGTTAGATAGTGCAATCAATTTCAGCCGCGCATCCGTTACCCCTAGTTAATTCTGCCGATTCCCACGGATCGGGGCTTCCACAAAAAAAATAGGCTATGTAGCGTAAAAAAACGCCGCGCAAAAACCTGCAATTATGTAAAGAAGCGGCGCGGATAGTCGCGCTGGTGCTGACGGGCGAAACCCAGCAACCTTTGTTGCGGGATTTGCTAGCAGCCTGCCGGACTTAGCCCCCAGTTAACTAGACAATCCGCTTTCAAAAACAAAAAATACGGATTTCAAGGTTACTAACGCGGTTTGGTAGTCCTGCAATCGGAATGATAATAGATTTGTCAATAAAATATTGCGATGACTGTACGCCTTGAAGTACGGGCATTCGACCCAATAAATCGGTAGGCTTGACTTTTTACAAATCATTCCGATTGCAGGACTACCTTCATAAGTATCTACGATATTTAATACTTCCCCAATTATTCCCTTGATATATTGAAATTCTTCATCTGATTTACCAAAATACAATTTACGATTCACTTCAATCATAATAGATTTCAAATCTTTATTCTTTTTATAATGAACCAATGGAACAATAGTACCAGCGAATGGTTTATTGATAAAAACAACATAACCTTTACTTTCTAAGTAATTTTTAATTTCATCAACCAAAATTTGTGGCGTATGAAATTCATCAATACCAATACAAAAATCTGGCCGAATAACATCTTGATCTGGTTCATGTGGTAAAGCTTCATTAGAGAAGCTATGGCAATCAACTATAACAATTTCTTTAAATAAGGATAAGCAGTGATTACAGGCAATAGAGAATTTAGTATGATGAGGTTTATAATATTTTTCAATTATATCTTGTCTTTCTTCATCAGTAACATTTCTTAACTGACCGCCAAAACTGTCCCTTGTGTAACAAATCCCATGCCCTTGTTGCTCCATTGGTTCATCATCAATAAATCGTTCTACATCGCAAAATAAACGACTCCAAGGAAAAACAATAGTCTCCATTGAAGAATATGAAAACAATTCATCAGTATACCAATCAGTCATCCTTAACAAATCTTCTTCAATTGATTTATCAAATTTTACCCCATCTGGGATTTTAGTTGAACTATGCGGAATATGTAATATCATTTTACTTTCCTATGATTTATTTACGAATTTGATTGGCCAAATCGGATTGGAATCCACATCTCACGGTTTTTAGAGCAGAAATTATATGACAAAACATAAAGAAAAAACTAAAACACAAACGGATAATGATAAAAAGATGACCGATAAAGAGAAACAGCATCTTTTAGATAAAATGAGTAGCGGAGGATTTGAGGTTTTAAAGCCAAAGGATAAAAAATAAGGCTATCATTTGTCATGGCTCCCTATGACTGTGGCTGTACAAATCACAACTTGTGAGAACCGACATCCCCCCCTTAAAATAACTTTAAAATCTTAGTGTTATATATAAAAATAGTAGCTGTCAATTATGCAATTAAACTCTAGGCTACCCTCCAAGTAACAAGCCATTATTTACTATGAGACTACCTTGTTTTGATGAATTGGCGTTAGATATAAAAGAGAACGGAAACAAACCTCTAAGGCTCAGTTATGCTACGAATATGCACCCAAGCCCCTATTTTTACAAATATTATTGGTGGGTCTTTTGGCTTGGCAGTCAAATCGATGGTCGGGAATTTTTGGGAAATGAATATCGGTTATGTACTCATGATGCTTTTATGTTGCTTGACCAACTCAGAGCAAATGGGGATAGCTGGATACTTTATAACAAGCATAGTCCACGCCATGACCTGATAAACACCCCATTTGATTTTGATCACCCACAATGGAAAAACAGGGTTCTTGCACCTTCTTTTGAGAACGACGTTGATCCTGTTTGGATAAGCAAGAATGGGGTAACGTACAAGTAAACCTGTATCTAAACGCCAGTTCTAGCTGTTTGGGTTAATTGATATTTTACAGATAAGCCGCTCAGAATTTATCCCTAGCAAGCTTTTTCCTTTATAGCCTTAATTCCCTATGTCTTAAGGGTAATAAATCCTGTGAAGCGTTATTTTGCAGTCTATTTCTAAATCCTACCCCACCATCCCCCTTGTTACAGCTATGAGGCAAAGTATAGTTTCAATTTCAGCACAATTTTTAAAAATTGTATTTGTTGGCTACTGATAACGGTATGGAAAATAGGCTTATTGGTGCGATACATTGGTGTGATACATTGGTGTGATACATTGGTGTGATACAATTTAGTTAATTTCAACTAATAGCACCTTGGTTTCAAGTACTTGCGGACGCGGGTTCAATTCCCGCCGCCTCCACCAATTTAAGATTCAAAGACGTTCAAAGAAGTACATCAAACCCGCAAGTCATAAGGCTTAGCGGGTTTTTTATTGTCCAACGATGTGCAGTAAAATACAATGCAATCTACCATCAATTGATGGTAAATATGCTGGTAGGCCGTCTACCAGCAACGCATCTACCAGCAAGGGGCTGTACATGGCTAAAACACTGAACAAACTATCGCCGCTTACCATCAAGAGCTTGGTGTCAACCGCTAAGAAAGAGGGGCGGGTGATAAAAGCCCCTGACGGTGGAGGGCTGTATTTTGTCGCCGAGCCGGAAAGGTCATCATGGTGGCGTTTTGATTATCGGATCAACGGCAAGCAGAAAACGCTATCCGTTGGCCTTTACCCTGAAATATCAGTCCCCGAAGCCAGGGCTAGGCGCAGTGAACTGAGGGAGCAGGTGGCTAACGCCATTGATCCTAGCGAACAGCGCAAGGCCGAACGCGCCAGCCAAAGCGGGGCAGATAGCCTTGAACCAATAGCTAGGGAATGGTGGGAGCATAAACGGGGGCAATGGACGGAAGGCCACGCACAGCGGACGCTTACAAGGCTGGTTAATGACGTGTTCCCCTATATCGGCAAGACCCCCATTAATTCCATAACGGCAATAGTGTTGCTCGAAACCATCAGGCGGATTGAATCACGCGGTGCAATCGAATCGGCACACCGAACCAATCAGGCATGTGAAGGCGTTTTTGCTTACGCCATTGGTACGGGGCGATGTGAGAACAATCCCGCCACCGCCATCAGGTCAGTGTTAAAACCCGCCCCGCCACAAAAAAACTTTGCGCGGCTCACAGACATTGGCGACATTTCAAGGCTACTGAACGACATTGAAACCTATAAAGGTTCAGCCACAGTCCGTTCGGCACTGCAACTGCTTCCCCTCACCTTCGTGAGACCGGGCGAATTGGCAAAGCTGGAATGGGCGGACATTGATTTTGACAAAGCCTTGTGGACAGTTCCGGCACACGTCAAAAAACAGTCGGCGGCTTATAAAAGCGACCCTGAGCGCGTCCACATCGTCCCGTTGTCACGGCAAGCAATCGCCCTATTGCGGGACATGCACCTATTGACTGGCGGGGGGCGTTATGTGTTTACAGGCTTAAGGACAGCATCAGGCAGCCAGCATGAACGGCACATGGCAATGGAGGCGTTGCTATCTGGATTACGCCGCATGGGTTACGACAAGGACGAAATGACCGCCCACGGGTTTAGGGGCATAGCATCAACCAAGATAAGGGAAATCGGGAAAGGGAAATTTAGAGAGGAAGTCATAGAGGCACAACTGGCGCATAGTACAAAAAGCAAAACCCAAAAGGCTTACGACCACGCCGAATACCTTGAAGAGCGCACGGAACTGATGCAATGGTGGGCGGACTATCTGGACGGCCTCAAAAACGGGGCGCAAGTGATACCGTTTAAAAAGGCAGTGTGATCGCTTTCTTGTACCACCGTACCACTTTTATTTAAAAAACAACATTCCCCCAGATTTTTACCTAACTGATAAAGTGAGTTGTCAGTGCATTTTTTTATAGTTGTGTTGTGTTTGCGATTTTTCCGGTGGTATCGGTGGTACGGGGATAACGTTTCCCGTTAAACAATGCCGCGTGATGCCGTGCGCTTATGTCGCTTGGATTGTCCAAAGACGTATAATAAAGCCCGATAAGACACTAACAGGGGCAAGCCATGACAACCTTAGAACTCGACAACGAAACCACCGCCTTGCTAGCCGCAATGGCGGCACAGGAACACACCACCTTGGCGCAACTGGCAAACAGGCTATTGACCGAATGCCTTGAAGACTGGCAGGACGCGCGGGCGGCTGATGCCGCGCTGGCGGAACTGGAAGGCGGCTCAGATACCGTTATCAGCTTCGAGGAATGGGAGAACCAGCTAGATGCAATGGCGCGTTGAACTGAAAGCCAAAGCCGCGCAAGCCATCAACAAACTGGATGCCCCGCAACGGGAACGCATACGCGCTTTTTTAAAAAAACAATCGACCCAAACCAACCCACGCGCCACCGGAAAAGCACTACAAGGCCAACTTGCCGGATATTGGCGGTATCGTGTCGGCGATTACCGCCTTATCTGCCAGATCTGCCAGATAAAAGACGGCGAACTGCTTATCTTGGTGCTTGAAATAGGCCACCGCAAAGACATTTACCGCTGACACGCGGACACCCCTTTAACCGGATAGCCCGACGGGGCGACAAGCGGGAGTCCTACCTCGTTTTCGGTTAATCTTTAACGGCTCGTTCTACCTTACCAAGCATTAGCAGGAAGTTTTTTCGACATCCATGAAACTTTCCCAACAATTCAAAATGAACAGTAAAGCGTTGGGCAACCGCTTTTGTTGCCCAACATTTCAATACGCCAAGGCTCCAAGAATCGGGTGGCAAAAAGCGGTTGCCCAACCCATATAGTGATATATAACACATTGATTTTTAATTGATAGTCGTTAATTTAATGGCAGTGACGCCGGAGCGTGGGAACGATGTAAGCATTGCCGAAGGACATGAACGGCATGACTGTCCATATTTTAAGCGGGATGCTTTGAAATGTTCACCACCCGAGCAAGCCAGTCTGTGCAAATATTAACAACATTTTTACAAGCATTTGCATAAACTGGGGGTGTTTTTAACAACACAGGGTAAAAAAATGAATGACCGATGTTATGTAGGGATCGACAATACAGATGAAAATGAATGGCTTGTGGCCTTGTTGGGCAAGGACACGGTTATTCTGTCAAAACCTTTCAAAAACACCCCCGCCGGACTTGGCGACTTGGTGCGCTTTGTCACTGAACACGGTATTAGGCCAAAAATTTGCCTCAAACCCAGCCATCCCTCACTTAAATTAATTAATACTATCGGCAACATCCCCGATGTTGAAGTGGTGCTGATGTCCAATGCCGGCCTTAAAATGCACCTGGCCTGGCTGCCTAAGGTAATGGCGGCATCGTATATACAAAATGGCCCCTGCCAAGCGCAGTTGTTGGCCTATTGCGCGGAACGGGTGGCCTGATATTCAAAATCTACAAACAGGAGAATGAAACATGCGTTGCTTAGCGGAATGCCATAATGCAATCAAATGGGCGAACACACTTAAGGTAGACTTAATCAAGGCCAGAAACCTCGGTTACCTGGTTTTGCTGGCGGTCATGGTGGCCTTGGTTGCCGGTTTGTTGCTGTTTTTGATTGACCCCAACATACAATCGCCGCTGGACGGGATATGGTCGGCTTGGGTGACGATGACCCATGTGGGTTTCGGCGATGTGGTTCCGGTTTCCTTTTTGGGGCGTTTGTTGGCGGCGGGACTGATCTTGTGTGGCTTGGTGTTTTTTTCACTGTTCACCGCGCTGATTTCAGTGACGTTGATTGGCAGGAATATGGATGCCTTAGGAGGGAACGTACTGCGGATCGAAAAAGAAACTAGCAGTATCCAAGATGAGGAAAGCCAGATTCTCGCCGAATTGGTCAGGCTGAACAAACGTCTGGAAGCACTGGAGAATCAGTTGTTATCCGGCTCAAGCCAATGCCAAAGCCAAAGCCAAAGCCAAAGCCAAAGCCAAAGCCAAAGCCAAAGCCAAAGCCAAAGCCAAAGCCACAGCCAATTCAATTAATCCAACACTACTTGACCCCAACGGAGAGCAAGCATGAAAAGCTTAGCCCAGGTTTATCGGCTGAAGCAAAACCCGCCTTCGACATCTTTTGCCATGCCGGAAATCATTGGCGAATCCCCAGCCATGCAGGAAGTCTTTCGTGCCATTAACCGGCTGGTGCGGTTTTCTGTTACGGTGTTGGTCAACGGCGAATCGGGTACGGGTAAAGAATTGATAGCCCGCGCCTTACACGGACACAGCCCAAGAGCGGACAAACCGTTCATCGCCCTGAATATGGCGGCTATACCGCGCGAATTGCTGGAGTCGGAATTGTTCGGTCACGAGCGCGGCGCGTTCACCGGTGCCCATGCCCGCCGGATCGGGCGTTTCGAACAAACCGACGGTGGCACGCTATTTTTGGATGAAATCGGCGATATGCCGATGGAAATGCAAACCCGCTTGTTGCGTGTGCTTGCAGAAGGGGAATTTTATCCCATAGGCGCACAGTCACCCGTCCGTGTCGATGTGCGTATCATCACTGCAACCCATCAAAACCTGGAAGACAGGGTAGCCAAAGGGTTATTTCGCGAAGATTTGTATCATCGTTTGAACGTGATTCGCCTCAATCTTCCGTCTTTGCGGGAACGCCGCCAGGATATTCCCATGCTGTTGCGGCATTATCTCCAGAATGCCAGCATCTTATTGGGTGAAAAAATTAAATTTTTGCTTCCTGAAACAGAAGACTATCTGTGCAATTTGAATTGGCCTGGAAATGTGCGTCAATTGGAGAATGTCTGTCATTGGATTACCGTGATGGCTCCTGACCGTGAAGTCCATATCCACGACTTGCCCCTTGAATTGCTACGGATGGACATATTCAAGAAGGATGCTGATTGGCAAGAGGTTTTACGCCAATGGGTTGAAAGTCGGCTGGAAAGCGGTGCCAATGATGTCGCCAAAGAATTCTTCATATCCGCCGAGAAAGTGCTGATTGATTCTGCTTTACGGAAAAGCAGCGGGCAACGTTATGTCGCAGCCCAACGTTTGGGCTACAGCCGCAACACCTTAACCCGAAAGATGCGCGAACTGGCTTTGTAAACCTGTCAGTTTGGTTCGACTAGATACTATAGTGCCTTAGAACGTGTTTTAAAAGCGTCGCGAGCGGTTCGAGCAAGGCGCACGGAGCGCAGAAACCGGAGTGTGCATGGAGTACATGAGGATTTTGAGCACCGCGCAACGCCGCAATCGAACTGCATAGTAGCTTTTAAAGCACGTTCTTAGCATGATACTGAAAATGGAATGTGACCATGAATCTTGAACGCCCTGATCCAGATGACCTTCTTGCCCGTGTCGAACGTGACCAGATTCGCGCTTGCCGAGGACGGCTGAAGATTTTTTTCGGGGCGGCGGCAGGTGTCGGCAAGACCTATTCAATGTTGTTGGCAGCCAAGGAAAAACGCGCCGAAAATATCGATATTATCGTCGGTTTGGTGGAAACGCACGGGCGCAAGGAAACGGCGGCCTTGTTGGAAGGGTTGGAAGTGTTGCCGTCCAGGCAGATCGACTATCGCGGCACGGTGCTGCATGAATTCGACCTGGATGCCGCGCTCAAGCGCAAACCGTCCATCATCATCGTCGATGAATTGGCGCACTCCAATGCCCAAGGTTGCCGCCATCCCAAACGTTGGCAGGATATTGAAGAACTGCTTGAGGCAGGGATAGATGTTTATACCGCGCTCAATGTGCAACATCTGGAAAGCCTTAATGACGACATCGGACAAATTTCCGGCATCCGGGTGTGGGAGACGGTGCCGGATACGGTGTTTGAGCAGGCTGATGAAGTCGAGCTGGTGGATTTGCCGCCCGACGAGTTGCTGGGTAGGCTTAAAGACGGCAAGGTGTATGTGCCGCAACAGGCCCAGGAGGCGGCCAAGAATTTTTTCCGCAAGGGCAATCTGATTGCGTTGCGGGAAATGGCTTTGCGGCAAACCGCCAGCCGTGTCGATGCCCAGATGCTGGATTACCGCGAAAATCATTTTATCCGCGATGTTTGGCAGGTCAGTGAACGGATTCTGGTTTGCATAGGCCCCAACACCTTAGCCGAGCGGCTGGTCCGCGCGGGCAAACGCTTTGCCACCAGTTTACGTGCCGAATGGATAGTCGTGTATGTCGAAACACCGGAATTGCAACGCTTGCCAGCGGAAAAGCGCGATGGCGTGTTGCGGATTTTACGCTTGGCGGAACAACTGGGTGCCGAGACCGCAACCTTGAGCGCGCCCGAAATGAGCACCGCCATCATCAAGTATTCCAACGAACGCAATGTGACCAAGATCGTCATGGGCAAACCCACCCGCCGGGGTTGGAAGCGTTTGTTCTTGGGTTCGGTGGTGGATGTGCTGATCAGCGACGCACACAACATCAACCTGTATCTGCTGGGCAGCCCTAGGCCTGACAAGAACGGTAACGGCGACAAACCAGAACTCTTGTACCGGAAAAACCCCTTGCCGGGGCTGGGCAAAAAACGCTTAGCGCAACAAAAAAGCATCCAGGGTTATGTCTGGGCAATGCTTGTGACTATCGCCAGTACCGTGCTGGCTTACCTGATGTTCGGCAAGTTCGCGCTGGCTAACCTCAGCATGGTGTTTTTGCTGGGCGTGGTTTTTATTGCCACGCGTTATGGGCGCGGCCCGTCCATTTTTGCGTCATTCCTGGGCGTGGCGATCTTTGATTTTTTGTTCGTCCCCCCTTATTTCAGTTTTTCGGTGTCCGATAGCCAATATCTGGTGACGCTATTGGCGATGTTGACGGTGGCGGTGCTGGTCAGCAGCCTGATGGCGAATGTCCGCTCCCAGGCCAAGGTGGCAGGGCATAGGGAGCGGCGGGCGATAGTCCTTTATGCGATGAGCAAGGAGCTGACGGCTAGCCAGAGTGAAGATGAGATCGTATGCACCGCCGTGCATCATTTTTATACGGAGTTTGGCAGCCGTAACGTCATCTTATTTCCTGATGCCAATGGACGCATTGTTTATCCGACCGGCAATGATATGCCAGAATCGCTGCACGGTGCTGATTTGAGCGTGGCGCAATGGGTCATGGATCATAACGAGATCGCCGGGCAAGGCACCCATACTTTGCCGGGTGCCGAGGCTCTTTATTTCCCGTTGAGCAATAAAGAAACCATGTTGGGGGTTTTGGTCTTGCTGCCCGTCAATTTACGTCGGGTATTTCTGCCGGAACAACAAAAATTGCTGGAGACGTTGCTTGGGCAGATTGCCCAAGCGATTATCCGTGTGCGTTTGACCGAGCAAGCCCGCAAAACGCAAGTGGCAATGGAAGCCGAACGTCTGCGTAATTCCTTGCTTAGTTCCATTTCCCATGATTTACGCACACCCTTGGCGACTATCGTCGGCTCGGCCAGCACCTTGGTGGAAGATGACAATTCGCTCAAACCGGAAGACAAGCTGGAACTGAACCGCGCCATTTATGAAGAGGCGCAACGGATGTCGAGCCTAGTCAATAATATCCTGGATATGGCAAGGCTTGATGCCGGTACGGTTGAACCGAACAAACAATGGTATCCGCTGGATGAAATTATTGGTGTGGTGCTGAACCGTTTGCAAAAACGTCTCAAAGGCCGCCGGATGACAGTCAAACTGCCGCCTGGCATTTTGATGGTTTATGTCGATGCCGTGATGATTGAGCAGGTGTTGATTAACTTGCTGGAAAACGCCTTGCGTTACACGCCGGACAACAGCCCTTTGGAGGTTACGGCCAAAGCGTCTGCGGATTCGGTGGAAATCTCGGTGGCCGATCAGGGTCAGGGGCTACCTGAAGGCGGCGAAAACAAATTGTTTGAAAAATTTTATCGGGTGCGTAACGAGGCGGCACAAAGCGGGGTAGGTTTAGGTTTGGCAATTTGCAAAGCGATCATTGAGGTGCATGGCGGGAGCATCCATGCCCAAAATAGGCCGGAAGGAGGCGCGGTGTTTTCGTTTATGATTCCGCTGGGCCACGCGCCACCTGTGGTGTGCCAAGAAGAGCCTTGCGGTATGGTTGGCTAGCCATGACGAACACCAACCCAGTGATTATTGTGATAGAAGATGATCCGGCAATACGCCTGTTTTTGCGGACGGGTCTGGGTGCCCACGGTTTCAAGATATTTGAGGCGGACAAAGGCCGGCAAGGCATTATCGAAGCGGGGGTGCGCAAACCCGACCTCATCATTTTGGATTTGGGTTTGCCGGACATGGATGGTGTCGAGGTTATCAAAAGCATACGCGAATGGTCGGCGATGCCTATCATCATTTTGTCGGCACGGAGTTCCGAGCAGCATAAAATCGACGCGTTGGATGCCGGAGCGGACGATTACCTGACCAAGCCGTTTGGTTTGGGGGAATTGCTGGCGAGGATACGGGTCGCGCTACGCCATTCGGTCAGCTGCCCAGCGCAAGATGCGGATGGTGTATTTAATACTGGCGAGTTGAAAGTCGATTTGTTGAAACGCCAGGTTTTCGTTGCCGATAAAGAAATCCACCTGACCCCGATTCAATATCGACTATTGTCACTGTTGATAGTCAATGCTGGTAAAGTGTTGACGCACCAATACATACTCAAGGAAGTCTGGGGGCCGTCGTACAAGGACAATTCGCATTACCCACGAATTTACATGAGCCAGCTTAGGCAAAAACTGGAAGCCGACCCGACGCAGCCACAGTATTTGTTGACGGAATCGGGTGTAGGCTACCGTTTGAAAGTCTAATCTCCTTTGTCTACCTGAACGTCAGTCGCAGCAGTTTGGCGAATGCCCGGCAGGGCTTGTTTGAAAGGGGGGAGGGGATTTGTAAGTCCGCAATTGGTTTTTCCATAAGCAACTTGATCGCCCAGAAATTTATCTGGATAATCACGCCCTTGCTTAACTATCGTACCGATTTTTAAGGATTTTCTCACTACATGAACAAGCCCGTCAGTTTCCCCTGCCCACCGACATCCACAGCCCCGCCGACGTCCACCAGTTGCCCAAAGAGCTGCTCAAGCCGCTGGCGAAGGAGCTGCGCGAATTCCTGACCCGGTCGATGGACAAAAGACCCTGAAACCCATATAGAGCCTTTATTTTTTAGCACTCCACAGCGGCATAGCCCCAAAATTGGCAAACGCTTTGGTTGCCAATGGGTACAAAGTTTGGTACTTTGTACCAACAAGACAACTTGCCGAATGACAAATAGCCATTAATAAATAGTTTCGTGCTGACTGGATAACCAGAAGCCAACGGGCCTTCAAGCCCGTTGGTTTTTTTTTGCGCTGATTTTATTGCAGGGTTTGTTTATTGGGTTTATCCGCTTGTTAAGCGTGTTATTTTTTTGATTTATAAATAAAAATTTTATCTTAGACGAGGTCAAAATTAACATGGACATAACTCCAAAAACTGAGATTCATTGGAACATCGAGACCATTGTCTCTGAACTTCGCTTGTTACGGAATAAATCCTTGGAAAACAGGCAACGGGAAGGACGGCCACCCAAACTGCCGTCCCGTAAAGCCTTGGTTGCCATTTTGGAAGGTTTTTCAGCGGCGTTGTTCCCGAACCGCTTGGGTTCGGGTGAGCTTTCCGATGAAAGCGTCGATTATTTCGTCGGACAGACTTTGGATGCCGCGCTTCGGGGCTTGTTTGAGCAATTACGCCGTGAATGCCGGTTCAAAGCCGAGCAACAAGGTTTGTTCGATATTGATTGCGGGCAACAGGCGGCGGTTATCAACCGTGAGTTTGCCGCGCAATTGCCCGCGCTACGGGTTTTACTGGATAGCGACCTGATTGCTGCCTACGAGGGTGATCCGGCGGCAACCAGCCTGGATGAGGTGCTGGTCTGTTATCCGGGCATGATCGCGATTATTTACCACCGGATTGCCCACACACTTTATATGCTGGGTTCACCACTGGTTGCGCGGATGATTGCCGAAATATCGCATTCGGCGACCGGCATTGACATTCATCCCGGTGCAACAATTGGTGCGAGTTTTTTTATTGACCACGGCACGGGTGTCGTCATTGGCGAAACGGCGGTCATTGGTCGGCATGTGCGTTTGTACCAAGCGGTGACATTGGGAGCCAAACGTTTCCCGAAAGACCAGGACGGCAGTTTAGTCAAAGGCAATGCGCGGCATCCGATAGTTGAAGACGATGTTGTGATTTACGCAGGTGCGACCATTCTGGGGCGCATCACCATAGGCCAAGGCTCTTCGATAGGCGGCAATGTCTGGCTGACCCATAGCGTCGCAGCGGGCAGTGTCATCACCCAATCGCTGGCGAATAATGAACCGTCGGCAAATTTAACCACGCACCACTTAACTTTACTCAATAACAGAAATACATAAGCAGTTGTTTTTAAAAATTAACATTCACCCAACACCACGAAGGAACAAACCATGTCCGATATTCATGAAGCCCATACTGCGTTAAGCGACGTCGCAGCCCGCACCCTGGCGAACGCCACCAAAACCGTCCCCATGATGTCAACCATCACGCCACGATGGTTGGTGCATTTGCTCCAGTGGGTTCCGGTCGAGGCAGGGATTTACCGTGTCAACAAAGTTAAAAATGAAACCGGCATCGCTGTCGATTGCTCGAATCTCGATGAGCGGGATTTACCGCAAACCTATGTCGATTATGAAGAATGGGGCCGCGAGTATCGTTTAGGTGCGGTCAATAGCGTCGTTGACATTCACACCCGCGTCTCTGACCTGTACAGCAGCCCGCACAACCAAATCCAAGAACAATTGCGCCTGACCATTGAGACCATTAAAGAACGTCAGGAAAGCGAGTTGATTAATAACAGCGAATACGGTTTGCTACATAATGTCGCCGCCATCAATAAAATACAGCCGCGTAAGGGTGCGCCTACTCCTGATGACTTGGATGAATTGTTGGCAAAAGTTTGGAAACAACCGGCGTTTTTCTTGGCGCATCCGCTCGCGATTGCTGCATTTGGACGCGAATGTACCCGCCGTGGCGTACCGCCTGCTACCGTGACTTTGTTTGGTTCGCCGTTCATCACTTGGCGCGGTGTGCCGGTCATTCCGTCAGACAAGCTCAAAATCGTCAACGGCAAAACCAATATTTTGCTGATGCGTACCGGTGAAAGCCGTCAAGGCGTGGTAGGCCTTTATCAACCCAATCTGACTGGCGAGCAAAGCATGGGCTTGTCCGTGCGTTTTATGGGTATCAACCATAAAGCGATTTCTTCGTACTTGATTTCGTTGTACTGCACCTTGGCGGTGTTGACGGATGACGCGCTCGCCGTGCTTGAGAACGTCGAAGTGGGCAAGTACCATGAATACCAGTAATTCTGACAAGCAAACTGGATTTCCAGGCGACGATTTGGGGGAACTGTCGGTGGAACAATTGGAACGTATGGCGAATGAACTATTTTCGGCGTTGCCAGGGGCGATAGGAAATGATGTCGTTGGTTCAGCCCATCAGCAAATAGACGCGCAAGTAGCGGCACATCCACGGGCCGTGGCTTGTGCCGCAAGGCTTGCCGATTTGGCCAGCCAGACAGGGCGTGTGGCAGCCGATGCGGTCATCGCGGGCGAGTTGCAATGGCAGGAATTATCAGCGCAATTTCCGCAGCCTATTGTCAATCTGCCCGTCAACACGACAAGCAATTCATCATTTTCGTCATTTTATTTTCTCGATGAAATACCGGCTTTTGCCCAGGCTTTGCACACGCCCTCACTTGCCAATAGCCATCCTACGTTTGATGTTGATGCCGTGCGCCGGGATTTTCCGATCTTGCAAGAGCGGGTCAACGGACGCCCGTTGATTTGGCTGGATAATGCCGCGACGACGCAGAAACCGCAATGTGTCATTGATAGGCTGAGCTATTTCTACCAGCATGAAAATTCCAATATCCACCGCGCCGCGCATGAACTGGCGGCACGCGCCACCGATGCTTATGAAGGTGCGCGTGCTACTGTCGCACGATTCCTGCATGCGTCCGCCAGCGATGAAATTATCTTCGTGCGCGGTGCAACCGAAGGCATTAACTTGGTCGCCCAGTCTTGGGGCCGCCAACATATTGGCAAGGATGATGAGATTGTCATCACTTGCTTGGAGCATCATGCCAACATCGTACCCTGGCAGCAGCTATGCACGGAAACCGGTGCACGCTTGCGTGTGGCTCCGGTCGATGATGACGGGCAAGTCTTGTTGGAAGAGTACGAAAAACTGCTCAATCCCCGCACCCGTCTGGTGGCTTTCACGCAAGTTTCCAATGCCTTGGGTACGGTGACACCGGCGCGTGAGATGGTTGCGATGGCGCATCGCCACGGTGCGCGGGTCTTGGTTGACGGGGCGCAATCGGTTTCGCATTTGCGGGTCGATGTCCAGGCCTTGGACTGTGATTGGTTTGTGTTTTCCGGTCATAAGATTTTCGGGCCGACAGGGATTGGCGTGGTATACGGCAAGCGTGGGTTGCTCAACGCAACGCAACCCTGGCAAGGTGGCGGTAATATGATTGAGGATGTGGCTTTCGAACACACCCGCTATCAGCAAGCACCCGCGCGTTTTGAAGCCGGTACCGGCAATATCGCCGATGCCGTGGGCTTGGCGGCGGCATTGGATTATGTCGAAATACTGGGGATTGAAAATATCAACCGCTATGAGCATGAATTGTTGGTCTATGCGACACAAGCCCTTAGCGAAATTCCAGGGCTGCGCCTAATCGGCACGGCACCGGACAAAACCAGTGTGTTGTCTTTTGTGCTGAAAGGGGCTGCGACAGAAGAAGTCGGTACGGCGCTGAACAAGGAAGGCATCGCGGTGCGTTCCGGCCACCACTGCGCCCAACCGATATTACGTCGCTTCGGTTTAGAAAGCACAGTCCGCCCTTCATTGGCGTTTTACAATACCTACAGGGAAATTGATGTGCTGGCAGCGGCCTTGCGGCGTATCCAATGCGGTCGCACGGTGTTTTAAGGATGTAACGATCTGTCATGAACCGGCATCCAAAACCAGTTTTTGGATGCCGGTGCCATTAAAAGCATTGTCACTGAAGCATGGCTAAAATTCGGCTGCCACGATCAAACGGGTTTCTTTCTGATGTGCTGGGCTAAGAAGGCGTCCAATTGATTGGCAAACGCTTGTATGTCACGGGGGCTTAAGGCGGCAGGCCCGCCGGTCGCTATGCCGCTGGCGCGTAAGGTGTCCATAAAATCACGCATATTCAAACGTTCCTTGATCGTGTCCTCGGTATAGCGTTCGCCACGGGGATTGATCGCATGTCCGCCTTTGGCAATCACTTCACTCGCCAGCGGAATGTCGCCGGTAATCACCAAATCACCAAGGTTTAGCCTGTTGACGATTTCGCTATCGGCAACATCAAAGCCTGGGTGTACCCGCAACATTTTGATATGGCGTGATGGCGGGGTTGCCAGATGCTGGTTGGCAACCAGGGTCGTGGTGATAGCGGTACGTTCCGCCGCCCGAAACAGAATGTCTTTGATCGCCTTCGGGCAAGCATCTGCATCAACCCATATCTGCATGTTGGTCCCTTGCCGCACTACGCCAATTGGGGAGATGGTGTTTTTTAATTCGATTTACGATGATCCGCCGGAACGTCACGGCGTGTTGCCCCAGTGTATAACTGGCGTGGACGGCCGATTTTTTGTTCCGGGTCGGCGATCATTTCATCCCAATGCGCTATCCAGCCGACCGTCCGGCCCATTGCAAACATCGCGGTGAACATATTGGTGGGTATGCCCAGTGCGTGCAGGACGATGCCGGAGTAAAAATCGACATTGGGATAGAGTTTTTTCTCGATGAAATATTCGTCTTCCAGAGCGATACGCTCCAGTTCCAACGCGAGTTCAAACAATTTTATGTCGTGCAGGCCTAATTCGTTGAGGACTTCATGACAGGTCGCCCGCATTAATAGGGCGCGGGGGTCATGGTTTTTATAGACGCGATGACCAAAACCCATGAGCCTGAATGGATCGTTCTTGTCTTTGGCTTTTTGGATATATTCAGGGATGCGTGAGACATCGCCGATTTTTTCCAGCATGTTCAAGACCGCCTCATTGGCCCCACCGTGGGCGGCCCCCCACAAACAGGCGATACCGGCAGTGATGCAAGCGAACGGATTGGCTCCGCTGGAACCCGCCAAACGGACGGTGGATGTCGACGCATTTTGTTCGTGGTCGGCGTGCAGGATCAAAATCCTGTCCAATGCCCGCACCAGCACCGGATTGGCATGGTAGTCATCGCAAGGCGTCGCGTGCATCATGCGCAGGAAGTTTTCCACATAATTGAGTTTGTTTTGCGGATACATGAACGGCATCCCCGTGCTGTACTTATGGCACATCGCAACGATGGTCGGTACTTTGGCGATTAGCCGGATGGAGCACATCTCGCGGTCTTTTTTGGAGCGGATGTCCAGGGCGTCATGATAAAACGCCGATAATGCCCCGACGACTCCGACCATAATCGCCATCGGATGCGCGTCACGGCGGAAGCCTTTGAAAAAATTGGTCAATTGGTCATGCACCATCGTGTGCATCGTGATGTTGTATTGGAATTTTTCCAGTTCTTCGCTGGTGGGCAGTTCACCGTTGAGTATCAGGTAGCAAACTTCCAGGAAATTGCATTGCTCGGCAAGCTGTTCGATAGGATAGCCACGGTACAACAAAACGCCTTCTTCGCCGTCGATAAAGGTGATCGTGGAGCGGCAACTGGCGGTTGAGTTAAATCCAGGATCGTAAGTGAACAAACCTGTGTTTTTGTACAAGGCTTGGACATCAACCACATTGGGGCCGGTGGTTCCAGTTAAAACAGGTAACTCACATAAAGATTGGCCGTTCTCATTTAAGCTAAGATTGTTTGGATGGGTCATGGATATTCTCTCTGTTTTAGGTTCGTTAAGTGGTACCACAAGCCTTTAGTTGATCAGGTTGTTGATCAGGCTGATTTGACATTTGCAATGGCTTGCCTTGCCAATTCAGTGACTTTCGCCCAATCTTTGGTTTTTACGGCCTCGGCTGGAGCCAGCCAAGAACCACCAACACACGCGACATTGCTTAGGGCGAGATAAGCATTGTAGTTTTCTGGTGAAATCCCCCCCGTTGGGCAGAACGTGACGTAAGGCACTGGGCCCGCAATGGCTTTTAACATCGGTATGCCGCCTGCGGCTTCGGCGGGGAAGAATTTAAAATGATCCAAGCCGTATTCCATGCCCAGCATCAGTTCGGACAAGGTGGCGATACCCGGAATCAGCGCGATATTGCCGGTTTGTGCGGCAGCCAGCAATGTGGGTGTCAGGCCAGGGCTGATGGCAAACACGGCACCGGCATCTTCTGCGGCTTTGAGTTGTTCTGGGGTGGTGATTGTGCCTGCACCGACAATAGCGTCTTTGACGTTATCGGCAATCAGTTTGATGGCTGCCAGTGCGATAGGTGTGCGTAAAGTGATTTCCAAGACTCTAATACCGCCAGCGACCAAGGCTTCTGCGAGGGGTACGGCATCATCCAGTTGTTGGATGACCATCACGGGCATGACAGGGCCGGCAGTTAATACCGCTTTCGGGTGGATTTTCCAATTGTTTGTCTTCATTATTGTTTAGCCAAAGTTTACGTTTAGATTTTAGGGTGGGTTGATTGTTGTGGGTTGCGCCCATGCTAATCCAACTGACGCATCGTATTTATTGCGGCTTGTTAATCACAAACGAATTAATCACTGATGTTACGCACCGACTACGAACTATCAATAACTTACAGTTGTTTTTTTGCTTTGTAAGTCATTGATTCTTCGTTTGCCTGCGTAACATCAGTTAATCACAAATAAACAAATTAGACGCACCGGTTTCCGCCGATGAGGCGTTCAAGCGGAAGTGTCCAAACATTTCCCGTCCCATGCCGTAGTGGTGGTTTTTGGCGGTGTTGGGCAAGGGTTTACGGGCGTTGAATTCCGTTTCGTCAACCAACACGTTACAGTCGCCTGTTTGCAAATTCAGCGAAATGATGTCGCCATTGAGGACTTTGGCGAGCGGGCCGCCTGCTTCGCATTCGGGGCAAAGATGGATGACGGAAGGCACTTTACCTGACGCGCCGGACATGCGCCCGTCGGTGACCAAGGCGACTTTAAAGCCTTTGTCTTGCAACACGCCGAGCGGCGGGGTCAGTTTGTGCAGTTCCGGCATACCGTTGGCCCTAGGGCCTTGGAAGCGGATGACGGCGACAAAATCTTTTTCCAGTTCCCCGCGTTGGAATGCCGCCAAGAAATCGGCTTGGTCGTCAAACACAACCGCAGGGGCTTCAACGATTTGGTGGTCTTCGGAGACGGCTGACAATTTGGAAATCCCTCGCCCTAAATTGCCGTGCATTTTGTGCAGGCCACCGCCAGTGGCGAAGGGTTGGGCGACGGTGCTTAACACTTCGGTGTCCAAAGAGGTTTCCGGTACGGCTACCCAGACCAGTTTTTCGTCGATGAGTTTAGGTTCTTGGCAATAGTGGCTCATGCCGCGTTCGTCGCCAACAGTGATGATGTCTTCGTGCAGCAAGCCGTTGCGTAACAGCTCGGCAATCAACACGCCCATGCCGCCAGCCGCCTGGAAGTGGTTCACGTCAGCCGGGCCGTTGGGGTAAATTTTGGCGATCAACGGGATGGCTTTGGAAAGATTGTCAAAATCGTCCCAGTTCAGGACGATGCCGGAAGCACGGGCGATGGCAATCAAGTGCATCGTGTGGTTGGTGGAACCGCCTGTTGCCAATAAACCAATCACGGCATTGACAATGGCTTTTTCCGAAATCATGTGGGCAATGGGACGGTAATCATCACCTAAGGCTGTAAATTTCAGGATTTGTTTGGCGGCGGCTTGGGTCAGTTCGTCACGCAACGGCGTGTATGGGTTGATAAAAGAGCTGCCAGGCAAATGCAAGCCCATGATTTCCATCATCATCTGGTTGCTGTTGGCAGTCCCGTAAAAAGTACAGGTTCCAGGGCTGTGATAAGACGCGGATTCCGCTTCCAGCAATTCTTTACGGCCTATTTTGCCGACGGCGTAGGCTTGTCTGGCCCGGGCTTTTTCTTTGTTGGTCAAGCCGCTAGGCATAGGGCCTGCGGGGATAAAAATGGCGGGTAAATGTCCAAAACTCAATGCGCCAATTAACAGTCCAGGGACGATTTTGTCGCAAATGCCCAGATAAAGTGCGCCGTCGAACATGTTGTGGCTCATGCCAATCGCGGTCGCCATTGCAATCAGGTCGCGGCTGAACAAGGACAATTCCATGCCCGCCTGGCCTTGCGTGATGCCATCGCACATCGCGGGCACACCGCTGGCGACCTGGGCGACGCCACCCGCTTCCCTGATTGCCGCTTTGATCAAATCCGGCGCATTTTTGTAGGGTTCATGGGCTGACAACATGTCATTGTAAGAGGTGATGATGGCGATATTGGCTTTTTGGTCGCCCGTCAAATCCGCTTTTTCAGCAGCGCTGCAAGCGGCAAAACCATGCGCCAAGTTACCGCAGCCCATGCCTGAACGGATCGGGCCTTTTTTAGCAACGCCGTCAATATATTTCAGATAAGCTGAACGAGTGGGATGGCTACGTTCAATGATGTCTTGTGTCACTTTTTCAATGATCGGATGCATTATGTCTTCCTTCCTGTGCGATAACTTGTTTATTGGCTGTTTTTATATGTCTGGGCATGCTGTTTATTCTTCCCAGGCCCTGCCGTCGCGGGCGATCAAAGCGATTGAGGCGACTGGCCCCCAGGTTCCGGCGGGATAGGTTTTGGGTGCGGCGTTAAGGTGTTGCCAGGCGTTTTGTATCGAATCAATCCATGTCCAGGCCTGTTCAATTTCTTCACGGCTTAAGAACAAAGTCGGATTGCCGCGCATGGCTTCCAGCACCAATTTCTCATAACCGCCGAAGATGCGGCTTTGTTTGAAAGTTTCGGAAAAACTCAAATCCAGTTTGGTTTTTTTCAGCTTGATATGTTCATCTATGCCCGGGATTTTGTTGAGCATTTCAATTTCCACACCTTCATTGGGTTGCAGATGGATAATCAATTTATTGGGCGGTAAATCGCGGAAGCTGTCCTTAAAAATATTGTGTGGCAGTTGCTTGAAGTAAACGACGATTTCGGTGCGTTTGCCGAGCATCGCTTTACCTGTGCGTAGATAAAACGGTACGCCCGCCCAACGCCAGTTATCAATATCCACGCACAAAGCGACAAAACTTTCAGTGGTGCTTTCGGTGTTGGCCCCTTCTTCTTCCAGATAGCCAAGGACGGACTTGCCTTTTAAATAGCCCGCCGTGTATTGTCCGCGCACGGTTTTTTCTTCAACGTTATTTAGCGTGATCGGACGCAGGGCTTTGAGAACCTTTATTTTTTCATTATGGATGCTTTCCGCTTCCAAATTGACGGGCGGTTCCATCGCGATAAACGTCAAAATCTGCAACAAGTGGTTCTGCACCATGTCACGCAATTGTCCGGTTTTGTCAAAATAGTCCCATCGGCCTTCAATACCGACTTCTTCCGCGACGGTGATCTGGATATGGTCGATAGTATTGTGATTCCAGTTGGTGGTAAAAATGGAGTTGGCAAAACGTAATGCCAGCAAGTTTAGTACCGTTTCTTTGCCTAAATAATGGTCGATGCGGAACACTTGTTTTTCGGAAAAAACTTTGGCGACTTCGTCGTTGATTTCCTGTGACGATTTGAGGTTATGGCCTATCGGTTTTTCCATGACCATTCGTGATTCGTGAGTCAAAATGCCCGATTGGTGCAATCCCAGGCAAATGTTTTTAAACAAAAACGGAGAAACGGCAAAATAATTGACCAGCACCCTAGTTTTGCCATCCGTGACGGTTTTCAGTTGCTTGTATTGGTCAAGTTGCGTCAAATCTATTTGCAGATAGGCCAGTCTGGCCGAGAAACGTTGCCAGACGGCCTCGTCTAATGCGTCATTTAAAAATTCTTGCAAACTTTTATGGGCAATTTCAATAAATTGGCTGTTGTCATGTACATGCCGGTCAACACCGATAATGCGCGTGTCCGGTTCTATCAGATTGGCGTTTTCTAGCCGGTATAAAGAAACAAGCAGCTTGCGGCGTGATAAATCACCAAGCGCACCGAAGATAACCAAATCACAGGGTTTAAATGCTTTTTTGTCTGTCATTACGTGTCGCCGAATAAATAGGAAGGCCGATGTGGGTATTGAGCAATTAATATGCCGATATATTAATGCCTTATTATCTCAGAATTTGTTTGAAGATGCTTACAGATTAGCGTCTTTTGAAAACCAAGATGGGCAAGGGCGGTGGTCTTATTGCCCCCATGTTTGTGCATGACTGCGCTATTTTAGTGCGGTTGTGATGTTTTAGTCCTTGTGACATGGATTAAAACACTAAAAATTGATTTATTAAAATGAATTGACAAGCTGATTCAATCTCAATTATAGTTTTGACTCGAAACCAAAAAAGGAGAGTGTTATGAATATTGCGATTTTTTATCATGCTGGATGCCCTGTATGTCTAGGGGCGGAACAAATGGTGGCTGATGCCATTGATCATGCCAAATATGCCGTTGAAGTTGTGCATTTGGGGGAACAATCTGACCGTATTGCCGAAGCTGAAGCGGCGGGTGTGTTATCAGTTCCCGCGTTGTTGCTGGACGGCCACGTTTTTCATATCAATTTCGGCGCATCGCTTGATGACTTAAAAAAATAATAAAAGGCATACAATTATGAGTGGACAAGAACAAAAAAAAGATAAATTTTGGCTGTATGTGGGCGGCACCCTGTTTCTGATCATTGCGGGTATTGCGATGGTGAAGCAAAGCGAGAATGAAAAATTCGCCCCGATTAAGCAACAGATAGAAGAAGAAAATGCCCAGATGAATATCCGGGTGTTGAATGGCAATTAAATTTTGGAGAGCGATTATGAAATTGAGTTTTACAGCCCGGCTATCCGTGTGGGTGTTGCTTGGCGGTGCGTTCTTTGTTAGTGAAACGCAGGCAACCGAATATATTTATCGGGATTTGATGGCCAATACCTTGCCGTCAGCGGGGTGTGCAGCCGAAACCGAGGCCGTGGCACATGCGTCCAAAGCGTTTAATCTTAATAAATACAGCAAAAAGTTTTGCCAGTCACAAGGTTATGGCTGGCATGTTGATGAAATTAAAGATACTGGTAAGCCGGTTTGTCAGGATTGCAACAATGCCAATGCCGGTAAAAAGCAATGTCACCTTGAAGACGTTGTCGTGAAGTGCAAACGCATTAAACCGGGTTCAGTGGGTATGCTGCCTGGGAAGAGTTAGCAGATTAAATCAGGGTGTTTTTGCATTTTTTTCTTGAATCCATGTTTTCCTCCAATATTGGCCGAATAGCTGGGAAATTCGGCCTTTTTTTGTTTATTGATTTCCGTATTCTGACGTCCATTAGGCTGACGGCTTAATTTGTTATAATATTTCCATTGGCAAAGTTGCTTTTTCGGCGGCTGCGTTGCCGGGAAAATTTATTTATAACAAGACAACACGGACTATGAGCAACAATACCATCCAATTTCCACCCTCAGAGGATTTTTTCTCGTCGGCGTTTTTATTTAACAATGTCGGTGCTCCGTTTGTGATCGGCATGGCGGTGGGGTATTTCGCCAAAAAAATGCTCAGAATAACTTTGTTTGTTTCTGGCGCGGCTATCGTGCTGCTATTTGTCGCTGAATATTATGGAATCGTTAATATCAGCAATGCGGATTTGCAAAATGCCGCCAGTTCGGCAACTGATGCGGCAAAATCTTCAGGTGACTTTCTGGTACATCGTCTGTCCAGTATCACCAGCAAAGGCGTAAGTGGTGTGGCGGGATTCTTTGCCGGTTTTAAATTTGGATAGCTTGGGTGCAGGCGTTAAATGCGCTTTAACGCTTCATCGAATCAAAAAACTCTGCATTCGTCTTAAAATCTTTTAGCTTGCCGATTAAAAATTCAGATGCCGCTGTTTCGTCCATAGGTTGCAAAATTTTGCGCAGTATCCAAGTTTTTTGCAAAGTATCCGGGTCGACCAGATATTCTTCGCGGCGGGTACCGGAGCGGTTGATGTTGATCGCCGGATAAATGCGTTTTTCGGCAATCTTGCGGTCCAGATGCAATTCCATGTTGCCCGTGCCTTTAAATTCCTCGTAGATCACCTCGTCCATTCTAGACCCGGTATCCACCAAAGCCGTGGCGATGATCGTCAAACTGCCGCCTTCTTCGATATTACGCGCCGCACCGAAAAAGCGTTTGGGTTTTTCTAGCGCATTGGCATCGACGCCGCCTGTTAAAATCTTGCCGGATGATGGCACAACGGTATTGTAAGCCCGTGCCAAACGGGTGATGGAGTCTAACAAAATGACCACATCGTGTTTGTGTTCGACCAAGCGGCGGGCTTTTTCGATGACCATCTCGGCAACTTGCACATGGCGCACGGCGGGTTCGTCAAAGGTGCTGGAAATCACTTCGCCACGCACACAACGCTCCATTTCCGTGACTTCTTCAGGCCGTTCGTCGATTAACAATACAATCAAATAACATTCGGGATTCTGCTCGGCAATCGCTTGGGCGAGGCTTTGCAAGATCATGGTCTTACCGGCTTTGGGCGGCGAGACAATCAAGCCACGCTGGCCTTTGCCAATTGGGGCGATCAGGTCGATGATGCGGCCTGTCAGGTCTTCGCTAGTGCCGTTGCCCTGTTCAAGCACGAACCGCTCTTTGGCAAACAGCGGCGTCAAGTTGGAAAAGTAGATTTTGTTCTTGGTGTTTTCGGGCGGCTCAAAATTGATTTGCTCAACTTTAAGCATGGCGAAATAGCGTTCGTTATCTTTCGGCGGCCTGATTTTACCGCTGATGGTATCCCCAGTTTTTAGTGAAAACCGACGGATTTGACTGGGGGAAACATAAATATCATCCGGGCCTGCGAGATAGGAACATCCGGGTGTGCGTAAAAACCCAAAACCATCCTGCAAAATTTCCAGAACCCCGTCGCCGTATATGTCGTCGCCTGCTTTTGCCTGTTTTTTAAGGATGGCAAAAATTAAATCCTGTTTGCGTGATCTGGCGACATTTTCCAGTCCCAAAGACTCGGCGATGTCTATGACTTCACTGATTTGTTTAAGCTTTAACTCGGTTAGATTCATAAAAAGATAACTTGAAGGAAAGCGGCCGGGACGTGTGGGCCCAACTGCCTACTATAGGATGGATTGAATGTCAGGGGTGTATAATCGGATGATATGATGAGTGCGCGTGACCACCGCACGGGGGTAAGTATAACTGACGCACCCAGACCCGTCCAACTATTTGTGGCGGATCTGGATCAAGGGGCGAAGCTAGGTTTAGATGTTGTTATCAAGAAATTTGGTAAGTTCTGATTTAGTCAGCGCTCCGACTTTTGTCGCTTCCACTTCGCCGTCCTTAAACAGCATCAGGGTGGGAATGCCGCGTACTCCATAATGTTGTGGAGTTTGTGGGTTTTCATCGATGTTCACTTTTACCACAGTCAGTTTGCCTGCGTATTCTTCGGCAATAGCATCCAGTACAGGGGCGATCATTTTGCAAGGCCCGCACCATTCCGCCCAATAGTCGACCAGGACAGGGCCGGTAGATTTAAGGACTGTTTCGTTAAATTCACTATCACTTACATGAAGGACTGAGTCACTCACACTAATTCTCCAACAATTCAAAATGTAAAACTATAGGAGGCTTGGCAACGTGAGTCAATCAATTTTTAGGCCCTGCCATTTCAACCTAAGAGCGTTTTACGATATGCTATAGCCCATGAAACAGACACATCTTACCGAAACCCGATTTAGCAACCTCGAATTATCTGGCAGTATTCTCCGAAGCCTGGACGATGCCGGCTTTAATTACTGCACGCCGATTCAGGATAAGGCGTTGCCTTTACTGCTACGCGACAAAGACATAGCCGGACAGGCACAAACCGGAACCGGAAAAACCGCGACGTTTTTACTGGCCACTTTTCAATATCTCATCAATGATGGCGGTGATGAACCGGCAGACGTTGAATATGATGAATATGATGAATATGGCGAAGAGAAAGAGATAATATCCGCACCTGTCGCCGTCTTCGCCGATAAAAATATCAACAATCCGCGGGCAATTATCCTCGCCCCGACCCGCGAACTGGCGATCCAGATCCACAAGGATGCGTTATTGCTGGGCAAGCATCTGGATTTGAAGTTCGCGTTGATTTACGGCGGTACTGATTATGAAAAACAGCGCGACAAAATAAAATCCAATGTCGATATTATTATCGGGACGCCCGGGCGGATCATTGATTTTTATAAGCAAAAAGTGTTTACCTTAGAGCATGTCAAAGTCACCGTAATGGATGAAGCTGACCGTATGTTTGATTTGGGCTTTATCAAGGACATCCGCTATTTGCTCAACCGTATGCCATCGCCGGACAAGCGTCTGAATATGTTGTTTTCAGCCACCTTGTCTTATAAAGTCACGGAGCTGGCTTACGAACACATGAACAATCCGGTGCTGATCCGTATCGAAAGCGAAGAAGTCACGTCCAAAGCCATAGAGCAAAGCGCGTATTGCCCGTCTAACGAGCAGAAGCTGCCGTTGCTCATCGGTATCCTCAACCATTATCAGCCGCTACGCAGCATCATTTTTGTCAACACCAAGCGTTGCGCCGAACTGCTGGATGATACGCTCAATGCCAATGGCTATAAAACCGCCGCCCTGAGTGGCGATGTGCCGCAAGATAAACGCCAGCGCTTATTGAATGATTTTCAGGAAAACCGTATCCGCTTATTGATTGCGACGGATGTTGCCGCCAGAGGGCTGCATATCGCCGATGTGTCGCATGTGTTCAATTACGATTTGCCGCAAGATGTGGAAGATTATGTGCATAGGATAGGCCGCACCGCCCGCTTTGGCGCCAGTGGCGAGGCGATCAGTTTTGTCTGTGAGCAATACGCGTATTCCATGCCCGACATTGAAGACTATATCGGGCAAAAAATTCCCGTGAAAGCGATTCCGAAGGCGTTGCTTGCCGAAGTCATCGTACCGGAAAGGAAAATACGGGAATATAAACCGATGTCTGGCGACAAGCGTCCAGACCGTAGCAAAAAGCCTTACAAACCTAAAGCCCGTCCATCAACTCCCGAAAATCCTCAATAGCCAAAAATCCGTCAATATCGCGTTTGGGCTGTTGGCTATCGGGCTTGGCGACGGCGATCAGGTGTTCAATTCCGAATTGCCGTGCCGACGCCAGCACGGCAAGATTGTCGTCAACAAACAAGGTTGTGTTTTTTGTAAATGGCTGTTGCTGCTGCAACAATGACCAAAATCCTGATTGTTCTTTGGCGACACCCAAGTCATGCGAACAGATAATGCCGTCAAAAAACTGCTGTAAACAGGTTTTTTGCATTTTTATCTCCAAGCCGTCACGATGTGCATTCGTCACTAAATACACCGATTTTGACGATGACTGGACTTTTTCCAAAAATTCCGTGACATGTGGCAATACGGTGATCAAGCCGGCGATTTCGGCTTTTAAGCCAGCAATATCCAGTTTTAAAGCATCGCTCCAATAATCCAGGCAATACCATTCCAATTGCCCTTCCATCATTTTAAAGCGCGGGATTAATTGCTGTTTGGCTTCCGCCGCCGTCACCCCTTGTTGCTCGGCAAATTTCTGCGGCACAAATTCCTTCCAGAAATGGTTGTCGAAGTTCAAGTCCAGCAAGGTACCGTCCATATCCAACATCACGGTATCAATTTTGTTCCAATCTATCATAAGAGTGCGTTATAGTTAGGTTACTGACTTAAAAAATATTTCGATGACAGAAAAACCGACCATCCTCACCAAAACCACTGTTGCTAAAAGCCGGTTATTCAGGATTGAATCACTGGAAATACAATTTAGCAATGGCGAGTTACGCCAATATGAACGCTTGGCAAGAAGCGGTATGGGGGGCGCGGTTTTGGTCATCCCGATGTTGGATAACGCCACTGTTTTGTTGATCCGCGAGTATTCGGCGGGTACACACCGTTATGAATTGGGCTTGCCCAAGGGCAAAGTCGATGCGGGCGAGTCATTTTTCGAGGCCGCCAACCGCGAACTGAAAGAAGAAGTCGGCTTTGGCGCGAGGAATTTATGCCGGTTAAGCACCTTCTCCATCGCCCCCGCTTATCTGGAGCACACCACGGAAATCATCCTCGCCCAAGATTTATACGCCGAAAAATTGCTGGGGGATGAACCCGAAGAATTGGAAGTGGTGGCCTGGAAACTTGCCGATATTAACGATTTATTGGCAACGGGGGAATGTTCCGAAGCCCGTTCCATCGCCGCCTTGTTTATGGCGAGGGAGTACTTACAACAATTTTCTGCCGATTAAATCCAACGATCAAATATTCCGCCCCCTACGTCAAAACTGATAATATCCCTTCAGCGATGTTATCAGTACGGTGCCAACTCCACTTACAAACGATACAAGGGTTCTAACGGGCTATCTTCTTTCCCCGCCAACTTAGCCCTCGCTTGGTTTTCAGTAAAGGTCTGGAACAAACGCTTGCCTTCCCATTCGTGGGCGTCTTTGCCATATAACGCTTGATTCAACAATAAAATTTCATCACGCAGACGCGCTTCACAAAACGTCGCAACTGCCCCTAGGCTAGTGGCCTTAAATTGTAATTGCCCCCATGCCAACAAGGCTGATTTTGCCGCTGTGGCATCGTTCGCGGCACAGGCTTTTTTCAAGCGGTTCACCACGTCCTTCAAGCGAATTTCCCGCGCCAGGCTGGCTTCATCTGGCAACACTTTGTCTACAGCTTTCCTGCTTAAAAAATATCCCAGTGTTGCCAGCCAGACCAAACCCAAGCCTAAAGCCACCCAAGGCCAGTAATTGGCGGGGGAGGCTTGCGTTAAGACAACAGGCGCAGGTGCTTGGGTTTTTTCGGCTTGGCTGCTTGGGGCCGGCGTGGTGGTAACGGGTGGCGCAGGCATATCGGCACCGGCAGCCGCAGTCAGCACGGTTTCAGGGATATGTGCGGTTTCCATTTGTTGGCTTTGGGTGTTAAACCAAGGGATATTGATGGCTGGCAAGGTGATCTGGCCCGCTTGGGAAGGGATCAGCGCGATTTTTTCTTCCTTGAAAGCCGTCAGGCCATTGCTGGTTTTATTTTCTTTCAATACCGGTTGGTCAGGATAAGTTTTTACGCTGCCGTCGATTTTGCTGGCGTTCAATTCCGGCAATTGCCCGACGGTGACGCCTTTGGCTTGGATGCTCAAGGTGCGCGTCAAGGGTTCGCCGACTTTCATTTGCGTGATGTCGCCAGACCATTCCTGTTTTAACTCCAGTTGCTCGGCGGGCAACCAATGCTGCCCGCTTGCCGTAGCGGGAGCGGGTTTGACATCCAGTGTCACCGCTTGCGATTCCACCCGTTTGGCTTTCGCCATTTGCGAATTGAAAAAACTGTTATAAATCGAGCGGCTGATAGTCAGGACTTCGGCGGTCAACACTAGCGGCTTGATGGTCAATTTACCGCTTTTTTGTGGAAACACGGCATATTTACGCTCGGTGACCGAATAACTCACACCGTTGACCTGCGTGTTGTAGTTGCTGTCATCACCGAGTTTTTCAATCACGGCATCCGCCAATTCAGGCTCGGACAATTGCGCCCTGGCTATATCAACACGCGTGTAAACCCGCAAGGTGTAAATGATTTGTGCCTGGATATAAGCGTCAGTTGGCGTGGCTTCAACTTTTAAGAACAACTCTTCGTTGCTAGTTGCGCCGCCTTGCTTGCTGTCTTGAAGCACTTGCACGGGTACAGGCGACGTGACATCATCACCAAAATGGATGGCCGGAATTTCCAGATTGCCCGCCGATTTTGCCATGACATTTAGCGTCCATTGGATGGTTTTGCTGGTTTGTCCATTCACCCAAGACGAACTGCTGGCCTGATTTTGATGCAGTATCGAAAAATCCTGTTCCAGCGGGCTAAAATCAGGGTCATCATCCGGGTCTTCTTTGGCGGTGAAAATGACCTGGAACGAGTCATTCAGATTGACCGGATTGCGGTCTACGGTGACTTGGATTTGGGCTGCTAAGGCGTAGGGGCTGATGGTTAGCAATAATAGCCAACTCAATAGCATAAAAGGTTTGATTAATGACATAGTTTATTCTTCTGCTTCCACATTAAATTCAACACGGCTTTGCAACACAATTTCTTCTATAACGCTTGTGCCATTGCCCGACTCAAGCACTTGCTGGAATATTTCAACAAGTTTAGGAATATTGATTATCTCTTCTATGGATTCAATATATTTTTTTACAATCGCTTTGATTTGATATTTTGCTTCCGCTTGATGGCTGATTTTTTCTATTATTGCATCAGTCGATTCGTTGGTTTTGACAACAAATGTGACGGGATATCTTTGGACTTTGTCTACATCCAGAAAATATTTTCCTGCATCAACTGTTTCGGTCACTTGAAAAAATCTACCCAGCGGTTTCATGACAAAATCTATACCGCCATCATTGGCATTCGTCCGGCCTGTTTTGTAGAGGGTTAAGGCATCTTCAACAAGTTCTTCAAGTGACCATCCCCAATAAATCCGTTGATCGGCATAATGCTGTTTTAGGATGGCAAAGCTGACAATTTCAAAAATTCGCGCATCCACATTGGGGCGCAATAAGCCCTGTATGAACTGGATCGCTTTCTCTGGCGATTTTTCCTGAACATCTATGATTTCTTGGCAATAAACCATAAATTCCGAAAATGCACTCTTCCGCGCTTGGATATACGCATCAATAATTTCATGGATTGCAGCGGCAAGATTAAATGTAACTTTGTCGAATTGGACAGAAATGAACTTCTCATTAAGCCAATAGCGGTTACTTTCCGCATCACGAATGACGGGCAAATACTCACAAACCGGAAAATATTTTTTGAATTCTTCATTTAGGCGATGGTTTAGCGCGTGATTTTGCAGCTTGCTCCCAAATGGCAATTCACGTTGGCGGCGCAATAAATCAGTGAATTTCGCGCCTTCATAGTCCGCATAACCACCCTTGTTGGCAAATCCACCGTTTAGGTAGTCTTCTACCAAAACATAAATCGCATAGTGATTGGCAAATCCCGCACGTGATTTTGAACCACGATTTGCCGCTTTGGTTTTGAGATTTAGATATTGGATCATCACGCTGGTGTTTAAAATTGCTTTACCTTGGTTTTCAAAATGACGGTCAAGAATCGCAAGCAAGGTATCGGTAAAATGGTGTTCAGGAATTGACACTAAAAATATCCCCTGTCATATCAATCCGCTTTATTCCTCGGCCATTTTGGATTTTGGTGTTTTTCTTGGGCTTAGCCAAATTCTCGCCTTGATAATCCAATAAGCCCAGGACACGCCGTAAACCAATTTTTAAATAGTCTTCTTGTGATTCGATACTAATCGACTTCCGTCCCAAGGCTTTTGCCACGGCGGCGGTCGTAAATGTCCCGGAAAAAGGATCAAGTACGGTGTCGCCTACATTGCTGCTGGCGCGGATGATACGTTCAAGCAAGGCTTCTGGTTTTTGGGAAGGATGGTTTTCGTACTCATCCATCCGATATCTGACCCGCGAAAAATCCCAAACATTGCCTGGCACTTTTTGTGTGTTGTAGGGTTTTGGCACATCACCTCGATAATCAATCAATCCCCGTTTTGCACCCGTTTTTGCTTCAACGAGAATATCATCGGCATTAAAAGTATAGGCATTGGGATTCTTAACGCAATGCAAAATAGGCTCATACATAGAGCCGTAGTATTTTTTTGCCTGGACTCCTGAACTGTCATAAGACCAAATAATGCGGCTGAGGACAGTCAGCCTTTCCCTAACATAAAGGTCAAAATAGGGCATGGCTTGGGTGCTGGTCATCAAGTACATTGTTCCTGTAGGCTTAAGCACCCTGATGCATTCATCAAGCCATTGATAAGCCCAAGCAGCATAGTCAGCATCCGAAGGCCAACGGTCATCAAATGCCGCGAATTTTTTGCCGATATTGTAAGGGGGATCAACAAAAATAAGGTCTACAGAGTTGTCTTCGATTTTTTTCCGTAGGACATCCAAGGCATTGCCGTGATGGATACTGTGGCTTTGAATTTCGTATTTGTCCATAGGATCATTCACTATGCGATTGGAATGGATCAATAACCAACGGCAACATCTTCCCCGCATTCAAAATCCCATTCGGGTCAAACTGCTTTTGTATCGCCCGCATTAAATCCAAAGAATTGGCATCCAGTTCCCTATCGACGAAATCGCGTTTTTCTAAGCCCACACCATGTTCGCCAGACAATGTGCCGTTCAATTTCAGCACTAGCGAAAACACTTCGTCCAGACACTGGTGCGCCCTCGCGCTTTGTTCGGGATCGTCTGGGTCAAGCAAGAGATTGACGTGGATATTGCCGTTGCCGGCATGGCCAAAATTGATGATCGGCAATTGGTAGTGTTTGGACAATTCGTCCAGCCCTGCAATCAGCGTCGGGATTTCGGTGACGGGAACGACGACATCTTCATTGATTTTCTTCGGCGCGACTTTCCGCAAGGCGGGCGATAAGGCTTTGCGGGTTTGCCACAGGGCGGCGACTTCCTCCTTGGTTTGCGCGACGCGGATGTCCAGCAATCCGTCGTTCCTGGCACTGTCGGCGACTTTTTGTGCGGCGGAGTCCAAGCCATCGAGCTGCCCGTCCACTTCCATCATCAAAATCGCCCCTGCGTTTTCGGGCAAATCACAGGTGGAATATTGCCGGATCATGTTGATGGCGTTGCCGTCGATGAATTCCAAGGCGCACGGCACGACAGGCTGCGCCATAATCGCGGCGACGGCTTGGGCGGCGGCAAACACGTCTTTATACACGGCGCGTAGGGTTTTGGTGGCTTCCGGCAGCGGCGTGAGTTTAAGCGTGGCTTCGGTGATGACCGCCAAAGTGCCTTCCGAGCCGATAATCAGCCGCGTCAAATCCAGCCCGACCACGCCTTTGCTGGTGAACACGCCGACTTTGATTTCCTTGCCCGCACCCGTGACGGCGCGTAGACCCAGCGTGTTTTCGCGTGGCGTACCGTATTTCACGGCGCGAGGCCCGGCGGAGTTGTAAGCGAGATTGCCGCCGATGCTGCAAAACGCCGCGCTGGTCGGGTCGGGTGGCCAGAAAAAGCCTTTTTTCTTCACAAAATCTTGCACTTGCTGGTTGGTGATGCCGGGCTGGACACGGATGTAACGGTTATCGGGCGAGAATTCCAAGACTTGGTTCATGCGCTCCATTGACATGACCAAACCGCCTTTGAGCGGCACGGTCGCGCCCGTGGTTCCCGTACCGCGTCCACGGGCGGTCAGCGGCACTAAGTAGTCATTGCAGACGGCGACGGTGGCGGCGACTTGCCCGTGCGTGGTCGGGAACACCACCGCTTGCGGCGGCACATGGCGGCGGCTGTTGTCGTAGCCGTAAGTCCAGCAATCTTCCGGTTGGGTCAGCAAGTCGCTGGCGGCAAAAATCCGCGCCAAAGCCGCAACAAAACCAGCGGGCAAAGGCGGCAGGTCAATCGAGGTATTCAAAGACGGTGACGATTTGTTTGACATGGGGTTGGTATCTAATCAAATTGATGGCGACAGTGCCTTCGTTGCGATGGACTTTACCCATCAGGTAAACCATGCCGTTTTCAACGTAAGCTTTGACCATTGCCGGATTAAAGCCTTGCAGGGTGCGGATTTTGTCCAGCGCGGCGCGGATATTGTCCGCCAGTTCCGCGTCGCTGGCACGGGAATGCAGGTCGCTAGGGTAGGCGATGGCGATTTTGTTGTGCACCAGTTTCACATTGTCCACCAAGCGGATGATGCCGATGATTTTAGTGCGTAAGGCTTCAGTCGGTGCTTCGCCTGTCACCAACGCCGCGCCGTTGAAAGCGTGGACGTTGATATGGGTGAGTTCCTGCAATTCTTTATCGCTGATCAATTCATCGTAACTATCCGCTTCAATCGCCTGGTCAGTGATGATGGCTACACGGCTACGGCGGCCCTGGGCGAGTTCGGAGGCCAATTCCACTTCGTTGATAGGCGTGGTGGTGCAGCCGTTGAGGGCGGATAATGCAGCAAATAAGAGCAAAAGTTGTTTCATGGCGCACCTTGATTTCATATTCGACCTGTCGGTCTCGTGTTAGTAAATTAACCAAATAGTTGATGGTCTATTAAATCACAAAGGCAATGGGTGATCAGAATGTGGATTTCCTGGATATGGGCGCGGGAGTCGCTAGGCACGCGAATTTCTATGTCCACTTCATTCAATAACGGCGAAATCTTGCCGCCATCGTTGCCCGTCAATGCGACGACGGATATGTCCTTGTCATGCGCCACGGTAATGGCTTTAGCAAGGTTGGCGGCGTTATGGCTATCGCAATAAACGACCAGTATATCGCCGCTTTGTCCCAAGGCGCGTAGTTGTTTGGCGAAAATTTCATCAAAATGATGGTCATTGGCAATGCCTGTCAAAATCACGGCATCGCTGTTCAGTCCGATCACCGGCAAAGACGGGCGGTCACGTTCATATTGGTTGAGTAAGGCCGACGCCAGCAATTGTGCGGTGGCGGCGGAACGTCCATTGCCGCAAGCGAAGATTTTTCTATCATTCAACAGCGTGGAAACCAAGCGTTGCGAAGCGTATTCAATCAGCTCGCATAAGCTGCCCAGGGTTTGCTGCTGGCATTGGATGCTATCTGAGAAATGGTTGATGATTCTGTCTTGTAAGCTCATGGGGTGACTATTCAATGAATGTGCCGGAAGGTAGGCAGGCATCAAAACGCATTTTTTATCCAATCCAGTTGCCCGTTACCGGATAAGGCAACCACGTCAAAACGCAGTGGTGGATTAATTTTGTTTGCTGCCAGATAGGTTTGTGTGGCGGCTATTATACGCGATTGCTTGGCGGGTGTGATGCTCTCGGCGGCACTGCCGAAATGGTCGGATTTGCGGTATCTGACTTCGACAATCACCAAAGTGTGCTGATCCTGCATGACCAAATCCAGCTCGCCATGTTTACAGCGGAAATTGCGGCAAACCAGTTGCAGGCCCTGTTCCCGTAAATGAATCAAAGCCCGTTCTTCGGCTTGTTCGCCAGTTAGCAGATGGGAGGCTTTGGATGTACGAAATAGACACATCGTAATTTTTCGAAATAAGTGTGATTTTTTAATAAGATTCAACATCATGTTAGCACACAGGTTTTATTATATTTGCGAAATTCTGTTGCCCGTGATAGCAAATGGTGTTGATATGAATTTGAGATGTATTGCAATTGATATGCGGATTTCTTATTTTATAAATTATGCCTAAGGGGGGTTATGTGTTTTTTTGTTTATTTAAGTTGATTTGCTTGTCCTTATGTTTGGGGTTGGTTTATTCGCCGTTTGTTAGGGCATCGTTGGACCAAGAAATGCCTATGCAATTACAAATACAACAAAAGGATGCCGGATGGATTCCGATGATGGAATTTCTAACAGAGCAGTTGTCGGGTTCATCCGTCCTCAAGGAAACGGATTATGTCGGTGGGCAATTCCCTCTAACCTTTGTACGTTATTTCCTGTCGCCAAAAGGCAACTACGATTGCAACCAACAAGGCTGGTTGCACAATTATTCAAGTTGCTTGTTCAGCCGCCTTGGACGTGCGGCATCACCATCAGCATGGACAGATATTTGCTCCTGCAATATCTGCATTCCCCACATCCATGTGGGTCATGGGCGAGGCCGGGCGCTGGACAACATTTTTGTCGGGCGCTTGTGGCGGACCGTGAAATACGAAGAAGTGTATTTAAAGCAGCACGGCAACCTGCCGGACTTGTTGATGGGATTGACGCAGTACTTCCAATTCTATAACCAGGAACGCCGGCATCAATCACTGGCTTACAAAACGCCCGATGAAGTCCATAAAACGGCTATCGGCGGCGGTGCAAAGATTGTGGATAAATTTAATGATACGGGTGAGGCATCAGAACCCGTACAACAAAATCGGGACAGCGCCGTTCAGATGGAGTGCGAATTGAGTTCTATCTTAACACAGGTGTTTTTTGTCTGGACTTTGGGGGCCACTATACAGTAACCGCCATTGTTAAAAAACTTTTGAACAGTTACTTACTAATTCCATCGGTCTTTACGCCTTATTCTTTAAATTTTTTAAGCAACCAGAATTTTGTTAAGTGAGTTTTCCCACTCGTTTTCAAACACCATGTGAAAAGATATTTTTTCTTTGGAATTTATCAATTCCAATTCGCCTTTGGGCTTAATATCACCCATGAGCGTGGCATTGATAGTGCTGAATAATTTTTGTTTATAGTCGGTGTCTTTGTTGCCTTCCAAGTGTTCCCCTTTGGATTCCACAAAATACAGCCTTTCTATACCATCCGCCCCCGCCTCTAATTTAACCAGAAAATCAGAGTATATTTTTTCGCGCCTCCAGCCCTGTATTGAATATTCCGTACCCTTAACCGCTAATCTGTGCCACCATGCCACAACGTCTTTATTATTGATGGCGTGTGCCACGGCTTTTTCAAGCCCGTTATAATTAGAAAAATAGTGGGGTTCAAACAGGCTTTTTTCTAAGGTGACGGCAGTTTCGTTTAAATTGCGCTGCATTTCTATTTTTTCTGCCATTTGCCAGTTTAAATTAAAGAACGGCTCGGCAAGCAAATGTAAAAAAACCGTACCTTCATCCAGTTTGCGCCTGAAAATTGCCTCTGATTGTTCAAGCATCCAGCGGAAACAATCCTTTTTTATTTCCTCAACGATAAACACGGAATTAAGGGCTATTTTTGCCTCACTTTCGCCTTTTTCCCTTAACTCGGACAATACACCATCAATAATTCGGAAGGCTTGCCAAGCGTTCGGGACTTTATCCATTAACTGGCTAACCATTAAAGTAATGCTAATTTCGTTAGTTATTTTCTCTGATTTTTTCTGACTCTTAAAAAAATCAATCTGCCCAGACTTTCCCTTTTCTAAATCCACAACTCGTAAGGCGGATTCGCCGCGAGGCAATCCGCCATAATTTTCGGATGTGGTGGCGGTTTGCTTCGCGAAACCGCCCTATACCCTAACCCGTAAGACACATACCGTTAGGGTGCAATAGGCGATAGCCGTATTGCACCTGTTGGCCTTCAAACATCGGCGCATTACGCTATCGCTAATGCGCCCTACGCGGGCTCGATGCACTTAATGACCCCAATATCAAAGTACATTTTAATTTAGATGGGGTGGATATTTGGCAAGGGATTCAGAGAGCGGCATCAGGTAGAGGAGGAGCAACAGATTGGGAGCTTTTACAAATAAGACAAAACCCCCAATTTTGGGATACTTTACAATTTTGGATGAACGGTAAACCCGTTCCCAACCCGTTTAAATGAGGAATACACAAATGGTTACTCAGCGTACTTTTTTAGGCAGGACTTTTCAATTATGGGAATACCATGTCAGCCATGGTTCATTGCTAATCCGTAGTCCGAAAAGCTTAAATGAGACAACAAATATTGATATCATTTGTTCGGGAATTGAATATTTGTCTGTGCCTAGGTTTATTTTTAATTTGGAAGTTACTGAACCGACTTTAGAAGAATTTCAGAATTTGCAAACGATAATTCGTAGTCCCGTGCCAATTTCATATATTCATGTTCTTGTTTCTAATGGCAATCGTTTTCTAGTTGTAGCAGCGAGCTTTAAGATTGTGGAAAACACATCTGACATTTTCGAAAGTCCATTCGATAACATGTAAACCTTAGTTCGTGTTTTAAAAGTCTCGATTTAGTAAAAATTGGTCACAATCAACTGGGTTGCCCGAACGTAACATTGGAAAATTGGATGAAATCACCTTGTTTCAAGATGAATTTGATCTAAAAAACCTCAGTTTTCACCACCGCCGTACTTTTAAAACACGCACTTAACACTTTGAAGCCCCTATGCGTATGACGCCAACCGCCAGCGGGTGTTGAAGACCGGGACCGGCGGGACCCGGCGTTATGTTTACGACGGCCAAGGCCACCTGCTCTTTGAGCGCTCCGCCAACAACGCGGTAAGGCGCACACCGTAGGGTGCAATAGGCGATAGCCGTATTGCACCGCAGTCGGCGTTCAAACATCCGGCGCATTACGCTATCGCTAATGCGCCCTACGCGGGCTGATGGATGGACCTGGCATCATGTTCCAGACCAACCCGGAATAATGCAACTGGTTCCGAGAAGCCAACACCAAGGAGGCCCTTGGCAATCCATACTACATCCTAATCGTGAAGGTGGTTTTAAACTTTGGGGTAACCAGTACTAGAGGTCAACTATGAAATTAATAAATGCACTTGATCAAATCCAAGAAACACAAGATGAAAATAATGATGTTATTTTTGCAAAAAAGCCTTGGACATTAGATTCAGAAGCCGATGTTAGGCCGTTAGATGTTGATCTTCACGTACCTAAAGAAATAGTAGATCTCGGACTAACTTACTTTCTTGAAATTAACATTGCAAAAGAGGTGTTGGAAGTTTTCGAAGAGCGTGTACCAACAGATGAGGAGCGTTATGCTTTACTGATCTATTACGCTGAAAATGATGCTTATCCTGATTGGATATATAACCCGTAAGATTCGCCGCTAGCCGGGTAGGTCGGGCATGCTGTTTATGCCCGACACTCCACCATCCTATAATTGACGGGCAATCGCTTTCATTGCGGCTTCCTGTTTTCGGACGCTTGAATGTCGGGCAACGATACGGCTGTTGCCCGACCTACCTCGCTCAGGAAAACATCACCCCCGCCCCGCCCGCCGATGGCTTGGGCGGCCCCAATGACCCGTACCAGCCCGTAGGCTGGGATGACGTAAGGAATCCCAGCCGGGTAGGTCGGGCATGCTGTTTATGCCCAACACTTCACTGTCTGATAATTGAAGGGCCATCGGTTTCATTGCAACATTCCGTCATCGGATGCTTGAATGTCGGGCAACGATACGGCTGTTGCCACCGCCCCGAAAAAAATAACTGGGGTCAGAGTAAATTTAAATATGCTCGGTTGATTGCCTTGTCTGGTTGTTTTACCACAATTAACTTTACTCTGAACCCCAACTCGTATAAAAGAATTCCGGCAAGGGGTGCCGGAATCTAGTGTGCAAGCTTTAATGTGTTTAATACTTAAACAGCTCAATTTAATGCCATCAAACCATATTTTGCCGGCTGCTTTTTGAGCATTTCTTCGCCATAGATACGTTTGAGAATATCTTTTTTGGCTTCCAGCCAGTCCAGCAATTCGTAACCAGGCGAGAAATTACGTTTTTCTGCACGGTAATAAGCCGCTTCTGCAATCATGAATTCTAAATTAGCCGGTAATGGCTGTTCTATAGAAACCGATGTTGGCATGTTAAAACCCAATTTAAGCAAATTGATAAGATCCTGTGGTGAGTCACCTTTAATGCCGATTGTCTTCGGCTCACGCTCGTTGAGCGTACCTGACAGGCGGTCCCAAATAGATAATACCGCGCCATAATTGCTGTCATGCTCATGACGCTCGGTGGAATGATGGGTGCGGTGCAAGTATGGAGCAATAATCAGGCTGCCCAAGGTTTTCTCACCTGTAAACCTTATATTGGTGTGGTGAAATAGTGTGAACAGCATAATCACCATTTCATTGACCAGCATCATCAATTGGTCAACTCCTAGCAAGACGATGTATCCCGCTTTCAGTAGGTTGGTGATCAATAACTCCAGCACATGCACCCGAAAAGCGGTTGATGTGTTCAGATAAGGGTCATTGTGATGCACCCGATGGAACAGCCACAGGCTATCCAAGCGGTGGCACAATCTATGCCAAGTATATAGTAGTAAATCCAACAGCAAGAATGATACGGTGAATTGGACTAAAGAATTGTTGATATAACGTAGCAAGCCTTGTTGTGAGAAATGTTGCGCCAGAAAAAACAGCGATGATACCGACAACAAAGACATCAGGGTGTTGTTCACGACAAAAAAGCTGATGTTGGTGGCATACGAGCGGCGCAGATTCGTCCCAGGCAGATGCCGATGCGGAAAAAGCTGCTCCAGCCAAGAAAACAGGCCGAAAAAAGCCAGCAAGATAACCGCTACGCCTTCTGGTGATAAAGTGGCCGGCCACTTAATAGTCATATCGTCTAAGAAAGTCATTAAATCTAACATTGGTAATCCTCCATTAAGACTGATGCAATCATTCAAGACAAGATCATCATAGATAGGCTCAGTGACAATCTTATGAAGCAAGCAGCAAGCTATTGGCCTGTGCCTGAAAGTCGGGAATGTGCATCAAGGTAAGAGACTTCAATCTAAATTTAGCAATGTATGTGCCATAAGATCTATTTCAATATTTTTGTGTTAATTTGTTTAAAATAATGAGAAATATCCCACAATTTAACGGGTAAAAGTATGGCTTTGATGTTAGAAAGAGAGGGCTAGAGGAAATTAAAATGTATCAACTAGGTGCGATTATGCGTTGTTTTGCACCAAATAATTGTAATTATGTTGTAATTATTAACTATTTATATACATATTGTTGTCGAAATATTTCGCCAACACTTGCCATCCAACATCCGGGCAACACATCAACACCAGTTTTTATTTACCGCAAAGGACACGGGGAAGGCACGAAGCTATACTCTGAACAGTCAAGTTTTCAGTTTTTGGAGCGCGGTCATCTTGACCGCAAGTGGCGGGCAGGATGCCCGCGCTCCCTTCCCCTCCCACTAACAACCGAAAACGTGACCGTTTGAAGTGTATTTCAGGCCTGACACCGCGCATAAAAACAATATCGCTTCAAGCGCATTGAAAAGATGGGTATAAGGAGAAATAATCGGTAATGTCGTAATAAACAGCGTTTGCCATCCCTCGTGGCTGGTCTATCTTACTCGTGTCGTGCACCATTTATGCAGCAACCCATTTTTATCTACACGGCTTTACCTTGTGAAGCAAAACCCTTTATTGAGCATTTCCGCCTGAAAAAAGACTTGCGTGTGCAAGCGTTTGCGGTGTTCACACGCGACAATATTAGCCTTACTGTAACCGGGGTCGGTAAAAGCGCAATGGCGGCGGGCGTTGCCTACACCCAGGCTTTGTTCGCCCCATCCCCCAATCCGGTGCTGGTGAATATCGGTATTGCCGGACACCAAAATTATCCGCTAGGCAGTCTGTTTTTGCTCAACAAAATCACCGATGCGGATAGTCAGAGATGTTATTACCCGCCGCTGGTGTTCAAACCGCCCTGCGCAACCACGGGCATCCAAACCAGCGCGAAGCCGCAGCTTGAATATCGGCATGATGAATTATGCGACATGGAAGCGTCCGCGTTTTATGAAATTGCAGTGCGGTTTTCCACCGGCGAGTTGATACAAGCCTTTAAAGTTGTTTCCGACAACCAAGTCAATCCAATCACACAAGTGACCGTACAAACCGTCAGCGGGATGCTTGCCACCCATGTTAAGGCGATTGTGCAAGTGATAGCGCAACTCGATAGACTGGCGGGGCCGCTAGGTGTTGCAGAACCCGCTTGTTTTAAGGAATTGCTGGGCCACTATCATTTTAGCGTCAATGAACAACAGCAATTGAAAGCCAAACTGATGCGTTTGCGGGTGCTGGGCGGTCAAGCCGTTTTTGAAGATATGCTTAGTTTGAGGAATGGCAAGGAGGTTTTGAGATGGCTGGAGGAGAAAATCGGCGATATTCACTTTTATTTGTAAGTGCGCTTCCTGTTTTGGCAGAAGAATTATTGCCTGTATAAACCAGCCGCCAGCTCATGTAAGGTGGCGGCTGGCTATCAGTGAACCGGTTTACAAGAAAAACAACGGGTTTTTGGTGACAGCGACAATGCCGATGTAAACAAAACACGCCATCGCACCGGCAAAAGCCAGCCAGCGGTTGGTGCCGCGTGTACGCAGGGTGACGACGCCCAAGCCTATATAACCCAGCAAGCCAAGGACTTTGCCGACCAGCCAGGCATTTTCCCCTGATAGCCAAGAGCCTTGGAAAACCAAGATGATGCCGCTGAGTAACAGCAGGCTATCAATCACATGCGGGGCTATTTTAAAGAGGGGTTGTTTGAGCAAGGCGGGGTGGGTTTCAGATAGGATGACCCTGCCGACAAAGCTGAAAATTGACAGCAAAATAAAGCTAAGGTGGATTATTTTTATCATACGTTTCTCTGGAAAGGGAAGCGGTGGCTTCAGTTAAGGGTTGCAACGTGACCGTCATCATGACGAAGCGGTTCAATCACGTGAAACGTTATTGCGCTCTAGGGTTATAGGTTGCAACGTGACCGTCATCATGACGAAGCGGTTCAATCACGTGAAACATTATTGCGCTCTAGGGTTATAGGTTGCAACGTGACCGTCATCATGACGAAGCGGTTCAATACGGTTTGCGCTTATTTCCAATAATCAACTGGACTGGCGGTAAAAACGTTTTTGTTTTGGTGGCTTTTATTTAATTTCCGACAGTAGTTTTGCCAACTGGCTTTCCGCCTGCCGTGCATAGCCGCCGCCAAACAAATTCAGATGATTCAAAATATGGTAGAGATTGTACAGGATTTTGCGTGTGCTAAAACCCGGATCTACGGGCCAAGCCGATTGATAGGCGGCATAAAAGTCCCGGTCAAATCCGCCGAACAATTCGGTCATTGCCAAATCGGTTTCGCGGTCACCGTAATAACAGGCGGGGTCAAAAATAACGGGACGGCCTTGTTGGTCAACGGCGGTGTTGCCGCCCCATAAATCGCCGTGCAACAGGGAGGGTGTGGGGTGGTAGCTGCTAAAAAATGCGTTGATATGTCCGCAAAGTTGTTCGCCCAGTGATTGCAGGCGTCCGCCATAGCCATTGGCTTTTGCCAGATTTAATTGGACGCCAAGACGTTGGTCGCGCCAGAAAGTGGGCCAATCTGCGTGTTGCCGGTTGCTTTGCGGTGTGCTACCGATGGTGTTGTCACGATGCCAACCAAAATACGCTTGTTGCGGCTGGTGCATCAGAGCCAGTTGTTGTCCTAATAAACGGCTGGTGGTGCTTGTGTTTGCGCCCCAGACAATGTGTTCCATCACCAAAAACGCATGGCCTTCGGTTTTGCCAGATACGATGGGGAGGGGGACACGCAGTGTTTGGGAGGCGGCCAGTTCATGTAATCCGGCTTGCTCCGCTTCAAACATGTCTAATAACTGGGGGCGGTTGAGTTTGACAAAATAGCTTTGCTCACCACCTTGTAAACGGAAGGCGGAATTGATGTCGCCTCCGGTTATGGGCTGTGCTACCAGCGGCTCAAAATGTTTGCCCGTGGCTGTGCTGATCTGTTTGGCAACGTCTTTAAAAGTATCCTGATGTTTCACTTAGGTTTTCGTTAAGACAAGTTTGGGCGGAAGTCCAAAATATCCAACCCATTCGCCCTAAAGTTTGGATTCTACGCCAAGACAAATTTTAAACCAATCAACAATAAAATGGTTGCCAATACGGGACGCAAGAATCGCTCAGGGATTTTCGCGCTCAGATGGCTGCCTATCCAAATGCCTGGTATGGAGCCGACCAGCAAACTGCCCAACAAGACCAAATCCACGTTGCCCAAGCTGAGATGCCCAAGACCGGCAACGGCGGTGAGCGGGATGGCATGGGCTAGATCGGTGCCGACAATTTTGACGGTTTTCATTTTAGGATACAAGAATAATAGCGCGACGGTTCCTAATGCACCTGCGCCAACGGAAGATAAAGTCACCAGGATACCTAAGACAGCACCGGTCAAGATCGTCGCCGGAATTTGCAGGTGATGAAAACGTCCGATAACTTCAAGATTGTCTTCATCTTCTACAGGGATGACAACTTTTTCTGCCCTGTGCATCATGACACTGCGCACCAGCAAAGAGACTGCCGTCAGCAACAGCGCGATACCCAGCGTGAAAGTGATCGCCACCGTGGTTTCTTTGCCGACATCCATAAAATGTTTTAGCACCAGCAATGTTGAGATGGCAAAAGGAATGCTGCCCGCCGCCATCCAGGTGACCACTTTCCAATCGACTGAGCTGTGTTTGGTATGGTGTACCCAAACGCCGCCGGTTTTGGTGATCGCGGCAAACAATAAATCCGTGCCGACGGCGACCGATGGCTTGAAACCAAATAAAAATACCAATAACGGCGTCATTAACGAACCACCACCGACTCCGGTAACACCGACTAAAAGCCCGACCAATAGCCCGGAAAAAGAATATGCTAAATTCATAAGAAATAATGTCTGCCGTTGTTAAAATTAGATGACGGCATCTTATCAGCGGTTTTCTATAACTATTAATGATATGTTATTCTATAGTTATATCTTTTAGTTATATAAAACTTGGCTATGAAGCTACATCAGCTACGCTATGTGCGTGAAATCGCACGCCAGAATTTGAATATTTCCCAGGCCGCCGAAATCCTCCATACTTCACAATCGGGAATCAGCAAGCAGATCCAATTGTTGGAGGAAGAATTGAACCTGCATGTTTTTGAGCGCAACGGCAAGCGTTTAACGGGGGTCACCGAGTCGGGGAAATTGATTTTAACGTTGGCTGAGAGGGCATTGCGGGAAATTGAAAATATCAAACGGGTTAGCGAGGAGTTCAGCCAAAAAGAAACGGGCAGCTTGACCTTGGCGACCACGCACACGCAGGCACGTTACCGGTTGCCATCGGCGGTACAGGCGTTTATACAGCGTTATCCCGATGTGAAGCTGCATATCCATCAAGGCAATCCCACGCAAGTTGCCGAACAGGTTGCCAGAGGCGAGGCCGATATTGGCATTGCCACCGAAGTGATCAGCAGTTATGACAAGTTGTTGTGCTTCCCATGTTATCAATGGAACCGCTGCATCATTGCCCCGCATTCGCATCCATTGTTCAATGACCTGCCGTTGACCTTGGAAAAAATCTCCCAATACCCGCTCATTACTTATGATTTCACTTTTACCGGGGGGTCTGTGGTCAATCGGGTGTTTGCCGAGGCGGGTTTAGTCCCGAATGTGGTGCTGACAGCAATTGATGCCGATGTGATTAAAACGTATGTCAACCTGGGTTTGGGGATCGGCTTGTTGGCGAATATCGCATTCGACCCTGAACGTGACGGCGGCTTGGGCATCATTGACGCCAGCCATCTTTTTCCTTCCAGCACCACCTATCTTGGCCTACGCCGCGATGTTTATTTACGCGGTTATATGTATGAATTAATTCAATTGCTTGCGCCGCAGTTTGACCGTAAGGCCATTGATGCGGGATTACAGGGCACGGCAATTAACCGGATTTGCTTTGAAGCTGTTTAGCGGTCCGCTGGCAAGAAAAATAAAGTATTCTGGATGCTTTAAGGTATAATCGCCCACTCAAAAAGGGGGCTTTAATAAAGAATAACCTACCCCCAAGCTTCCTAAAGTTATTCGGATATTGAGAGTTATGAAAAAAGTGAACGTTGCGTTGGTCAGGTTGCTACAGTTTGTGGTTTTTGTTTTGTTTACGTTTATGGTGATCGCTTATTTTGGGGCGATGGTGTTATTGCCGCTTGATGCCATAGTGATGTTGACTAAGCTGATGGGGCTTTTCGGTTTGCACGGTTTCATCAGTGCCTTGATTGCTGTTCCGGCGGTCGGTTATTTATGTCTTATGGTTTACAAAACACCAAGTTTGTGCCAAATGGTCGTTGACACCGGTGTCGATTTGGTGAAAACCGGTAAAGCCAGGGTTGAGGCTTTTAATGAGATTGCCAATGCAGTAAACGCTGGATAGCCCCGTTTTAATTGGGTCAAACAGGGTGTGCCGGTGACGGTGCGCCCTTTTTTATGCCTGATGGTTTTATGCTTGATGGAAACATGAGTTTATAAATGCCGCAATATGATGTATTTCTTCGACGCAGACTGAATGTTCCATCAGGTAATCATGCCATTTGATCTGGTATTCCAGTGCTTCCAAGGAATCAAAAGCCGCTTTGGCGGTTTCAATGTCCACCACGCTGTCGAGGATGCCATGCGCCATAAAAATGGGGGTGCTGTAATTTGTTGCACTGCCTTCGGATTTGAGTTGCTCGACAGTCGGCAAATAAGTCGATAACGCGACAATTCCCGCCAGTTTTTTGGGGTAGCGCAAACCCGCATGGAGTGCGATGACGCCCCCTTGCGAAAATCCCGCGAGCAAAATGTGTTCCGAAGCAATGCCTAAGGCAATTTCCCGTCCAATAAGCCGGTTGATGGCCTCGGCAGATTGGTATATGCCTGGGATATCGACTTTTCTAACCAGTGTGGCTTCGAAAATGTCGTACCATGAGCGTATCTTGGCACCGCGATTGATTGTTACTGGCTGGATAGGGGCGTTAGGAAATATAAAGTGGATATGGGCTACGGCCTGTAAATGCAGTTCTGGCACAATGGTTTCAAAATCATGGCCATCCGCCCCTAAGCCGTGCAGCCAGATGACGGAGTATTTGTGTGCCGCAGTAGGCAAGATTTCAACGAGGGTGAGTTCAGAGGGCATGGCGGTCTTAAAAATAGGAGTTTAGAGTGGGTTCGGTTGCAAACGGACGGATAACAGTCGGCTTAATTTACCATTAGTTGTCGGCAAATCAATAAGGAAACAATATTTGCGTGTCCCATTGATACAGGCCATCGCCGCTTTTAAGGCGAATGTTAGTACAATATCAGCTTCACACTTCATTTTATGAGCCAACGCCCGCCATGATAGATCATATTTTTTTAATCGCCTTATTAGTGCTTGGTTTTTTATATTGGTACCACGGTCAAAAAGTGAAGCAAATCGCTTACCAAGCAACCCAGGCGTATTGCCAGTCCGTAGACGTGCAAATGCTTGATGATTACATTGCAGGGCATGGCCTGTGGTTAAAAAGGGATAAGACAGGGAAAATGCGCTTGCAACGCACGTTTGCGTTTGAATTTTCGTCTACTGGCGAACAGCGGTATAACGGCAAAATCATCATGTTAGGCCAACAAGTCGATGCGATTGTCATGGAGCCGTATCGGGTGGATTTTAATTGATCCCAGGCGCTAATATCAGGAGTTTGTCATGAAAAAATGCCCTTCATGTGGTCACGAAACCGACCAACAAGAGATGCGCTGTCCTGAATGTGGCAGTTTTTATTCGAAAATTATTGAACTGATAGAGCAGGAAGTGGCGGAGGAAGAGCGGCAAAGTGTTAAGGGCCGTTGCCGTAGGATTTTGAATTCCGATAATAAACTGCACTCGATCAAGTTTGAATTTGAACAATTTAAGGCAGGTTTGACGTTGCAGGCTAAAATTACGTTGTGGGTGATTTTTGCGTTTGTATTTGCGTTGATGGTTATTGTTTTGTAACTTATTGAATTGAAATGAATTGAATTGAATTGAATTGAATTGAATTGAATTGGATTGGATTTATTTTTATGCTTTACATATTCTTAAGCACCAATGATGGGCAAAAAATATATGCTGCCCATGACTTTAGCTTGTAAAAAAATGGGTTTCTTGTAAAAGCGGCGGGCAATGCCTTTGTTGAAATAAACCGATACAGATAGCATCTTTTGGGTAGTCCTGCCATCGGAATGATTTGTAAAAAGTCAAACTTGCCGTTTTATGGGCACGACTGCGCTTCCTTAAAGGACGCGCAGTCGTCTCAGTGAATGCCTTATCATTCCGATTGCAGGACTACCATCTTTTGAAGGGATATTATCCGCCGACCCGCACTTTAAGTTGTAAGAGTTGGCTTGACACGAACCTGCTTGAATTACATTTCTTCTTTACCGGTTAGCCGTTGTTCTATTTCAATAACGCGTTTTTCCAGATCTTCGAGTTTGGAGCGGGTTTTAGCCAGAACCATTTTCTGGACTTCAAATTCTTCACGGGCCACCAAATCCAATTTGCTTAATGCACTTTGTAAAATGGCGTGGAAGTTTTTTTCCAGGTCTTCTTTAAGATTGTTTAAACCGGGCGGAATGGCACCAGCTAAACGGTTGGCAATATCATCTATGGCTTTAGGGTCAAACATGCGGGTTCTCACATTGAAAAAAAAGGCCTACTAAAAAAGAGGTTTAGTAGATAAATTAAAGTCATCAGCCAGAACATGCTCACGACATATTTTCTTTGAATCGTTTTGGCTTAATGGCAACTGGGTTAAATTGCATAAATAATGGTCTTCCACTTCGACGAAATTAACACAGGAATGGCAGACCCCAAAACTTTTGGTATTGTTGGCTTTTTGTAATTCGATAAGGATTTCGTTCAATGCCGCTTCAATAGTCGTAAATCCGTGTGAGGAAATGGCGGCTTGCGCCTGGGCGAATACGTCAACGGGCTTAAGTTCATCCAGCAATTGCTTGCCTTGTGTCGATAAAGCCAGATGCACAACGCGACCGTCTTGGCTGTCCTGGCTTTTTTCGACATAATTTTTACGTTCAAGCACTTGAATCGATTGGGAAATAGTGCCTTTGGTCATGCCTAGGTATTCAGCCACGGCAGCAGGGGTGTCGCTGAAACGGTTGCAGGTCGATAAATAATCCAAAACTTGGATATGTACTGGCTGCAAACCGATTGCGGCATATTTTTTACGCTCTTCCGAGCGTAACAAGTTGCTGATGCGCTCGATGAGCCTAAAAGAATTTAACTCGTGCATTTATAGGGAAAAAGCCTTTTTAAAAAATTCTGGTTGCGCCAATGCCGCTTTGTGGATATCAGCGTTGTAATAGCGGGTATCGAAAGGCTTGTTAGCGGCATCCAATTCGCGGAAGTTTGCCAAGCTGGATTTACTGGCAATGGTCGCGCTCCACCAACCTGATGGGTAGATACATTGTGGGAAAAACAGCGTCTGCAAATACCCAAGGCCCGCAGAACTCATCGCATCTCGCATTTCACCTATCAATTTTAGGTGAAGCAAGGCTGATTCGCTTTGCTGGACAACCATGCCGTGTTCTGTCAGGCAGTTGAAGCAATCTTGGTAAAACGCTTTGCTGAACAAGCCTTCCGCAGGGCCGACGGGATCTGTGCTGTCGACAATAATGATATCGACAGAATTGGGTTCGGCGTCTTTGACCCATTTGATGCCGTCGATAAATTTCAATTCCGCGCGTGGGTCGCTGTTTGATTCACAAAGTTCAGGGAAATAAATTTCAGCAAGGCGGGTCACCCGTTCGTCAATATCGATCTGGATGGCTTGTTCAATCGAGCTATGTTTCAACACTTCTTTTAAAGTGCCGCAATCACCGCCGCCGATAATCCATACTCTTTTAGGTTCAGGATGCGTGAATAAGGCCGGATGGCTGATCATTTCGTGATAAAAGAAATTATCGCGGGTGGATACCATCGTGCAGCCGTCAATGACCATCAGGTTGCCGAAACCTTCGGTTTCATAAATTTCCAAAAACTGGAACGCCGATTGTTCCCCGTGCAGTTTCTTTTTTATCTTTAAAGAGAAGGCGGAGTCGGCACCAGGTAATTCTTCGGTAAACCAATCTGAAGGGTTCATGTATGTTTCCTAATAAGTAAATAAATTAAGTGGCTATTATATTAGTATCAATTCGATTTTGAGTAGTGTTATCGGGGTTGCTTATAGAAAGCAGGGGTTTTGACAAAAATTACCATAAGTTTTGATTTGGACGAAATAGGGGGAAGGGGTATTTTTACGGAAATTATTGGCAATACCACTAGTTTTTTAGGTGTGTGGATAGTATTTATTGCCATTGAAAGTATTTTTGAGACTGGATAAAGACGATTTAAGTAAATTTATTAAACAATCTGTTGACATTATAAAGCTTGTTTACGATAATGTAGAGCTTACCCGATACTGGAGGGGTTCCCGAGCGGCCAAAGGGATCAGACTGTAAATCTGCCGGCTCTGCCTTCGGAGGTTCGAATCCTCCCCCCTCCACCATCTCATATTTTTAGTTAAAAGCGGGTGTAGTTCAATGGTAGAACTCCAGCCTTCCAAGCTGATCACGTGGGTTCGATTCCCATCACCCGCTCCAATTATTGGGTTGTGCTCATATAGCTCAGTAGGTAGAGCACTTCCTTGGTAAGGAAGAGGTCACCGGTTCGAATCCGGTTATGAGCTCCATTTGCAATGTCGATAGATTAAAGGTGTATTTTCATGGCCAAAGAAAAATTTTCACGTAGCAAGCCGCACGTCAACGTAGGCACCATCGGGCACGTTGACCATGGCAAGACAACATTGACCGCCGCGCTGACCAAGGTGATGGCCGAGCTGCAAGGCGGTGAAGTTAAAGCCTTCGATCAAATTGACAACGCCCCCGAAGAGCGCGCGCGTGGTATCACCATCGCCACTTCACACGTTGAGTATGAATCGGCCGTACGCCACTATGCCCACGTTGACTGCCCCGGCCATGCCGACTATGTCAAAAACATGATCACCGGTGCGGCGCAAATGGACGGCGCCATCCTGGTCTGCTCGGCCGCTGACGGCCCGATGCCGCAGACCCGCGAGCACATCCTGTTGTCGCGGCAGGTTGGCGTCCCTTACATCGTCGTGTTCCTGAACAAGGCCGACATGGTTGACGACGAAGAATTGTTGGAACTGGTGGAAATGGAAATCCGCGAACTGCTGGACATGTACGAATTCCCTGGCGACGACACCCCGATCATCAAAGGCTCCGCCCTGCTGGCGTTGAACGGCGACACCAGCGAAATCGGTGCGCCTTCCGTCGTCCGCTTGGTTGAAGCCCTTGACACTTACATCCCGTTGCCTGAGCGCGCCGTTGACGGCGCCTTCCTGATGCCCATCGAAGACGTGTTCTCAATCTCAGGCCGTGGCACCGTGGTGACCGGCCGTATCGAACGTGGCGTGATCAAGGTCGGCCAGGAAGTTGAAATCGTCGGCATCCGCCCGACCGTGTCAACCACCGTCACCGGCGTCGAAATGTTCCGCAAATTACTGGACCAAGGCGAAGCGGGCGACAACGTCGGCCTGCTGTTGCGCGGCACCAAGCGCGACGATGTCGAGCGCGGCCAGGTCTTGGCGCACAAAAACACCATCAAGCCGCACGCCCACTTCAATGCCGAGATTTACGTCCTGTCCAAGGAAGAAGGCGGCCGCCATACCCCGTTCTTCGACGGCTACCGCCCGCAGTTCTACTTCCGCACCACCGACGTGACCGGTGCGGTCAAACTGCCCGAAGGCGTGGAAATGGTCATGCCCGGCGACAACATCTCGGTCAGCGTGAAATTGATCTCGCCGATTGCGATGGAAGAGGGCTTGCGTTTTGCTATCCGCGAAGGTGGCCGCACCGTCGGTGCCGGCGTCGTCGCTTCCATTATTGAATAGCTTATATGGTGCGTCAATTTGTTGGCATCCTTTCATTATGGCTTGAATAATATTTTTTTGTAATATATCATATCTAGCTATTTAAAGTTTTGTCTGAATAGGTCAGTAGTTCAATTGGTAGAATAGCGGTCTCCAAAACCGCGGGTTGGGGGTTCGAGACCCTCCTGGCCTGCCATTCAGATTAAAACATCAATTTTCTAATTTCATATTCCATAGCGCATGAATAGCCAAGCAGAAGCTGATGTACCTGTTCTTGATATTGTCAAGCAGGTTTTATCCGTAGTTTTAGTTGTTGCCGGTATCGCTGGGTTCTATTATTTTTCGGACGTTAAGCTTTTGTTTAGGGTTATTGGGCTATTGGCTGTATTTTCTGCTGTGGTTGCCATGATGCTGACTACGGGTTTGGGTCGCACGGTTTGGGTGTTCGCCCTTGAATCAAGGCAAGAGGTCAAAAAGGTGGTTTGGCCTAACCGCGAAGAAACTGTCCGTACCACCTTGCTTGTTTTTGCTATGGTGTCTGTGGTGGGCTTGGTGTTGTGGTTGTTGGATACCTTTTTGTTTTGGGGTGTGCGCCTTTTAACTGGTCAGGGCGGGTAATAAGGATGTCATTACGATGGTATGTTGTACACGCTTATTCCAATTTTGAAAATAAGGTTAAGCAGTCGTTGGAAGAAAGGATAAAGCGTGATGGCCTCGAGCAATATTTTGGAAAAATACTCGTTCCAACTGAGGAAGTGGTTGAAATGCGCATGGGTCAGCAGCGTAAAAGCGAAAGAAAATTCTTTCCTGGATATGTGTTGGTACAAATGGAATTGACTGATCAAACATGGCATTTGGTTAAAGATATTCCAAAAGTCTTGGGTTTTATTGGCGGCGTGTCCGATAGGCCGGCTCCGATCTCTGAAAAAGAAGCGATGGCTATATTAAACAGGGTTGAAGAGGGTGTCAATAAGCCAAGGCCAAAGGTTTTGTTTGAAGCAGGTGAAGTGGTGAGGATTGTCGATGGTCCCTTTAAAGATTTTAATGGCGCTATCGAAGAGGTTAATTACGAAAAGAGCAAGCTTAAAATATCGGTTCTGATTTTTGGCAGATCCACTTCTGTTGAGTTAGGTTTTTCTCAAGTCGAAAAAGGCTAGTAGTTAGTTTAAATAAGATTTTTAAAGATCCCTGCCTGCATAAGGCTGGGATTTTTGTTTCTACGGGGAGCTGAAATGCGTTTGTACCCATATCGGAGTTAAAAATGGCAAAGAAAATAGCTGCATACATAAAATTGCAAGTAAAGGCAGGCGAAGCTAATCCAAGTCCGCCTATCGGCCCTGCGTTAGGTCAGCGTGGCGTAAATATCATGGAGTTTTGTAAGGCATTCAATGCCAAGACCCAGGATGTCGAAAAAGGGCTCCCCTTGCCCGTAGTAATTACGGTTTATAGTGACAGAAGCTTTACTTTTATTACCAAAACCCCCCCAGCATCAATTCTCCTGAAGAAAGCCACGGGATTAAAGAGCGGTAGCAGCAATCCCAATACCAAAAAGGTGGGTACTGTTACGCGTGAGCAATTGGAAGAAATTGCTAAGATTAAAATGGAAGATTTAAATGCGGCAAGTCTTGATGCTGCGATAAAAACAATTGCAGGCAGTGCGCGCAGCATGGGCCTGAATGTGGAGGGTTTGTAATGGCTACGTTATCCAAAAAAGCAAAGCTGGTAAAAGAAAAGGTAAGCAGGGCTAAACAATATACCATCGTAGAAGCGGTAGGTTTGTTAAAAGAATTAAGCACATCTAAGTTCAACGAAGCGATTGATGTCAGCGTCAACTTGGGTGTCGATCCACGTAAGTCAGATCAAAATGTCCGGGGGGCCACGGTGTTGCCGAACGGAACCGGAAAAACGGTAAGGGTTGCGGTTTTTACCCAAGGGCCTAATGCAGATGCGGCAAGAGCGGCGGGAGCTGATATTGTTGGGATGGATGATTTAGGTGATCTTGTCAAAAAAGGTGAGATGAATTTTGATGTGGTTATTGCTTCGCCGGACGCAATGCGCGTGGTCGGGCAACTTGGCCAGATTTTAGGGCCTAGGGGTTTGATGCCTAACCCGAAAGTTGGTACGGTTACTGCCGATGTTGCCACTGCCGTGAAAAATGCCAAATCAGGTCAGGTTCGTTATCGTACCGATAAGGGTGGCATCATTCATTGCACATTAGGAAAGGTTAGCTTTGATGCGGAGGCTATTCAAGGCAATTTGGAAGCGTTATTGGCTGATTTAAGAAAAGCCAAGCCATCTTCTGCCAAAGGCGTTTATATCAAAAAAATCACCCTGTCCTCGACAATGGGGCCGGGTTTGTGGTTGGACCCAAGCAGCATAGCTGGCTAAAGCAAAGACTTTGGGTTGCCGTTTAACCACGGTGACCGTCAAAGACCGCAGGTGTTGCAAAACTTAATTTTCTGCGCAGACGGAAACTGGAACCTAAGATTTTAACTGGGGAAAAGAGCCGTAAGGAGCATCTGGAAAAAAGATGCATTTTATCAATCTGAATTATTCAGAAATTCATCGGAGGTAAACTGTGGCACTAAATTTAGATAGCAAAAAAGCTGTCGTAGAAGAAGTCGCTACATACGCCGCTAAAGCTCATTCTGCAATTGCTGCGGAGTATCGTGGATTGACAGTGACGGAATTGACCGAACTGCGCAAAACTGCGAGGGAGACAGGCGTTTATCTGCGGGTCGTAAAAAATACCCTGGCAAGACGGGCTGTTGCCGGAACAGAATTTGAGTGTATGCAAAGCGGCTTGGTTGGCCCCTTGTTGATTGCATTCTCAATGGAAGATCCTGGTGCAGCCGCGCGTTTGATTGGCGAATTTGCCAAAAGTCATGACAAATTAATTCCCAAAGTGGTTGCTATTGGTGGTCAGTTATTTGATTCATCAGAGCTTGGGCGTCTGGCAAGCCTGCCGACCCGTGATCAGGCTATCAGTCTGTTGATGGCGGTTATGAAGGCGCCAATAGAGAAATTTGTCCGTACTTTGGCCGAACCGCATGCAAAATTGGTCCGCACCGTAGCGGCGATCAGAGATCAGAAAGAAGCTGCATAGGCTTCAAATCTAACCAGTTAAAACTAATTTATTTTTAGAGGAACAAAAAATGGCATTAACACAAGAAGATATCTTGGAAGCTATCTCAAATATGAGCGTTATGGAAGTCGTTGCCTTAATTTCAGCGATGGAAGAAAAATTTGGCGTTTCCGCAGCGGCGGTCGCTGTTGCTGCTGCGCCTGCTGCTGGAGCGGCTGCTCCTGCGGCAGAAGAACAAACCGAGTTCGACGTTGTATTGACCGGTTTTGGTGAAAACAAGGTTTCTGTTATTAAAACTGTCCGTACTATTACAGGCTTAGGCTTGAAAGAAGCGAAAGATGCGGTAGAAGGCGTGCCAACTGTGTTGAAAGAAGGTATACCTAAAGCCGAAGCCGAAACTATTAAAAAGCAACTGTTAGAAGCAGGTGCGACAGTCGATATTAAGTAATAATATTGACACCTATTGAGACCTAGGTCTTTTAAGTATGGCTGGTGGCAATAGTCACCGGCCTTTTACTGTTTACATTAATTGTGCAGTAAAAACATTTCATGACGAAAAGTTTGGAAGCGATATGTCCTATTCTTTTACCGAAAAAAAGCGTATTCGAAATAACTTTGGCAAAAGCACCGAAGTACTCGAAGTCCCTTATCTTCTGGCAACACAAATTAATTCTTATGCCAGCTTTTTGCAACTGGGCGTGACGCCTGAGAAACGTGCCGATATTGGCTTGCATTCTGCTTTTTCCAGCGTGTTTCCAATTGAGAGCCATTCCGGTTATGCGGTGCTTGAGTATGTGAAATACAGGTTAGGAGAACCCGTTTTTGATGTCAGGGAATGTCAACAACGGGGGGCTACCTTTGCCGCGCCCCTAAGGGTTTTGGTGCGTCTGGTCATTTATGACAAAGAAGCCCCGGCCAATGCCAAGGTCGTCAAAGACATTCGTGAACAAGAAGTCTACATGGGCGAATTGCCTTTAATGACAGAAAACGGAACTTTTGTCATCAATGGGACGGAGCGCGTGATTGTCTCGCAATTGCACCGTTCGCCAGGCGTGTTTTTTGACCATGATAAAGGTAAAACCCATTCATCGGGTAAATTATTATTCAATGCGCGGGTGATTCCTTACCGTGGATCATGGCTTGATTTCGAGTTTGATCATAAAGACTGTGTGTATGTACGGATAGACAGGCGCAGAAAAATCCCCGCCACCATTTTGCTGCGGGCTTTAGGTTTTGATAACGAAGAAATGATTAAAATATTCTTCGAAACTAATAAATTTACGTTGAGTGCGGAACAGTGTTTGTTCCACATTGTGCCTGAAAGGATGCGTGGCGAAATTGCCGCATTCGACATCAAATACAACGGACAGGCATTGGTTGAAGAAGGCCGCAGAATTACCGCCAAGCATATTCGGGAAATGAATAAAGCCGGTATGACTGAAGTTGAAGTCCCGCGGGAATATTTAATTGGCAAGATTTTAGGGCACAATGTCATTGAACAGTCGACCGGGGAGTTGATTGCCAACGTCAATGATGAAATTACTGATGCCTTGATTGAGCGTTGTATAGAAAATAATATTTCAGAAATCAACACGCTTTTCGTCAATGACCTGGATAGGGGGCCCTACATCAGCAATGCCATGCGTTTGGATGTGACGACAAATTCCCTCGAAGCGTTAGTTGAAATTTACCGCATGATGCGCCCTGGCGAGCCGCCTACAAAAGAATCAGCCGAGAATTTGTTTCAAAACTTGTTTTTTACCGACGACAGATATGATCTGTCAACCGTCGGTCGGATGAAATTTAACCGCCGTTTGGGACGTGAAGAAATTGTCGGGCCAGGAACCTTGACTAAAAATGACATCATTGATGTCCTCAAAGAATTGATCAGCATCCGTAATGGAAACGGCAACGTTGATGATATAGACCATTTGGGCAATCGCCGCGTCCGTTCAGTTGGCGAGATGATTGAAAACCAATTCCGTGTCGGCTTGGTCAGGGTTGAACGTGCCGTGAAAGAACGTTTAACTTTGGCTGATTCAGAAGGGTTGATGCCGCAAGAAATCATCAATGCCAAACCGGTTTCGGCGGCGGTCAAAGAATTCTTTGGCTCCAGCCAGTTGTCGCAATTTATGGATCAAAACAATCCATTATCACAAGTGACACATAAACGCCGCGTCTCAGCTTTGGGGCCTGGTGGTTTGGCCCGTGAGCGTGCCGGTTTTGAAGTCCGCGACGTACACGCCACGCATTATGGTCGTGTTTGCCCAATTGAAACGCCTGAAGGCCCGAACATTGGCTTGATCAATTCATTGTCGGTTTATGCACGCACCAACAACTACGGTTTTCTGGAAACGCCTTATCGGAAAGTGGTCGATGGACATGTGACCGATCAAGTCGATTATTTGTCGGCTATTGAAGAAGGTGAATTTGTCATCGCCCAGGCCAGTGTGGCGGTCGATGAAAAGGGCAAATTAGTCGATGGCCTGGTGTCATGCCGGCACAAAGACGAGTTTACCCTGGCAATGTCCGACACGGTCCAATACATGGACGTGTCTTCCAAGCAAATTGTCTCGGTCGCGGCATCCATCATCCCGTTCTTGGAACATGATGACGCTAACCGCGCCTTGATGGGCTCCAACATGCAGCGTCAAGCCGTGCCTACGCTCAGGGCTGAAAAGCCATTGGTGGGCACAGGTATGGAGCGGACGGTTGCCAAAGACTCCGGGGTGACCGTTGTTGCCACCCGTGGCGGAAAAATTGAAGCGGTCGATGCCGCCAGGATCGTAGTCCGGGTCAATGACACCGAAACCGAAACGGGTAGTCCAGGTGTGGATATTTACAACTTGATAAAATATACCCGCTCCAACCAAAACACCTGTATCAATCAAAAACCCTTGGTGAAGCCTGGGGATTTGGTCAACGCTGGCGATATTATCGCCGATGGCCCATCCACTGATATGGGTGAATTGGCTTTAGGCCAAAATATGTTGGTGGCTTTTATGCCGTGGAATGGTTACAACTTCGAAGACTCCATTTTGGTGTCCGAGCGGGTTGTCAAAGAAGACCGCTTCACTACCATCCATATTGAAGAAAAAACCTGCGTTGCGCGTGACACCAAGCATAGCCCAGAAGAAATCACGGCCGATATTCCTAATGTCAGCGAAGAAGCGTTGGCAAAATTGGACGAATCCGGGATTGTTTATGTCGGTGCGGAAGTGAAGGGCGGCGATATTCTGGTCGGCAAGGTCACACCCAAAGGCGAGACCCAACTGACGCCGGAAGAAAAATTGTTACGCGCCATTTTTGGCGAGAAAGCCGCCGATGTGAAGGACACTTCGCTACGCGTACCTGGCAGCATTGAAGGTACGGTCATTGATGTACAGGTCTTTACCCGTGATGGCGTCAAAAAAGATAAACGCGCCTTGGACATTGAGCACGAGCAAATCAAAAGTTATCGGAAAGATTTGGATGACCAGTTGAAAATTCTCGAAGAAGATATTTTCTTACGCGTCGCCAAGTTATTGGTCGGTAAAGTGGCGATGGCAGGTGCGGGCTTGCGGGCTAATACTGAAATAAGCCAGGAGCATCTGGATGGACTGAAACGTTCTGATTGGTTGAAAATCAAAATGCAGGATGAAGAAATCAACCTGCAATTGGAAATGGTTGTCATCCAAATCGAGCAGCAACGCAAAGATTTTGACGAAAAATTTGAAATCAAGCGCAAAAAAATCACGATGGGCGATGATTTGCCGCCAGGTGTGTTGAAAATGGTCAAAGTCTATTTGGCGGTGAAACGACGCATCCAGCCAGGTGACAAAATGGCGGGTCGCCACGGTAACAAAGGTGTCATCTCGATGATTAGGCCGATTGAAGACATGCCTTATACTGCCGATGGCAATCCGGTTGACATCGTTCTGAACCCTTTGGGTGTACCGTCGCGTATGAACGTCGGGCAGGTTTTGGAAACCCATTTAGGCTGGGCGGCGAAAGGTTTGGGTATAAAAATCGGCAAGATGCTTGAAGCGAAAGCGAAAATTATTGAAATTCGCGAGTATCTGGACAAAATTTATAACTGTAGCGGTCGCAAAGAAGATTTGGATTCGTTCACGGATAAAGAAATTCTGGAAATGGCTGCCAATCTGGTGGCGGGCGTGCCGATGGCAACACCTGTTTTTGATGGGGCAGACGAAGAAGACATCCGTACCATGCTCAGATTGGCGGATTTGCCTGAGCACGGGCAGATCACCCTGTATGACGGACTGACTGGAGAGCCGTTCGAGCGCGAAGTCACGGTCGGTTACATGTACATGTTGAAGCTGAACCATTTGGTCGATGACAAAATGCACGCCCGCTCGACCGGCCCTTACAGCTTAGTCACCCAACAACCGTTAGGCGGCAAGGCGCAGTTTGGCGGCCAGCGTTTCGGGGAAATGGAAGTCTGGGCATTGGAAGCTTATGGCGCGGCTTATACTTTACAGGAAATGCTCACCGTCAAATCTGATGACGTGACGGGTCGTACCCGCATGTATAAAAATATCGTGGACGGTGATCATAAAATGGAAGCAGGTATGCCAGAATCATTTAATGTTTTAATTAAAGAAATTCGCTCATTGGCTGTGGATATTGAATTACAACGCGAATAATCGCGTAGTTTACCGCCACTACATGAAAGCCTGTTCTGGGATACTCCAGAGATTATTTTAAAGAGGACTAGCTCTTGAAAGATTTAATGAACTTCTTAAAACGCCAAGGTCGTGCGGACGATTTTGACGGAATTAGCATCGGTTTGGCCTCGCCAGATATGATCCGTTCCTGGTCTTACGGTGAAGTAAAAAAGCCGGAAACCATCAACTACCGTACTTTTAAACCAGAGCGTGACGGCTTGTTTTGCGCCAAGATTTTTGGCCCGGTCAGTGATTATGAATGTTTGTGCGGTAAGTACAAGCGTCTGAAGCATCGTGGGGTCATTTGCGAAAAATGTGGTGTCGAAGTCACTTTGTCGAAAGTTCGCCGTGAGCGTATGGGCCATATCGACTTGGCTAGCCCGGTTGCACATATTTGGTTTTTAAAATCGTTGCCGTCCAGAATCGCACTGTTGTTGGATATGACTTTGCGTGAAATTGAGCGTGTGCTCTATTTTGAATCATTCGTGGTTTTAGATCCTGGCTTGACTCCGTTGGATAAAGGCCAATTACTGACCGATGATGAATATCTGGATGCGGTCGAACTGCATGGCGATGACTTTGTCGCAAAAATGGGTGCCGAGGCTATTTATGAATTGTTAAAAGCCATTGATTTACAAGATCAAGTCAATGTCTTGCGTGAGGAAATCAATTCCACTAGCTCCGAAACAAAGATAAAAAAATATGCCAAACGACTAAAAGTCATGGACGCGTTGTTGAGTTCTAAAAACCGTCCTGAATGGATGATTTTGCAGGTTCTCCCCGTTTTACCACCCGAATTGCGTCCGTTGGTGCCTTTGGATGGGGGGCGTTTTGCGACCTCCGACCTGAATGATTTGTATCGCCGTGTCATTAACCGGAACAACCGTCTGAACAGGTTGTTGGATTTGAACGCGCCTGACATCATCGTCCGTAACGAAAAACGTATGTTGCAAGAATCGGTCGATGCGTTGCTGGACAATGGCCGTCGTGGCCGGGCCATCACCGGCACTAACAGGCGTCCGTTGAAATCGTTGGCGGACATGATCAAAGGCAAGCAAGGCCGTTTCCGGCAAAACTTGCTGGGTAAACGGGTGGATTACTCAGGCCGTTCCGTTATCGTGGTGGGGCCGTCATTGCGCTTGCACCAATGTGGTTTGCCGAAAAAAATGGCTTTGGAATTGTTCAAGCCGTTCATTTTTAGCAAATTGCAATTCCGTGGTTTGGCGACGACGATCAAAGCCGCCAAGAAAATGGTCGAAAGGGAAGGCACGGAAGTATGGGATATTCTCGAAGAAGTTATCCGCGAACATCCTATTTTGCTCAACCGTGCGCCGACTTTGCACAGATTGGGTATCCAGGCATTTGAGCCGACCTTGATCGAAGGTAAGGCGATCCAATTGCATCCATTGGTTTGTAGCGCGTTCAACGCCGACTTTGACGGTGACCAGATGGCGGTGCATATTCCGTTGTCCATCGAAGCGCAGTTGGAAGCCAGAACCTTAATGATGGCGACCAACAATATTTTGTCGCCTGCTAATGGTGAACCGGTCATTAATCCATCGCAAGACGTGGTTTTGGGCTTGTACTACATCAGCCGCGAAAAAATCAATGCTAAAGGCGATGGCAGTATTTTTGTCGATGTCGCTGAAATACACAAAGCATTGCAAGCCAAAACGGTCGAATTGCAAGCTAAGATTCATGTTCGGATCACGCAAAAAACGCGCAACGAACAAGGCGAAATTGAAGAAAAGACTTATCGTGTCAAAACGACGGTAGGCCGCGCGTTGATTTGGGAAGTTGTCCCTGACCTCATGCCTTATGAATTGGTCAACTGCGATATGACCAAAAAGAACATTTCCCGATTGATCAATTACAGTTACCGTTATTTAGGCAATAAAGACACGGTGGTGTTGGCTGACCAGTTGATGTATCTAGGTTTCCGCTATGCGACCATTTCCGGTGTGTCCTTCGGTATCGAAGACATGGCGATCCCCGCCAAAAAAGTGGACATCATTGCCGCAGCGGAAGCCGAGGTGAATGAAATCCAAAGCCAATATTCTTCCGGTTTGGTGACTGATGGGGAACGGTACAACAAGGTGGTGGACATTTGGTCACATGCCAACGATCAAGTCGCAAAAGTCATGATGGATGGTTTGGGGGAAGAATCGGTCGTGGATGCCGAAGGCAATATCGTAAAACAAAAATCCTTCAACTCCATTTTTATGATGGCGGAGTCCGGTGCGCGGGGTTCTGCAGCGCAGATACGGCAGTTGGCTGGTATGCGGGGCTTGATGGCAAAACCTGATGGTTCGATCATTGAAACGCCGATTACCGCAAATTTCCGCGAAGGGCTGGACGTACTGCAATACTTTATTTCCACCCACGGCGCACGTAAAGGCTTGGCTGATACGGCGTTAAAAACCGCAAACTCTGGTTATTTGACACGCCGTCTGGTTGATGTCGCCCAGGATTTGGTCATTACGGGCCATGATTGCGGTACGAAGGATGGCTTGGTCATGATGCCGATTATTGAAGGTGGTGATGTTGTTGAGCCTTTGTCGGAGCGTGTATTAGGCCGGGTTGTTGTCAACGATGTTATGGATCCGGCTGGTGAAAAAGTAATCGTCCCTATGGGCACATTGCTGAATGAACATTGGGTTTCTGTACTGGATGAACACAGTGTCGACCAGCTTGTCGTGCGTTCGGTCATCACATGTGAAAACCGTCACGGTGTTTGTGCCGCTTGTTATGGCCGGGATTTAGGTCGTGGCCATCACGTCAATATAGGCGAAGCAGTAGGCGTGATTGCCGCACAGTCGATTGGTGAGCCTGGAACCCAGTTGACCATGCGTACTTTCCATATCGGTGGTGCGGCGTCCAGATCGGCGGCGATTAGTAATGTCCAAGTCAAATCTGCAGGTACTGTACGCCTTAGTAACTTGAAATCGGTTGCGAACCGTGAAGGCAATCTAGTTGCTGTTTCAAGATCGGGTGAGGTCTGTGTCGTTGATGACTATGGCCGTGAAAGGGAACGTTATAAAATCCCTTATGGCGCGGTGCTTTCTGTGCAGGAAGGCAGCAAAATCAGTGCTGGTGATATTATTGTAAATTGGGATCCGTTTACACATCCCGTTGTTACTGAAGTGGATGGTTTTGTTGAGTTGGTCAGCTTTGTTGACGGTGTCACTGTACAAAAACAATCTGATGAAGTCACCGGTTTAAGTTCTTTAGTGGTTACAGATCCGAAACAACGTGGAAGTGCGGGTAAAGAATTACGGCCTATGGTCAAGTTAATTGATCGTGATGGTAATGGTATCTTATTGCCAGGCACAGAAATTCCGGCGCAATATTTTTTACCTGCGGGCGCAATTGCCGGCATCAAAGATGGTGGTGAAGTAAAAGTAGGTGACGTTCTGGCAAGAATTCCGCAAGAGTCAAGTAAGACTAGGGATATTACCGGTGGTTTGCCGCGCGTAGCGGACTTATTTGAAGCCCGTAAAACCAAAGATCCAGCCATCCTTGCTGAAACCAGCGGTACGATTTCTTTTGGTAAAGAGACCAAAGGCAAGCAACGGGTCATTATCACCGATGCGCAGGGCGAACAAATTGAAACGCTAATACCTAAGTGGCGGCATATCACCGTTTTTGAAGGTGAATATGTAGAGAAAGGCGAGACGATCGCTGAAGGTGAGTTGACGCCTCATGATATTTTGAGGTTAAGAGGTATCGAAGAGTTAGCAAACTATTTGGTTAAAGAAATTCAGGATGTCTATCGTCTGCAAGGCGTGAAGATCAACGATAAGCATATTGAATGTATTATTCGACAAATGCTTAGAAAAGTTGAGATTACTGCGTCTGGTGACACCACGTTCTTAAAAGGTGATCAAGTCGAACGCGCCGCTGTTAGGGTTGAAAACGATAAAATGGAAACCGAAGGAAAAATCCCCGCCAGCTTCGAATCCATTTTGTTAGGTATCACCAAAGCTTCTTTAGCAACCGAGTCCTTTATTTCAGCAGCTTCTTTCCAAGAAACAACGCGTGTCTTAACAGATGCCGCTGTTAGAGGCTTAAGTGATAGTTTACAAGGGCTTAAAGAAAACGTGATAGTTGGCCGCTTGATTCCAGCTGGAACAGGACTGGCTTATCATGAGCATAGAAAAAATAGGTTTGCCCAGCATCAGGCCGTTGACAGCAATAGTACGCCGGTCATTGATACGGAAGAAGCCTTGAAACAAGCCTTGAATATATAAATCTAATCAAGGAAATTTAAAATATGCTTGACCTGCATGTTATAGGCAAGTAAAATGTCCTGCTAACGTGAGTTAAAGTAATTTAGTTAAATCGAAAACAATTTTGACCGTCAGTGTTCTTGATGGTTGGTGAGTTATTGTCTGACGGTTAATTGTATATCGGAGAGAAAAATAAATATGGCCACGATTAACCAATTGGTTCGTAAACCGCGTGCTAAGAGAATAGAGAAAAGCAACGTGCCGGCGCTTGAGGCGTGTCCTCAGCGCAGGGGTGTTTGTACCCGTGTTTACACAACAACACCTAAAAAACCTAACTCGGCCTTGCGTAAGGTTGCAAGGGTCAGGCTGACAAATGGCGCTGAAGTGAGTAGTTACATTGGCGGCGAGGGCCATAACCTCCAAGAGCATTCCGTGGTCTTGATAAGAGGTGGTCGTGTTAAGGATTTGCCTGGTGTGCGGTATCACGTTGTTCGTGGTAGCTTGGATGCTTCTGGCGTAAACAACAGAAAGTGTGGGCGCTCCAAGTATGGAACTAAGCGGCCTAAAAGCTAAAAAAATTGGATAATAAAAATGTCTAGAAGAAGAGTTGCAACAAAAAGAGAGATTATTCCTGATCCAAGATTCAATAGCGTGATGTTGACGAAGTTCATGAATATGATCATGGAAAGCGGTAAAAAGTCTGTTGCTGAATCTATTGTTTATGGTGCTCTTGACGTGATTGAGCATAAGGGGCACTCGGTTCCATTGGATGTGTTGTCTAAAGCGCTAGAAAATGTCCAGCCACGGGTTGAGGTTAAGTCCCGTAGGGTTGGTGGTGCGACTTATCAGGTTCCAGTTGAGGTAAGGCCTTCCAGACGCATGGCGTTGGCAATGCGTTGGTTGATCGATGCTTCTCGTAAGAGAAACGAAAGAAGCATGGCTTCAAAATTGGCTGGTGAGTTGATGGATGCTTTCGAAGGCAAAGGAAATGCTGCTAAGAAACGTGAAGATACCCATAGAATGGCGGAAGCAAACAAGGCATTTTCTCATTATCGGTTTTAACTAAAATAGGTTTTATGTAGAGTGGCTCGTAAAACACCTGTTGATAGGTATCGAAATATTGGCATTATGGCCCATATTGATGCCGGGAAGACCACTACTACGGAGCGCATTCTTTATTATACCGGTGTTTCCCATAAAATTGGGGAAGTGCACGATGGTGCTGCTACTATGGATTGGATGCAGCAGGAGCAAGAAAGAGGTATTACGATAACTTCAGCTGCGACCACATGTTTTTGGAGTGGTATGCAAAAACAGTTTCAGCCACATCGCATAAATATAATTGATACGCCTGGTCATGTGGATTTTACGATTGAGGTGGAGCGGTCATTGCGGGTTCTGGATGGGGCGTGTGCGGTTTTTTGTGCAGTAGGTGGTGTTGAGCCACAGTCAGAAACTGTGTGGCGGCAGGCAAATAAATATAATGTGCCGCGGCTGGTCTTTGTAAATAAAATGGACCGTACCGGTGCAAGCTTTTTTAGGGTGGTTGAGCAAATAAAAAATAGGCTTGGCGCAAACCCGGTGCCAATGCAGTTGCCTATCGGTGTGGAAGAAGATTATAAGGGCGTTGTTGATTTGGTGAAGATGAAAGCCATATATTGGGAGGAAGCCAATATGGGTATGACTTTTACTGAGGAAGAAGTGCCGTCAGATATGCTTTCAGAGTGTGAAAAGTGGCGTGAAAATATTATTGAAGCGGCTGCTGAAGCAAATGAAGAGTATATGGGCAAATATCTTGAAAACGGAATTTTAACCGATGAAGAGATAAAGCACGGAATACGGATAAGGACCATAGAAAATCAAATAGTGCCGGCTTTTTGTGGTTCAGCCTTTAAAAACAAAGGTGTTCAGGCAATGTTGGATGCTGTGATTGAATATCTGCCCGCTCCTGTTGATATTCCACCTGTGGTAGGCCTGTTAGAAAACGAGGAAAGGGAGGTTCTTCGAAAGGCAGATGATGCAGAGCCTTTTTCTGCTTTGGCCTTCAAGATTGCTGCGGATCCATTTGTCGGGGTATTGACCTTTTTCCGGGTTTATTCAGGGATTTTGAATTCCGGGGATGTTATTTACAATCCAATAAAAAAGAAAAAAGAGCGCATTGGTCGTATCGTGCAAATGCATGCCAATAGCAGGGAAGAAGTAAAAGAAGTTTATGCGGGTGATATTGCGGCCGCCATCGGTCTTAAAGATGTGACAACCGGCGATACTCTGTGTGATTTGAATTCAGTGATTCTATTGGAAAAAATGGACTTTCCTGATCCTGTTATTTCAATAGCCGTTGAGCCTAGAACCAAAGCCGATCAAGACAAGATGGCGGTTGCGCTAGCCAGATTGGCCCAGGAAGACCCTTCATTTAGAGTTTACACTGATGAGGAGTCTGGGCAGGTGATAATTTCAGGGATGGGTGAGTTGCATCTTGAAATAATTGTCGACAGGATGAAAAGGGAGTTTAGCGTTGATGCGAACATAGGTAATCCTCAGGTTGCTTATAGGGAAACAATACGCAAATCTGTTGAGCATGAAAAAAAGTTTATAAGACAAACCGGAGGTCGAGGGCAATATGGACATGTCTGGCTACGGATTGAGCCGCTTGAAGCAGGCAAAGGCTACGAATTTGTAAATGAAATAGTTGGTGGTGTTGTTCCAAAAGAATATATACCCGCAGTTGATAAAGGTGTTCAGGAACAGCTAAAAAGCGGTGTTTTAGCGGGGTTTCCTGTTTTAGATGTAAAGGTTTCATTATTTGATGGTTCGTATCATGATGTGGATTCGAACGAAATGGCTTTTAGAATTGCAGGTTCCATGTGTTTCCGAGAGGGCTTACATGAAGCATCTCCTGTTTTGCTTGAGCCAATAATGAAAGTTGAAGTTGTAACTCCAGAAGAATATATGGGTGATGTTGTTGGCGACATTAATAGACGTCGTGGCATTATTCAGGGTATGGAAGATTTGCCATCCGGTAAAGTAATTAGTTGCGAAGTGCCGCTTGCTGAAATGTTTGGCTATGCAACTGATCTGCGTTCTTCAACCCAAGGGCGGGCTACATACAGTATGCTGTTTGAAAAATACAATGAAACACCTGCCCATATTGCAGATGCTATCATTAAAAAATCTTCATAAAATTGAATAAATATAAGGTATTAACTCATGGCCAAAGAAAAATTTTCACGTAGCAAGCCGCACGTCAACGTAGGCACCATCGGGCACGTTGACCATGGCAAGACAACATTGACCGCCGCGCTGACCAAGGTGATGGCCGAGCTGCAAGGCGGTGAAGTTAAAGCCTTCGATCAAATTGACAACGCCCCCGAAGAGCGCGCGCGTGGTATCACCATCGCCACTTCACACGTTGAGTATGAATCGGCCGTACGCCACTATGCCCACGTTGACTGCCCCGGCCATGCCGACTATGTCAAAAACATGATCACCGGTGCGGCGCAAATGGACGGCGCCATCCTGGTCTGCTCGGCCGCTGACGGCCCGATGCCGCAGACCCGCGAGCACATCCTGTTGTCGCGGCAGGTTGGCGTCCCTTACATCGTCGTGTTCCTGAACAAGGCCGACATGGTTGACGACGAAGAATTGTTGGAACTGGTGGAAATGGAAATCCGCGAACTGCTGGACATGTACGAATTCCCTGGCGACGACACCCCGATCATCAAAGGCTCCGCCCTGCTGGCGTTGAACGGCGACACCAGCGAAATCGGTGCGCCTTCCGTCGTCCGCTTGGTTGAAGCCCTTGACACTTACATCCCGTTGCCTGAGCGCGCCGTTGACGGCGCCTTCCTGATGCCCATCGAAGACGTGTTCTCAATCTCAGGCCGTGGCACCGTGGTGACCGGCCGTATCGAACGTGGCGTGATCAAGGTCGGCCAGGAAGTTGAAATCGTCGGCATCCGCCCGACCGTGTCAACCACCGTCACCGGCGTCGAAATGTTCCGCAAATTACTGGACCAAGGCGAAGCGGGCGACAACGTCGGCCTGCTGTTGCGCGGCACCAAGCGCGACGATGTCGAGCGCGGCCAGGTCTTGGCGCACAAAAACACCATCAAGCCGCACGCCCACTTCAATGCCGAGATTTACGTCCTGTCCAAGGAAGAAGGCGGCCGCCATACCCCGTTCTTCGACGGCTACCGCCCGCAGTTCTACTTCCGCACCACCGACGTGACCGGTGCGGTCAAACTGCCCGAAGGCGTGGAAATGGTCATGCCCGGCGACAACATCTCGGTCAGCGTGAAATTGATCTCGCCGATTGCGATGGAAGAGGGCTTGCGTTTTGCTATCCGCGAAGGTGGCCGCACCGTCGGTGCCGGTGTCGTCGCTTCCATTATTGAGTAATAAATATGTCAAATCAAACTATCAGAATCCGGTTGAAATCTTTTGATCATAAATTGATTGACCAATCGGCTGGTGAGATAGTAGAAACAGCAAGGAGGACTGGTGCGCAAGTAAAAGGCCCGATCCCTTTGCCTACTAAAAAGGAACGTTTCACAATCCTGATTTCTCCGCATGTAAACAAAGATGCGCGGGATCAATATGAGTTGAGAACGTATAAAAGATTGTTGGATATTGTAGAACCGACAGACAAGACTGTAGATGCGTTGATGAAACTGGATCTGGCAGCTGGTGTCGATGTTCAAATAAAATTGAATTAGAAGTAGAGGAATTGGCAAATGTCAATAGGTCTTATTGGTCGTAAATGTGGAATGACCAGAATATTTTGTGAAGATGGCAAATCAGTCCCTGTGACGGTTGTCCAAATTGAAGCAAACAAGGTGACTCAAATGAAAGATATTGAGACAGATGGATATCGCTCAATTCAGGTCACAACGGGTGAAAAAAAATCTTCAAGAGTCAACAAAGCAATGTCTGGCCATTTCGCTGCGGCTAATGTCACCGCTGGTCGTGGTTTATGGGAGTTTCGTCTTGAAGAAGGCGAGGGTTCAGACTTAAGTATTGGTTCGGAGTTGCCGCTGACTATGTTTACTGAAGGTCAGTATATTGACGTGCAAGGCAGAAGTATTGGTAAAGGTTTTGCTGGTGGTATTAAGCGCCACAACTTCCATATGCAGGATGCAACACATGGTAACTCGCGTTCACATAGGGTTTTAGGATCTATTGGTATGAACCAGACGCCAGGTAGGGTTTTTAAGGGCAAGAAGATGGAAGGTCATATGGGTGATGTGAAAACCACAATCCAGAATCTGACTATCCATTCTATTGACATGGAACGTAGTTTAATTTTAGTCAGGGGTTCGGTGCCAGGTGCCAAAGGCGGTGATGTGGTTATTACTCCCGCGATGAAAATGAAAAATAAGGGTTAAGCCATGGGTTTGTATATACCTGCGTTAAATAATTTGGATTCTGCCGGATCTCTGGAAGTTGCGGAGTCTGTGTTTGGACAGTCTTTTAATGAGACACTGGTTCACCAACTAGTAGTCCGTTATATGGCTGGAGGCCGTGCTGGTACAAAAGCACAAAAAACACGTTCTGATGTCAGTGGTGGCGGTATAAAGCCTTGGCGTCAAAAAGGTACCGGCCGTGCCAGATCGGGTACCACGCGCAGTCCAATTTGGCGGACAGGTGGCGTAACTTTTGCGGCAAGACCAAGATCATACGAGCAAAAATTAAATAAAAAGATGTTTCGTGTAGGGATAAAGTCTATTTTGTCAGAATTATTAAGACAAGAAAGGCTGGTTGTCAGTAAAGACATTATTCCTCTTAAAATTAAAACTAAAGAGTTAAGTCTGAAGTTAAAAGAAATAAATGCAAAACGTATTTTGATTATTGTTGATCAACTTGATGAAAATTTAGCCTTGTCGGCAAGAAACATTCCTTATGTAGAAGTTGTGGAAGCCATAAATTTAAGTCCAGTTCTGTTGGTTTCGTCTGATAAAGTAATCGTAACCCCCGAAGCATTGAAAAAAATAGAGGAGCGTTTGTCATGAATTTAAATTCATATCAGTTAGCAAATGTATTGCTTGCTCCTGTTATATCTGAAAAATCAGCAAATGCAGCAGAAAATAATAAGCAATTTGTTTTTAGAGTAGAAAAAAACTCAACAAAAGATCAAATTAAAAATGCAGTTGAAGTAATGTTCAGTGTCGAAGTTGATACCGTTAATATTTTAAATGTTAAGGGTAAACAAAAAAAATCGGCACGTGGTCTTTATAAGAAATCTGATTGGAAAAAAGCCTATGTAAAACTCAAGGATGGGTTTGACATAGAGTTCTCTGCCGCTTAGTTACAATAAAAAGTCAATAGGAAACGGTAAAAAACAATGGCTATTGTAAAGTCAAAACCGACATCTCCAGGATCACGGTTTGTTATACGAATTAAAAATGATCAACTGCATAAAGGTAGCCCTTACGCGCCTTTATTAAGTAAACTTAGTAAAAGTGGTGGTCGTAATAACCAAGGGCGCATAACAACCCGTCATATTGGTGGAGGTCATAAACAGCATTACCGGATTGTTGACTTTAAGAGAAATAAGACAGATATTCCGGCAATTGTTGAACGTTTAGAATACGACCCTAATCGTACCGCCAATATTGCTTTAATTTTGTTTAGAGATGGTGAGCGTCGATATATCATTGCCCCTAAAGGATTGCAAATAGGGCAAGAAATTTTATCTTCAGAAAATGTACCTGTGAAACCAGGCAATTGTATGCCTTTAAGAAATATACCAATGGGTACTACAGTACATTGTGTTGAATTAAAACCTGGAAAAGGCGCCCAAGTTGCTAGAAGTGCTGGAACATCAGTCCAGTTAGTTGCTAGGGACGGCGCACATGCAACCATTAGAATGCGTTCAGGGGAAATGCGCAAAGTAATGGCCGATTGCCGCGCTGTGATTGGCGAAGTTTCTAATGCCGAGCATAACTTATCTTCTTTGGGTAAAGCCGGGGCATCAAGATGGAAGGGTATTCGCCCTACCGTGAGAGGTGTTGTTATGAATCCAGTAGACCATCCTCATGGTGGTGGTGAAGGTCGTACTTCTGGTGGCAGGCATCCAGTTTCACCTTGGGGTATGCCAACCAAAGGCTATAAAACGAGAAAAAACAAACGTACTGATAATATGATTATCAGACGCCGTAAGTAGATAAAGAGGGATTAACGTGCCGCGCTCAATTAAAAAAGGTCCTTTTATTGATCACCATCTTCTAAAAAAAGTCGAAGATGCCGTAAGTAGTAATAATAGGAAACCAATTAAAACATGGTCAAGAAGGTCAATGATAATTCCTGACATGCTTGGCCTGACTATAGCTATACATAATGGTCGGCTCCATATACCAGTGCTTATTTCTGAAAATATGATAGGGCATAAGTTAGGTGAATTTGCGCCTACCCGAACATATAAAGGCCATGTGGCTGATAAAAAATCCAGATAGGAGGGTATATGGAAATTTCGGCAAAATTAAGTAATGCGCCATTATCAGCGCAAAAAGCCCGTCTAGTCGGTGATCAAATTCGTGGCTTGGCTGTTGACAAGGCCTTGAACACATTAAAGTTCAGCTCCAAAAAAGCCGCCGCGATCATAAAAAAAATACTTGAATCTGCCATCGCAAATGCAGAGCATAACGAAAGTATTGATATTGATGATCTTAGGGTGTCTACCGTTTTTGTAAACGAAGGACCAACCATGAAGCGGTTTAAGGCAAGAGCTAAAGGACGTGCAAACCATATCCTTAAAAGAACCTGTCATATCACAATTAGCGTTGCAGAATTCGAGTAGGGGTATATTGAAATGGGTCAAAAAGTACATCCAACAGGCATACGCCTTGGAATTGTGAAGGATTGGAACTCAAGATGGTATGCCAATTCACAAGATTACTCAGTTTTTCTGCATCAAGATTTGACTATCAGGGAATACATAAGAAAAAAACTGGCTAATGCTTCCGTGAGCCGCATACAGATAAATCGTCCGGCAAATAATGCCCATATCACTATTCATACGGCAAGACCAGGAATAGTAATCGGTAAAAAAGGCGAAGACATTGACGTTTTAAAACAAGAAATTTCTAAAATGATCGGAATGCCCGTTCAAGTCAATGTTGAAGAAATAAGAAAACCTGAATTGGACGCTCAATTAGTCGCAGAGGGTATCGCCCAACAGCTTGAAAAACGCATTATGTACAGACGTGCCATGAAGCGGGCTGTGACGAATACCATGCGTCTTGGTGCTGAAGGGATTAAAATTAGCATCGGTGGCCGTTTGAATGGTGCTGAAATTGCCCGTACCGAATGGTATCGAGAAGGCCGGGTGCCTTTGCATACCTTAAGGGCTGACATAGATTATGCAACAGCCGAAGCAAATACTACCTATGGAATTATCGGTATAAAAATCTGGATATTCAAAGGTGAAGTATTCGATATGGATGCACATATTGCATCCATTAATTCTGAATCTAAAAAATAGTTGAAGGGAAAAAGTTATGCTTCAACCAAAAAGAACAAAATTTCGTAAGCAACATAAAGGTAGAAATAACGGGACCGCAGTAAAAGGTTCGTCAGTCAGCTTTGGTGAATACGGATTAAAATCAGTTAGCCGTGGTAGATTGACCGCGCGTCAGATAGAATCTGCGCGTAGGACAATAACCCGTCATGTCAAACGGGGCGGTAAGATCTGGATTAGAATCTTTCCAGATAAGCCAATTACTAAGAAACCTTTAGAAGTTCGTATGGGAAAAGGAAAAGGTAGTGTAGAATATTGGGTTGCACAAATTAGACCTGGCACTATGCTTTACGAAATACAAGGTGTTTCCGAAGAATTAGCTCGTGAAGCCTTTGCCCTTGCTGCTGCCAAGTTGCCATTAAAAACACTCTTTACCGTTCGGACCATAATGTAATGAAAGCAACCGAATTACGTCAAAAAACCAAAGCCGAATTACAGGCAATGTTGCTCGAGCTTTCGCGTGAGCGATTTAACCTTAGAATGCAAAAAGCTACAGGCCAATTGTCTAAGTCAGATCAAGTAAAAAAAGTAAGGCGTGATATCGCACGTATCCAAACAGTATTGACTCAAATGGTAGGTGCATGATATGAGCGAAAACGTAACCAAGATAAGAACTGTATCTGGTCGAGTTGTTAGCAATAAAATGGACAAAACCATTACGGTTTTAGTCGAACGTGTTGTTAAACATCCTGTCTACGGAAAATATATTAAACGTTCTACTAAAATGATGGCTCATGACGAAAATAATGTTTGTCAAGAGGGTGATATTGTTGCAATTGCTTCATGTAGGCCTTTGTCAAAACATAAAACGTTTAAGTTAATACAAGTTTTAGAAAGTTCGAACAAATAGCCGTAGCTATTTATATAAAGTCAAATTAGGAATAAATCATGATTCAGATGCAAACTAACCTTGATGTCGCTGATAACAGCGGCGCGAAAAAGGTCATGTGTATCAAAGTCCTGGGTGGTTCTCATCGGCGTTATGCCGGCATTGGTGACATCATCAAAGTCAGTATAAAAGATGCGATTCCACGCGGAAGGGTAAAGAAAGGTGAGGTTTACAACGCACTAGTCGTTAGAACCCGTAAAGGTGTTCGTCGGTCAGATGGTTCAGTAATTCGTTTTGACGGTAACGCGGCAGTTATTTTAAATAATAACTTACAGCCTTTAGGTACACGTATTTTTGGCCCAGTTACACGCGAGCTTAGAGGGGAAAAATTTATGAAAATTATTTCTTTGGCTCCTGAAGTATTATAAGGCGGGAATATGCAAAAATTAAAAAAAGGTGATGACGTTATCATTCGTTCAGGCAAGGATAAAGGCAAAAGCGGACGGATCACTCAAATTCTGAAAAATGACAAGGTTTTGGTTGAAGGGATTAACCAAGTTAAAAAAACGCAGAAAGCGAATCCAAATACCGGGGTTTCTGGTGGTATTGTTGTAAAAGATATGCCCATCCATATTTCCAACGTTGGTTTGTATAATCCTGCGACAAAAAAGGCGGGTCGTATTGGCTTTAGATTATTGGAAGATGGAAAAAAAGTCAGATACTTTAAATCTACCAATCAAGTCGTTGATAATTAAGGTGTAGATAGGTTATGACCAGATTAAAAGAAACATATAAAGAAACCGTGCTTCCTGCTTTGATGCAGCAGTTTGCATATAAGTCCGTTATGCAAGCACCAAAAATTACCAAGATTACATTAAATATGGGCGTAAGCGGTGCAGTAACTGATAAAAAAGTGTTGCAGTCAGCTGTGGCCGATATGGAAAAAATCGCTGGTCAAAAGCCAGTGGTCACTTTGGCAAGAAAGTCTATCGCTGGCTTTAAAATACGTGATGATATGCCGATTGGTTGTAAGGTGACTTTACGTAGCGACAGAATGTATGAGTTTTTAGATAGATTGATAAGTATCTCTATACCTAGAATACGTGACTTTAGAGGGTTGAATCCTAAAAGTTTTGATGGTCGCGGCAATTATTCTATGGGTGTGAAAGAGCAAATTATATTTCCAGAAATTGATTACGACAAAATTGATGCTTTGAGAGGCATGGATATTACCATTACTACGACAGCACGGACAAATGAAGAAGGTTTAGCTTTGCTGAAATTATTCAATTTTCCATTCAAGAGCTAAAGGGTAGGTTTATCATGGCAAAAAAATCAATGATCGCTCGTGAAGTCAAGCGTAAAAAATTAGTAAAAAAACTTAGTGTTAAACGTAATGCTTTGAAAGAAGCTATTAGGAATCCTAATGCAACGTTTGAAGAAAAAGAATTGGCGCAATTGCAATTGCAAAAAATGCCACGGGATTCGAGCATGTCCAGAGTGCGTAACCGTTGTAATTTAACCGGTCGTCCGCACGGATATTATCGTAAGTTTGGCCTTAGCCGTAATAAGCTAAGAGAAGCCACAATGCGTGGTGACGTGCCTGGCTTAGTGAAGGCTAGCTGGTAATATCTGGTAGATCGAGTTTGGAGAATTAAAATGAGTATGACAGATCCTGTAGCGGACATGCTAACACGAATTAGAAACGGTCAATCTGCTGGGAAAAAATTGATCAAGCAGCCGTCATCTAAATTAAAAGTGTCGATAGCGAAAGTATTAAAAGAAGAAGGTTACATTGCCGATTTTAGTACGGAAACGATAGGTAATCACATCGAAATGACTATTGAGCTGAAATACTATAAAGGTGTTCCAGTTATTGAAAATATTAAAAGGATTAGTAGACCCGGATTGCGCATCTATAAGTCTAAAGATGAGTTGCCAAAGGTTCTTGGTGGTTTGGGTATTGCTATTGTTTCAACATCGAATGGTGTTATGACTGACCGGGCTGCGCGTGCTATTGGGCATGGCGGCGAAGTTATTTGTACCGTTTGTTAATGTAGGCGTGTTATGTCAAGAATTGCTAAAGCCCCCATCACTATACCTAAGGGTGTAGATATAAAACTGGAAGATAACAATGTGACCGTTAAAGGAGCTAAAGGTCATTTATCATTTATCATTAATCCATCAGTAAGTCTTGATATTACGGAAAACGTAATTCAAATGACATGGAATAAAGATGATAAGAATGCAACAGCACAAGCTGGTACAGCACGAGCGATTGTGGGTAACATGGTTACTGGTGTTTCAATCGGTTTTGAAAGGAAATTGACCTTAATCGGTGTTGGTTATAGAGCGCAAGCGAAAGATAGAGTCTTGAGCTTGGCGTTAGGTTATTCACATCCGGTCGATTTTGAGATTCCTGCTGGCGTGACAATTGAAACTCCTTCCCAGACTGAAATTATTATCAAAGGTAGCGATAAGCAACAAGTAGGGCAAGTGGCTGCCAAAATTAGGGCGTATCGTCCACCAGAACCTTATAAAGGCAAAGGTGTTAGATATGCTGAAGAGAATGTTATCAAGAAAGAAGCTAAGAAGAAATAAGGTGGCGTGATGGAAAAAAAGCAAACTCGTATGAAGCACGCATTAAAATTGCGTTGCAAAATAAAAAAATTGAACGCCATCCGCTTATCGGTTCATAAAACATCCCAGCATATTTATGCCCAGATTATCAGTGGTGACGGTTGTAGCACATTGGTGAGCGCGTCAACGACCCAATCGGAAATTAAGTCGTTATTGAAAAACACTGATAACGTCCAAGCTGCGGCTGAAGTTGGTAAGCATATCGCTCAGAAAGCTCTAGCTGCTGGAATTACAGAGGTGGCTTTTGATCGATCTGGTTTTAAATATCATGGTCGCGTGAAAGCATTGGCGGATGCTGCTCGTGAAGTCGGCTTGAAGTTTTAGGAGAATATGATGTCTACAGCACCTGCTCAAGGCAGTACTGATGGTTTGCAAGAAAAACTCGTTAATGTAAGGCGGGTTGCCAAAGTTGTAAAGGGTGGTCGCGTTTTTGGTTTTACCGCGTTGACAGTGGTTGGCGATGGTGCTGGTCGCGTTGGTTATGGTGTTAGTAAAGCCCGTGAGGTTCCTATCGCTATCCAAAAGTCTTTGGAACAAGCACGAAAAAATATGCGTAAAGTGTCATTGAAAGGTGATACCTTGCAATATCCGATAATGAACACAACCGGCGCGGCGAAAGTTTATATGCAACCCGCATCAGAAGGTACCGGCATTATTGCTGGTGGTGCGATGCGTGCTGTTTTCGAAGTTGTTGGCGTTCATAATGTGTTAGCAAAATGTATTGGAACTAACAACCCTATTAACGTTGTCAGGGCAACTATTAATGGTCTTACTGGGATGCACAATATCAATCAAGTAGCGGCCAAGCGTGGTTTGTCCGTCGATCAAATTATCGGATAATTAAGATGGCTACTACTAAATTGAGTGTAACAATGGTTAAGAGCAAGTTTGGCCGTCTGCCTAATCATCAAGCTTGTTTAAATGGTTTGGGATTACGCAAGATGCATCAAACCGTTGAAGTTCCTAATACACCAGAAAACAGAGGCATGATAAATAAAATATCATTTATGCTAAAAGTTGAGGAAGTATAATGTTTCTTAATACAATTCAATCAAGTGAAGGATCACGAAAAAAATCCAAACGTGTTGGTCGAGGTATCGGTTGTACTTTAGGAAAAACATGCGGAAGAGGTCATAAAGGTCAAAAAGCCAGAAGCGGTGGCTTCCATAAAGTTGGTTTTGAAGGTGGTCAGATGCCTCTACAACGCCGGTTGCCTAAAGTAGGTTTTGTTTCTAGATCTGGGAAATATTCTGCTGAAGTTCGTTTGAATGAGTTAAATTCATTTGATTCCGATGTAATTGATTTAAAATCTCTTATTGATGCAAACGTGGTTCCCGCTTTTACTAAGGCCGCAAAAATTATTAAATCAGGTGAAGTCAACAAACCTTTTACAATTAAAGGGATTAAGGTGACATCAGGTGCAAGGGAAGCAATTGAAGCCGTTGGTGGAAAAATCGAGGCTTAATAAGGTGAATACTTCAAGAGCTCAAATGGTCAATAAAACCGGTAATTATTCGGAACTTCAAGCAAGATTGTTATTTGTTTTGGGCGCCCTTGTTGTTTATCGGATTGGGGCGCACATTCCTGTTCCTGGTATCGACCCGAAGGCTTTGGCCATTATGTTTGAACAGCAAAGCGGATCGATATTGGACATGTTTAACATGTTTTCTGGCGGTGCCTTAATGCGATTAAGCTTATTCGCTCTGGGAATAATGCCCTATATTTCTGCTTCAATCATTATGCAATTAATGACAGTTGTTATTCCGTCAATGGAGCAGATGAAGAAAGAAGGGGAGGCCGGCAGAAGGAAAATATCCCAATTTACCCGCTATGGAACTGTTGTGTTAGCAACTTTTCAAGCGATCGGGATCTCGTTGGCTTTACAAAATCAAACTGCCGGTGGTCTATCGGTTGTTTTAAATCCAGGAATCGGATTTGTAGCCGTTACAACCATTACTTTGGTCACGGGTACAGTTTTTTTAATGTGGTTAGGTGAGCAAGTAACCGAGCGTGGTATTGGTAATGGAATCTCAATGATCATTTTTGCAGGTATTGTATCAGGGTTGCCCAAGGCGGTTGGCGGGACTCTCGAACTTGCTAGGACAGGGGAAATGAATGGAGCATTTATAATGCTTCTTTTCCTGTTGTCTGTTGGTGTGACTGCGTTGGTTGTATTTGTTGAAAGAGGCCAAAGAAGGATACTTATTAATTATCCTAAGCGTCAAGAGGGGCGCAAGCTTTATGCGGCGCAAAGCAGTTTTCTGCCATTAAAAATAAATATGGCAGGTGTTATTCCCCCTATATTCGCTTCGAGCATAATATTATTTCCTGCAACAATCGCGGGATGGTTTGGCAATGCAGAAGGTTTTACTTGGCTTCAGGATATAGCAACCATGTTGTCTCCTGGTCAACCAATCTATGTAATGCTTTATGCCTCAGCTATTGTTTTCTTTTGCTTTTTTTATACGGCATTAGTTTTTAATTCGAAAGAAACGGCTGATAATTTAAAAAAATCTGGTGCTTTTTTACCAGGTATTAGGCCGGGTTTACAAACTAGCATGTACATTGATAAGGTTATGACAAGATTAACTCTAACGGGTGCATCTTACATAACGCTGGTATGTTTGTTGCCGGAGTTTTTAATTGTGTATTGGAACGTGCCATTTTATTTTGGCGGAACTTCCTTGCTAATTATTGTTGTGGTTGTCATGGATTTTATTTCGCAAATGCAAACCCATGTTATGTCGCAGCAATATGAAGGCTTAATGAAGAAAGCCAATTTAAAAAAATGATCTATTGTAAGAACACTTAGGAGTTGTCATGAAAGTTCGAGCATCTGTAAAAAAAATTTGTAGAAATTGTAAAATAGTTAAAAGAAACGGTGTTGTTAGGGTTATTTGCCTAGATGGTAGACATAAGCAACGGCAAGGTTGATTTTATTTTGTTTTTATTTCTAATGTGCTAAAATTCGGCACTTAACTTTAGAATATTACTCAGGGGAGTATCTGAATGGCACGTATTGCCGGGATAAATGTACCAGATCATAAGCATGCGGTTATAGCGTTAACTGCTATTTATGGAATTGGTCGTCAAACTGCATCTGAAATTTGTACAGAAGTTGGTATCTTGCCGTCCATAAAAATTAAAGAATTGTCTGAAGATCAATTGGAAATGATTCGTGGGGTTGTTTCCAAAATGACCGTCGAAGGTGATCTTCGCCGCGAAGTCTCTATGAATATAAAACGCTTAATGGATTTAGGATGTTATCGCGGGATTAGGCATCGTCGAGGGCTTCCGTTAAGGGGTCAGAGAACAAGAACGAATGCTAGGACAAGAAAAGGTCCGCGTAAACCAATTAGAAAATAAGATATTCTTAAAGAGAAATAGTTATGGCAAGTCCAAATCGTTCCAGAAAACGTATAAAAAAAGAAGTTGCTGATGGCATTGTCCATGTGCATGCTTCTTTTAATAATACAATTATTACAATAACTGACAGAAAAGGAAATGCGCTGTCTTGGGCCACTTCAGGTGGGTCTGGTTTTCGAGGATCGAGAAAAAGTACGCCATTTGCAGCACAGGTCGCCGCTGAAAAAGCTGGCGTGGTTGCGCAAGAATTTGGCATGAAAAATTTAGATGTTTTGGTTAAAGGGCCAGGTCCTGGACGTGAGTCAGCCGTTCGATCTTTGAACAATCTCGGTTTTAAGATCAACAACATTATTGATGTCACTCCCATTCCTCATAATGGTTGCCGACCACCTAAGAAACGCCGCGTATAAAGAATTTGGAGTAATAATATGGCAAGATACCTAGGCCCCACCTGTAAATTAAGTCGAAGAGAAGGCGCCGACCTGCTTTTGAAAAGCAGAGGCAAATCTTTAGAAGGTAAATGTAAATTAGATCAAAAGCCTGGTCAGCATGGTACTAAGCGTACCAGAAATTCTGATTATGCAATCCAGTTAAGAGCTAAACAACGTTTGCGTCGAATTTACGGTGTCTTAGAAAAACAGTTTAGAAATTATTATAAGATCGCAGATATGAAAAAAGGCGCAACAGGTGAAAACTTGTTGAACCTTCTTGAATCTAGACTCGATAATGTTGTATATCGTATGGGTTTTGCTTGCACAAGAGCCGAGGCTCGGCAATTGGTAAGCCACAAATCCATTGAGGTAAACGGTAGTCTACTCAATATACCTTCTTATCAAATTGTCCCAGGTGATGTTGTTAGTATTCGCGAAAAGGCAAAAAAGCAACAGAGAATTGTTGATGCATTAACTGTAACCGAACAATATGGTTTCCCAGTTTGGGTCGAAGTCAATTCAAAGGAGATGAAAGGTACTTTTAATTCATTGCCTGATCGTGTTGATTTAGGTAGTGATATAAATGAACAGTTAGTAGTTGAGCTTTACTCCAAATAATTAAATTCGAGGGATATAAATGCAGAATTCTATTTCTGGCTTATTGAAGCCTCGTCTTGTCGAGGTTGTAAATAAAACCCCTAATCATTCAAGAATAGTGATAGAGCCGCTCGAACGCGGTTTTGGTCATTCTCTTGGTAATGCATTGAGACGAGTTTTATTATCTACAATTCCTGGTTGTGCTGTAACCGATGTAGAAATTGAAGGTGTGCTTCATGAATACACCACAATCGAGGGTGTACAGGAAGACGTTATCGATATAATGTTAAATTTGAAAAAATTGGCCGTTATATTACATTCTAAAGATGAAGTTGAGCTTATTTTAACGAAATTTGGGGCTGGTAGCGTCACTGCAGGTGATATTACCTTGCCGCACGATGTCGAAATCGTTAATCCTGATTTAATTATCGCCAATTTAACTCAAGCTGGCGTGTTAAATATGAAGTTGAGAGTGCGTCGCGGCCGAGGATATGAACCTGTAAGTGTGCGCAAATCAATGCCAAATTATAATGCTCCTGTTATGGGGGCATTGCAGTTAGATGCTTCATATAGCCCTATAGTAAAGGTATCTTATCAAGTTGAAAGCACTCGCGTTGAACAGCGTACTAATTTAGACAAGCTGATTATTGAACTTGAAACAAATGGAACAGTTGATCCCGAAGAAACTATTAAATTGGCTGCAACAATTTTGCACGAGCAATTATCAGTATTCGTTGATTTTGAAAAAGTAAATGATCAACTTGAAGAAGAAAAAATCGAAGTGGAAGAAATATTTGAGCCTGTTTTGCTTCGTCCAGTTGATGATCTCGAATTGACCGTCCGTTCAGCGAATTGTTTGAAGGCCGAAAATATCTTTTACATTGGTGATCTTATTCAGCGTACCGAAGTTGAGTTATTAAAAACGCCTAATCTGGGTAAAAAATCACTAACCGAAATTAAAGACATACTTGCTTTAAAAGGCTTGTCACTAGGTATGCGCTTGGAAAACTGGCCACCCGACAATCTTGCAGATCAATCTCATTCAATAACGCATTAACTTTATTAGGTCATCATAATAATGAGACACCGTAAATCTGGTAGAAAATTTAATATGAATAGTAGCCATCGTAAGGCGCTGTTCAGTAATATGATTAATTCATTGTTTAAACATGAATTAATAAAGACAACTTTGCCTAAAGCAAAAGAGTTAAGAGGTTTTGCCGAACCTTTAATTACCTTAGCTAAAGAAGATAGTGTGGCTAAAAGACGTTTAGCCTTTGCAAAATTACGTGATCGTGAGATTGTGACTAAATTATTTAACGAATTAGGACCACGATATAAAAATAGGCCAGGCGGCTATTTGCGTATTATGAAATGTGGGTTCAGATCGGGCGATGATACGCCAATGGCCTATGTTGAATTAGTTGATAAGCCTGAATAATTAAATAAAGCAAAGAAAGGTAGTTCAACAATGAATTGCCTGAATGAGGCCATCCAAAAAATACCTGTATCCAAGTTGCATAAAGCCCTGCCATTAACATGTGGCAGGCGTCCCTTCTTTCAACACGTGGATTCAACTCCGAAGTGCCATACGGCCTCTTGCTCTTGTTCAGCAAAAACACCGCATGGGATGTTTGGTAATTGAGTGATTTTCGTGGGCGGTGGTTCAGCTTGTACATCACCGCTTCAACGTCCGCATCCGTGATATTCTCAAAACTGCTCCCTCTAGCGCCCCGTGTGGGCATTGGTAAAGTGTTGCCTGGTCAACCCGTTGGTGTTTTCATTTAAACCGCGCTCCCACGAATGGTAGGGATGCGCAAAACACACCTCCGCATTGAGATGTGCCTTGATGGTTTCATGTCCGGCGGACTCCCTGCCGTTATCGGCGGTGATCGTCAACGCCTTGTCCAGATAAGGCTTGGGCAAAATAACCGTCGCTTCCGTGACGGCTTTGGCATGTTTGCCGTCTACTTTTTTAATCAAGGTGAATTGTCCTTAGACCACACTTGAGGTGGGACACCCTGTCCACTATCGTCACCAGTGCACCCTGATGGTTCTGGCCTATCCACTGTGTCGATCCCCCAGTCGCCCATGGGGGGGGGCTTTTCCTCGACGATGGCGGGACGCCCATCAATACTGACACAGTTTCTGATTTGTCCACGCTTATCCCTTGTGCCAGTTGACCATCTAAGTTACCAACCCCAATCCTCGGAAAAACCAGTGCCCCATCCGCCGCCAGCCCTCGGTCAGTCAGTTAGGCGACGCACAGGTCGCCATAAAAGTGGTAGCGCAACACCGCCGTCACTTGGCCCAGCCAAGCAATCTCAACCCTCAGCTTCTCAATGCTGACGGCATGGCCTTGCCCGCGCAGGGCGGCCAAGATCATCGTCTCATTGGCAACATAGCGGTCTGATGAACTCAGCACCTTGAGCACACGCAGACGCAAGTCAATCAACCGAAAATTATCCGCTCTGGCGGCAAACGGCTTAACGCCGGAATAATCGGTAGTTGGCATAACTGTCTCATTATTGTTTGTAATTTTTCTAATACCTCGTTTTTTAAGTGATTTAATATCAATCTAGCTAATCCGCCGTGTGGTTCTTTATCCTGTCGAAGCCACCAGCGTTGCGCCACAATGCAAACTGTCCGGTGGTTGTAGCCTTTGAGCTGGGCAAAATCGGCCAGCGATGAGTTACGCTCGCGTAAGATATGCTTTACCTCTTTGCTGCTTTCCATTAAGTTATGCTCACTATTCATTTGTTGTGTATATGCTAATCACAATTAATGAAGGCTCCATATGGATTTTGGGGTCTTTTTATTTTTAATAAATAAGCGACTATAAATGCACCCGTCATTCCGGCAGGGAGAGCGTAGCGAGGGTTGGCCGGAATGACGGGTATCTTTGTGGTTGCCATGTTAGTTATGACAAAAGACCCTGAAACCCATATAGAGCCTTAATGAATTTTCAAGGGAATTTATACATGAAAAATGAATTTAATTTTGACGACATTATTTTTCTTTTAAAAACAGTAGCTAATATCGGAAATGATGCTGAATGAAGAAATTATTAAGCTTGCTAATTCAGAAAACGTGAATATTGATTGGATTTTTTCAGGACAAGGCGCGATGCACCGCCACGCACTGGACGAAAGCACGGAAGATAATGTATCGAAACGCCATGAGGCGTTGCTGACGATGTTTGATGCGCTGAACGAGGATCAAAAAAGGAAATACTTTCAAGCGCTCAAGAAAAGGAACGTTTGAATAAGCTGGAGGAATTGATGGGTGACGTTTTAAAAAAGGTGGGTTAGCATGGAAAATCAGCATCTTAAGTCCAGATTGGCTGAGTTTAACCAAGCTGATGTACGGTTACGCATCCTACAAATCTTGACCGGCCGCCAAGCAATGCCAGTAATCAAGCAGTGTTACTCTATGCCTTGCGCGAGCAAGGCCAAGCCATCAGCCATGACTGGCTCTATGTGGAATTGCCGTGGCTTCAGCAGGTGGCGGGTGTTTTAGTTTATCAGTACGCAGGCGGGGCGCATGTTGCCCAATTGGGCAATAAGGGTTTGGATGTGGTGAATGATCTATTAGCCATTCCCGGCATCCGCAGGCCAGCGCCTGACGAGCTATTCAGGGCAAGCGCATATAAATCAATCAAAATATCAATAAGTTATGTTATTTAAGGCTTTACCATAATGAATTGAGCGTCCATCGTTGCCGATGGTATCAACAAACAAGCTGATTATCACTGTCTTATACATAACTTGTCCGGCTGTATCCTATAAGTCTTTGATTGTTTGAAAATTTTATATGCGCTTGCCCTGACGAGCTATTCTGTTTTTAGAACCTTAATTTTATTTGGAGTTTAGGCATGAGCGAAACTAAACCACAACTGCAATTACTGCCTTGCCCATTTTGTGGCGGTGAAGCGGTACTAAAACAAGGGTTTACCGGATTTCCTGAGTGCGTGTTTTAAAAGTACGGCGGTGGTGAAAACTGAGGTTTTTAGATCAAATTCATCTTGAAACAAGGTGATTTCATCCAATTTTCCAATGTTACGTTCGGGCAACCCAGTTGATTGTGACCAATTTTTACTAAATCGAGACTTTTAAAACACGCACTGAAGCTTATATAGTTTTTTGTCCCGATAAAAGCCGTAATGTGATGATGCTTGGTGTTGATTTAAATTAGGATGATATTGTGAAAGCATGGAATAGACGCGTTAATTCCTAAAAATTTATCACGCCAAATAAAATCAAAAAACGTATTTTTTACCCAGAAATCACGCCAAATAAAAAACAAATTCAAAAACAACAATAATCCTCTGCAAGCACCGTCCTCCCTAACTTTCGGCGTTATCCCACGTCTTCCCGCTTTCACGCCAAATATCGGACCAAAACACACTTTACTATCTTTATCAAGCCGTTTCGTTGAATCCGTTGGAAAACTCAAAGGTGAAGTAAGAATGTAGTAATTTATAGAAAAATGTCCCATAAAAAAATGTAACACATTGATTAAATGGAGCTAGTGGGGGGAATCGAACCCAAGACCCACACATTACGAATGAGCAAAAACCAACAAACCACAAAAAATAGCAACAAACTATAATAAAATAATCAATGCCTTACACGCTATTGACACTTGCCTTGTGTTGCCATTTATTGCCCTTATTTATTCTCAAGTGTCCCGCCAGTGTCCCACGGGACAGGGGCATTTTTAAGCAATAAAACTATATCTGCCTTACCAATAATCCGGCTTAACGGCTGGTTTTTTCTTGGTTGGCACTTTGTCGGGCAATTGGAATTGTTTCAGTTCATCTTCCAAAATGTAAGAACGTGTCCAGTTAGCCAAATTTGACAAGCTGGCATTCGCTGGTCGATGCTCGTTTTTGCTTGGTACTCTTCTCGGCAAAATCAGGCCAATGGGATAATCGGGAAAATCTTGTTTTAGAAACGCCAAAGCGGGGACAAGGTCAGAATCACTGGAAACCAAAACGCCATGCTCACAATGCTTAAGGACGGCATCACGATAGAGTTGCAGGGCAATATTCACATCGGTTTGTTTTTCCTCAAGCCGCCACACTTCCACACGGTCTTGCTTGTCAATGGGGTTTTTATAGCGGGGCGGATTGCCTTTTTCCAGAATATAGTAACCATTAATGATTTCTAAAGTCTGGGGGTGTTTACTTAATAGGGCTTTGTGATAACTATCTTGGGATTGCTGGGCTTTATCGCCCCTGGTGGCTACGCGGGTTATTACGGGGGCGGTAAAGAATTTAACCGCGACAACATCCAGTTGTGGGTTTACATGGCAAATGTGCTTAACCAAGCTGGCAACATCTAGCCATTTGTAAGCCGTGTTTCTGAGCACACCAAAATAAAAGTTGTACCCGTCAATATAAACAATCGTCCGCATCCTTTGCCCTATAAATGAAAAAACCGCCCGGAGGCGGTCTTTCCGTCTTACAGTGAAGCCAACTTAATGACAGCCCCATAAGATGAGTTGTGTAGGTATTCTAGTGAGTAAATTATTGCTAAGCAAGCAAATTCTAAGAATGGGTTAATTAATGCCTATGGGATATTTGAAGTTGTGGATGTAATCATCAACATCACGCCAACTGAATAATTTGATTCAGCCGCTCGCACACTTGCCCAAAAAACGCATCGTCCAGCTTGCCTAAAGGATGGGATAAGGCACCGCGCAAACGCCAATCAAACGATTTGGGTTGATGGCATAGCACATAACTGGTTTTGTCGGCCTTGCGTCCTGATGCCTTGCCCACGGTGATTGCAAAAGGATTGTCCGCGTTATAAGCGGCGGTGGTCATTGGCAAACCAATCACCAGCGAGGTTTTATCGTTAAAAATGCGCGGGGATAACACTAAAAAGGGGCGAATGTCGCGCATTTCCTGCCCGACTTGGGGGTTGCAATCAATCCAGATAATGTCTTGGCGGTCGGGTAGCCATACACCGCTGGCTTTTACCATTGTTCCGCGCCTAAGCGTTGCATGGTGACCATCGCTTCGCCGCCGTGCCGTTCAGGGTCATACGCGTCCAGCCGCTCTTCTAAGGTTAATGGCTTATCTGGCATAGGGGTGATAATGATTTGCCCCTCAATTACTGCTATCCGTACCCGTTGATGGGTGTGTAACTGGGCTTCACGGGCAATCGCCGCAGGTAGGCGGACACCTAAATTATTGCCCCATTGCTTTATGTCCAGTGTTACTTCGGTCATAATGAAACCCCATAGTTAATATGTTTACACTCATGTTTAAACATATTAACTATGGCTATCAAATTGTCAATCAAAATAGCCGTGGCTAAAAACACAAAATTGGCTACACTTAAATTGGATTGGGGCTTAAAATTGCGGCTAACCAATATGTTACAATCCTAACTCCTTGCGTTCACAACGAAATAGAAAGGTTACATGGCTAACATCCGTACCCATTACGACAATTTAAAAGTCGCAAGAAACGCTCCTGTCAACATCATAAAAGCAGCTTACAAAGCCCTTTGGCAAACCTATCACCCTGATAAATTCCAAGGAGGCAAAGAGGAAGCCGAAAGAATCATGAAAATTGTTACTGCTTCCTATGCCGTGTTATCAGACCCTGTTACACGGGCAAAACATGATGCTTGGATTTTGGAACAAGAAGCTAAGACTTCGCAGCAAAATGAAAAACCGGAGTATAGCGAGATTAAAAACTCATCAGAGCAACAGTTTCATAAGCGAGCCTATGAACATAAAAATTACTCAGAAGAAGATTTGTATGAAATCGCTGGAAATGAGATTTCTTCAGGGATGGTGAAACAGGGAATAATGGCAAAGGCATTAGTTGAAACAAATGGAGATGATAAAAATATAGCCGCCAGGTACATACAACTTAGAGTTATGGCGTTGAAAACAGAATTATTGAAGGTTATCAATGATAGGGAGATGGAAACTGAGCAATTCTATATTCAGGAACTAACAAGCCTAGGTTGTAAAATATCATCAAATATTTCCATGATATGGAAAACAAAAAAATGGAAAATAACAACAAAACAAAATGAAGTTTTTGAGCTTACTAAATTGGATGAATTTCAATCCGTTATTAATCATTGTAAGCAGAAAGAATACGAGGAGAAAAAAGCACTTGATTATATTCAAGAATTAACGAATCTAGGCTGTGCGGTAACTTCCAGCGGGAAAGATACAGAAAAAAAGTGGAAAATAGTAACAAAACAAAATGAGGTGCTTAAGCTTACTAAATTGGATGAATTTCAATCCGTTATTGATTACTGCCTAGTATGTTTAAAATATGAGAAGTTGTTTGATTCTCACGGATACCTTTTAGAATGTAATAAAAATGGAGTTTTTAAATGGATAATAGCAGATTTTATCGGCTCAAAAAAAGCATTTCGGAATATTGATGAAATGGCTGCTTTTGCTAAAAATCTTAAAAATCCAACAAATTGAAGGCTAAACTCACAAAAGTAGATTAAACCTATGCCCGTACAAACATGAACTATACTGCTACCGTTGGAACGTAACAGATAATTTATCTTAGTTACCTTGTTTAACATGATTCCTCTGATTGTGGGGGACAATGAAATTTAACTCCACCAAGGTGCAATCTCATGGGTTTATTTGATATTTTTAAGAATAAAGAGCAGAGGGAGTTCGATAAGCTAATGGAGGAGATGCTTGATGTTTTGTTTCCAAATGGCGAAAACGATATAGCTAGGGATTCTAAGCGGGTTTATTTGCTTATCCAAGGCAAACTTAGCATGGATGAATGCAGAAATTGCGTTAAAGGAAGTAAAGCGGTAGTTGTATTTGCCGAAGACAAATCTGCTGAACATGCCGTACCTAGTATTAGGGCTAAATTTAACAATAAAATCACTGAGAAAGAGGCCTACGGTATTTATGCCTATTTATCAGGTGAGGCGATGTACCTTGATCGACTCAATGCAATTATGGGAATGGATGACGATGAGGAAATGGACGCAATAAAAGAAATTTTTAAAAATGGCGTAGATGCAGAGAAATTACCTGATGGATATGGAGAGTATGGGCACACAGTAACTAACCCTATCCTTACTATATCTGTTAATGGAAGCAAAGATTATTTAAGTCGTTTGCGTTTTAATGGAAAGCCGATTAATTATGAACGTACTGGTTCCGTAAGTTCTGATGTTACCTCTGGTTCTATTGATATTTATTCAATTACATGTTCTGGTAAGCCTTTAGGGGATATTTATATCTGCCCTTACCACAAGCGGAATTCAAAAAAAGCCCCCAAAGAATTTACATTTATCAATTAAGCAAGAATCTAACATTGGGGCTTCGCGCGTTCATTCACAATTAAGGGGTTGCAAATATACGAAATTGAACAGGGAGAGCTTCCGAAAGAATTTACTTCTGCTTGGCAGTGCGCGGGTAAACACATTCATAAAATGGGACAAGAGGGTGTACAGTGGCTTCGAGCCAATTTAAATCCGCCAATCGCGGAGCATCTTTCATTTCGTCTTGGCAATCAACTGTTCTTTGTATATGTTGATGTTAATGTGTTGCCATTTGTTGGCAAACGCAAAGACTTGTTTATAAATGTCGCTCGGGAGGCCACAGCAACCCCATGTGTATTAAAGATGCAATCCAGACGAGGAGCATTCGATCCAGTTAATTCTGGATGGGGCTTTATTGATGCAGTTACTGGACGAACTGTAAATCCGTCTAATATGGTTTCGAATGAACTTATCGAAATATCAGACTGGGAATTACATGACTTCGCCATTCAAATAGTTCGTTCACATCTTGAAAAAGAAGGGAAAAACGTATTTTCCGCTCAATCCTCGCTCCATATCGATCCATCAATTTGGTTTGAAGATAATAATAGTCCATTTTGGGTTGTAGTAAGAGTAGGGCGTTACCCAATGAAAGAAGCTGACATTCCCGCAAATCTTCAAAATATAAAACAATCTTGTTCCCGAATGAGCCGAGTTGGTTTCTTCGCCTCTGTAACGGTTGCAAACGCTAATGACCCGTTCGATCCAAGCGGGGAAAACGCTATGCCTCTTTATCGTGGTCACGGCATGATAGTTCGATTTGAAGGACTTGAGTCCGTATGACAATGTATTTAAGTTATGGCGATAATGGCTTTTAATTACAGTTACTTAAAAATATTACAGATGTCCATCACAATTCATTTCCATATTTAACCAGCTTTTAGCTGGTTAGCTTTAGCATCAAAGGCTTAAAGCACTAATTCGACTGCGCGGGACACAGAGGACTAAAGTCCACCCGATTTGTGTCCCGCGCTAACCCCCCCTACTTTAGTAGGTGGTTGTTAAGTTTCAGTCAAAATCCAAGCATTGCCCTTGTGTTATGTATTCATGGCTACTCGGATAATCAAGCATTTTCGTTTGGGCTTGGACTCGCGCAAGCTCAGCTAACAGCTCCTCATCAGACATTTTTCTTAATTCTGCCATGTATGGATTTGATTTTAGTTGGGACTTTTCCAGTTTGTCAATTCGGGTCTTTAAGGCCATTGGTAGTTTTCCCTTAGCACATCCAGCATTGTCTGGCATTTACCCAAGCTTTGCCTAAACGCTGCCGCACGGCGGTTGTTAAATGCGGTGAGGGTTTCGCCAGGAAGGCGGATAAGTTCGCCGTTGGCTTTGGCGGCCTCGCGTTGTTCCAGTTTGATGATACGGTTTTTTAACACCATCAGTTATTCCCCCGCTGTCCCGACAAACTGCACCAGGAAGGTTTGCACGGGATGTACGTTGGGATGCCCGGCTTGCCAGCGTTTACAGGCTTCGTCCGCGCTTTCGCCCAGTTTGCTGATGATGACGGCAACCTCGCCATACGCCCCCCGCGCTTCCAGTTTGTTTAGCCGCTGTTTGATGTTCATGTCCCGCCCCGTTCTGAGAGTAGGCCGTTTTTGATGCTCATGGTTTTGACTCCAAGGCTTCAATGCGTCGGGTCAGTTCGTCAATCTCGATAATCTTAGCCTGATTCGCTAAGGCTGTTATCAGTTGGCTGCCAATATCCGGCGGTATCTTTCCCGCCAGTGTCGCCCTGATGATTTCGCCGCCTTGCTCGGACAATGTGCCATTGACGGGGACATTAATCGGCATGGCTTGGGGTTTAAGCGTCGGACAAACCCTGTCCAGCAACACCTTGGCGGCTTGCACATCGCCAGCTTTTGCCAGCTCCACCAATTTGCCGATAATGTCGGGCATGTCGTCAACAATGGATTTCCTAAATAGGGTGGCGGGGGTTTTGTCTTTGGGTCGGCCTTTGGGGTTGCCGGATTGTCCGGGCTTAAATTTAGGTGTGGCCATCTTGTTTGCTCTCTGCTTTTATCAGTCCGCTTAAGGCATTTAACATATTAAACAAACGATTCAATTATCATGCGTTTAACTTGTCGGGTTAGTGGAGCAAAGCTATCGAATCTAACGCCATCGGACTTAATAGCCTGCTCAATCCATGCCCTGATTGCCGCGTTATCAGTCAAGCCATGTTTACGTTGCAATGCCTTCACTAAGTAGCCTTCCAGCATCACCGTTGTGCGCTTGGGTTGTCCTTGGCGGGTAAAGGTTACGGCAAAGTGCACTTGTTTAAAATCATAAACAAGATTATCTGTATCATTCTGTACAGCAACATCCTGTTTAACATCTTGAACAATGGCATCCCCTACCGATTGAACAGGTTCATATTGAATGTTATCAACCTGTTTAACATATTGAACAGGGTTTAACCGTTCATAATGCCAGCGGTAAATTGCCAGCTTCACGGCATCGGGCATTTTTTTGGTTTTGCTGTTTATGCCTAATCCTGCTTTAGCTTCCCTTACCAGGGCGGCAATCTTGTTATGGCTTCGCGGTGAACAGCCATATAAGGCCGCTATCGCATCACCGAGTTTGCTTGTCCCATCGTATGGCATGGCGCACCTGTTTAATATGTTAAATAAAAATGCTAGTTTACCATGTTTAATATTTTAAATGCCTAGCCAAAGGAATCGGTAATATTTTCAAATTGCTACCACTCCCTCTGAAAGTTAAAAAATTAGAAAATTAAGAGTTTTTAGAAAGTTTAGAAAGTTTAGAAAGTTTAAGCAATGACGCGGCCTGTAGCCCATATCCAAGGCTGGTTAAGGGTAATTACCCTATTTTATGATTTCTAAACTTTCTAAATTTCCAGTTTTTCAATAGGGGGGGTAACTTTCACTTTTCACCCTGTTTGGCGGTTCTATATTCATCTGCCGTGGTTTGGGTTGAATCAAAAAGGTTTCTAAGGACGGAATAAATTTTTGCGCTTTTATCGCCGGGCACTAAAAACCAGCGGTGGCCTTTGCTAAAATGAACGCCTGTATAATCATCAATCACCTTATTGATACGCGCCTTACTAAATCCGCTGTTTTCGCGTACATTACGGTTTAAATCCATTTTGAGCGTGTCACCCTGTTCGAGGGCTTCCAGTATGGCATCAATGACGGGTTTATCTTTTGCCATTTGTTCCGCTTTCCGGTGCGCCTGTTTGGCCTGTTCCGCTACGGCTTTGTCTAGTGATTCAACTGAGTTTAGGCGTTCGTTGTACGTCTGGCCGCCCGCTGTTGAATAGGTATAGCCAACTTCGAAAGCAACATCACCACGCGCCTTGATATTCTCAAACAAAACGCTTTTTCTGCCTTGTGTGCCGCTGATTTCATCCAATGTATAGGCACAATCCACGTCATCGACAATATCAGACGTGCCGCCAAAAACCACCTTGCCGTCTCCGTTCCGGTTTTTGTTGGTATGCGCCAATAAAATCAACGTGCCGCCATTGGCGACAAACAACCTGCCAACGCGCATAAATTCGGTGGAGGTTTTCTTATCCATCAAGTCCGTGAATTTTTTCAGCGTGTCAAGGATGATGATTTTGCCGTGTGCGGTTTTATCCTTAACCATCGCTTGCATGTAAGCAATGAACAACTTGGCTTCAAAGCCACTATGACCGGGTGCAAGCATTTCAAAGCCATGCCGTTCAGCCAACTTGAGCTTTTCAACTAAGCCACGGTAATTGTCATCGGCGTTTATATAAAAAACGTCTGTACCTTCGATAGCCTTGGCGTTAATTGCTTGGATAAGTAACCAAAGCGTAAGCAACGTTTTGCCCGTATTGGGTTTGGCATAAATGGCGGTGGCTTGCCCATAAATGGCAATCCGGCCTAGTACGAATTTATCGTCTAACATTGTTTTCTCCATCTCGCTTGAACGGCCTTTTAGGGAAAATTGGGCAAGGGTGAAGGGTTGCTTGTGGCTTTCTTCCTGTTGCGGTTCTGGCGCGTCTTTGGACTGTTCTTTCATGAACAGGGATTGGTTATGTCTGGTAACGTCAGCATTCCACCTTAACGCCGCCGCCCACTCCCCGCCATGTTCCAAAAGCCGGAAACAATCAAACGCATCATGAGCAAATCCATCGTTCAGCACATCGCCGCCGTGGGAATAAACGCGCTCCACGCCGTCCTTGCAATCGTGCATAATCGCCACGGCAGGGGCTTTACTTGAGCTGTCCGGCCTAATGAATCGGTCTTGCGTCACCTGTTTGTAGCCGTTGCGGGTAAGCACATCAGCCACACCAAAAGCTTGGTTAAACTCTTTTATAGGGTTGCGGTAGCCAGTCAAATTTTCGCCTTTTAACGGCTTGCATGGTGAGATTTTGGGCGGTTCAGCTATGCCTAGGACAGAATCAAAGCATATTTTCCATGCCTCCCAATTTTCAAGCATATCCAGCAAAACCGCTGGCGCGTCGGGTATCGCCGCCGGATTGCCGATTAACTGATAATCGCCGCCTTCAGGATGTCGTCCTAAAATCACGTCTTGGCAATTGCCACAACGTAGTTCAAAGATAGCCGCGCCGTTGTGCTTGAATTGCCTTAAATTTGCATGGCTAAAACCTTCGGGCAATTTAAAAAGCAATTTCCCACGGTTTGCCTTGGGGCTTTTGATTTCGAGGCGTTCAGGGCTTTTTAACCAGTCTAGTAGTTGCTGCCCGGTCAGTTCTTCAAAAACTTGACGCGCCAGTTCCATATAGCTAATCCGATATAAAAAGATGTCCTGTAACTGCCTCAGTGAAGAGGTCGTCAACGGAACATCGGAACTTATTACGGATGGATTTAAGTTGCGCCCATTTGTGTTCGATAGGGTTAAGGTCT
>NZ_JAQTZU010000032.1 GCF_028687615.1 Methylovulum sp.
CAGACCTTAACCCTATCGAACACAAATGGGCGCAACTTAAATCCATCCGTAATAAGTTCCGATGTTCCGTTGACGACCTCTTCACTGAGGCAGTTACAGGACATCTTTTTATATCGGATTAGCTATACTATTACCCAATTGTTGTTGCCTGCCAGTTTAAGCAATGCACTTAGCTCTGCGAAAGTGTACGTTACGCGTATGTTAATGTTGCCAACAGGTCAAGTGTTATTAGGTCTTAATGACTTACAATTATGGGTATATACCCCTGATGCTGCATCATTTCCTAGCTTGCGTCCTCTAATTGACTCAGTGACCTATAGTGGCCGTGGTCAGTTCTTGTTGACAGGAAAACGCTTGACCGGACAGTCCGCAGGTGGGAGCTATGGTGATGATGTGGAAAGTGACCAAAATTACCCGATTGTTCAGTTGAAAAATGGCAGAAGCGTTTACTACGCCAAAACGACAAACTGGAGCACTACTGATGTAGGTACTGGCAGAGCTGTGGTGACAACTAATTTTTGTTTGAAACCTAGAACACCTGCGGGAACCTATTCAATGGTAGTAAGTGCCGCCGGGCTTAAATCCGCTGCGGTGACAGTGACTATCCCTTCGCGCGTACCGACCTGTCCATAATGGCTTAATGGATTGAGCGGTTTTATGTTATTTATGCCCAGTATCGGCTTTGCAAAAAACCGTTCAACATAATGCCTAATCAAAAAAGCCCCGCTGTTACCAACGGGGCTTTTTATTTTTATACAATAGCTTACCTATGAAATACCCTATCACCTTAGATGCCTTAGATGCCTTAGATGCCTTAGAAGTATTGGCGGCAATTGACCGCAAGGGCAGCTTTGCGGCGGCGGCCCAGGATTTATTTCGTGTCCCTTCAGCCATTTCTTACACCATACAAAAGCTAGAGCAAGATTTGGATGTGGTGTTGTTCCGCAAAGAAGGCCGCAAATAACTGGGGTCAAAATAACTGGGGTCAGAGTAAACTTAAAATAACTGGGGTCAAAATAACTGGGGTCAGAGTAAACTTATATACTGATCCGTTCTTTTCTTCCGCCAGCCGACAGGCCTACCCATTTTTTGGCGGCCATCCGCCGACCGCTCAAATTTTCTATTTCCGCTTTAAATCGCTCACTGCCAAGTGCCATACCTTTGTTTACTGGGGAATTCCGATTGGACACGCGCGGGCCAGTCTCGCCATTTGTTTTTCCCGAAGTCGATAGATATAAACATCAACGGTATAGCAGATGTTTAAATTTACTCTGACCCCAGTTATTTTCTCTGACCCCAGTTATTTTGACCAAACAAGTTAAACGCATGATGATTGAATCGTTTGTTTAAAAATTTAAATATCACAACCCAAACCCGTATTGGCTCACGATAGACGGTGTTTTGCCGCAGCTAAAATAGCACGGTGCAAATGACGGTGTTCGAGGAAACTGTATGATAAATAGCAACAAGCCCCTATAAAAAGGTAATAGTTATTTTGTCAGATTGTCATGATTCACCAGAAAGCCTTATCATGACTGGATTTCATTACTGACAAAAGCCTGACGAATCCACTGCAAAATAGTCTACGCACCCCCGCATTGTCAGGATAAAGTGAAATAAACACCCGATTAATCCATTGAAATATCCGCATAACCCAAGGAACAAAGCACACATGATGGAACTGATACCCCAAGGCATAGCCAAAAACCTAATTGCCTTTAGCGAAAGCCCTGCAACAGCAAACGGCAACCGAGTTGGAGCAAGCCAAGCAACAGGTTGAACTTATGATTTTAGGGGAGTAAAAAAACATGTTTTTTTACTCCGAAATCGCCAACCACATCAGCACCCCACGCGCCCAAGCCAAAGCCTTGCAACATAACTGGGGTCAGAGTAAACTTATATACTGATCCGTTTTTTTCTTCCGCCAGCCGACAGGCCTACCCATTTTTTTGGCGGCCATCCGCCGACCGCTCAAATTTTCTATTTCCGCTTTAAATCGCTCGCTGCCAAGCACCATGCCTTTGTTTACTGGGGAGTTCCGATTGGACACGCGCGGGCCAATTTCGCCATTTGTTTTTCCCGAAGTCGATAGATATAAACAGTATAGCAGGGGCTTAAGTTTACTCTGACCCCTGTTATGTGCTGACCCTTGTTATGTGACCCCAGTTATGTGATTTCATCCATGATCAGTTATGATTTTGTCCATGATCAGATTAGGCCGGTGATGCTTGGTTTAAGAAACTTGTATTCTACCTTTTCTGGTGATTTCTTTCGGTTTCATTAACAATGGAATCATTTTTTCCGTTTGGCGAAGGTGTTGGTCCATCCCTTAGTATTATTAGTAGGCCGCGCAAGAACTTATGGGATGGTAATATTTGCTATGATGGAACATTCCAAAACTATCCCAAATTGCGCCATGCCAGCCATCATCCGATTCGACCAGGCAACCGTCGCCGTCCGCGACAAAACCATCCTATCCAACTTCAGCTTTACGCTGCACACAGGTGAAAAAGCGGTGTTATGCGGCAAATCCGGCTCTGGTAAAAGCACGGTATTGAAAACTTTGCTGGGATTGCAAACATTGACTAGCGGCAAGGTTTATTTTCAGGAAAAACCGCTGGATTATTCTACGATACAAGCTATCCGCAGCCATACCGCCTACATAGGACAAGAACCCGTCTTAGGTGCGGACACGGTACGTGACGCGCTGTTGCTGCCCTTTCAATACAAAGCCCATCGTGACCATAAGCCGACAGACACACAAATCATGTCAATCCTGGAACAACTGCATCTACCCGCCGACATTTTGAACCAAGAAAGCAGCCGCATTTCCGGCGGTGAAAAACAGCGGCTTGCCTTAGCGCGTGGCTTGCTTTTGGGCAAAAACCTGTATCTGCTCGATGAAGTCACCAGCGCCTTGGATCCTGAAAGCAAACAAGCAGTGTTCGAGGTTTTTGCCAATCCCGAATTGACCGTGTTGTCTGTCGCGCATGACCCCGATTGGATAACTCGTTGTGATATAGCCTTGGAATTGGAAGAAGGCCATTTGACCCAGGAAACCCGTCATGAACACGCTTGATATTGCGTTGCCGCAGATGGCGGTGCTCTACGGCCTTTGCTTCCTGCCTTGGCTGCTGCTTTGGTTGATTGGCCTACGCCTCAGCCGCGACATACTCATCAGCATCCTGCGCATGAGCCTTCAATTGGCATTGGTCGGCTTTTACCTGAAAACCCTGTTCAGCCTAAATGACCCCAGGCTTAATGCCTTATGGATACTGGTCATGCTGACGGTTGCCGATGTAAGCATTTTGCAACGGGCGGGGCTTAAATTACGGTTTTTTGTGTTGCCCACGTTTATCGCAATTGCCTTTAGCACCTTGTTTGCGACTTTTTATCTGGTGGTGCTGGTCATCCAACCCCCGCATTTTTACGATGCCCGCTACATCGTGCCCTTGGCGGGCATGATCCTCGGTAACTGCCTGCAAGGCAATGTCATCGCCTTGGAACGCTTCTATTCGAGCTTACGCAAAAACGAGCAAGAATACATGACCTTTTTGCTGCTGGGCGCCACCCGTTGGGAAGCGGTGCGCCCTTACTACCGTGTCGCCATCAAGGCCGCCATCAGCCCGGGTATCGCCAGCATGTCCACGATGGGGTTAGTGTCACTGCCCGGCATGATGACCGGACAAATCCTGGGCGGCAGCGAACCCTGGCTAGCCGTGAAGTACCAAATCGCCATCATGATCTGCATTTTCACCAGCACCACGCTGGCCTGCATTATCAACCTAAAACTCAGTATGCGTAATGCCTTCAATGCCTATGATGTGTTGAAGGATGAGGTGATCGAAGCCCGCTAAACATACAAGCATAATGATCCAAACCAGGGCAAGCACATATAAATAAACAATGACTTACAGCGTTTTGAGTTTTCCGTATCGACAATACTTTTGGTAACGGCTGCTGGAACGGGTTTGTACCAACAGTAGGCGCATTAAGCGACCCGTTCCGTAACGTTTTAGTGCCTATTGGCTAACTTACAATGTTACGGTCGGAGTTTCAAACCCCGCCCTGCGTTAGAAGATTACCATGACGATGAACGGGATTAGTGGAGGAGCTATTTAAGCATTGGGGGTATTTTTGGCGAAGACGGAATAAGACGGAAAATATCAAAACCTAACAGCGAAAAATGATAATCAAAGGTAAAAACCTGCCTTATACTCAAACGCTGCATAGTCACAAACGATAAACAATCGGTGAAACTGACTTTTTGGTCTGCATATTTTTGGAATATCGCCAATGCTTCGTACTCATCCCATTCATTGCTGCGTTCAATAACGACCAGCTCAGAGACATAAATTTGCGCTGTTTTCCTACCTGCAAACGTATATTCGGTTCGCCGCCCTAAAAGCGTCGCCAATTCGTCAAGCACATGGTTGATGGTTACGATTATCCGTTGCTGAGTTTCTATTTCTTGCCACGCTATACAAGCCTGCTGATGACATTGATCGGCTTTATGGAATAGAGCCAAATAAGCCCCGTATCCACAAAAATACGGCGATCCTTCATGGTTGATCGTATAAGTAATGGTCATGGTTATCCGCTAAATCCGCCGGAGCATCACCTTCCCAAATATCATCATTTAAAAACGCGTAAGCGGTTTTGGTTGATGGTCCGGTCTGCTGGGTTTGTTGCCAAATCAGATGCTCAAGCAAGGTTTTGATGTGCTTTTTTTGCACAAGGCTGGCATGTTGATAGGCGGAAACAGCATCCGCATTAATATCTTCAATCTGTAAGCTTGGCATAGCCTTTTCTCCCAGTGTCCTGTTAATCGTATCGGCTTATAGCCCATCCAAAGGCGCGTCAAAATTGTCCGTCATTTTAAATGTCCCTTTTGCACAGCCGAATTTAGGAATTTTTTTGGTTTTTGCTTCGTCAATTTGCTTGGCAAGTAACTGGCGTTGTTCGGTTAATATAGCGCGGCGCAATTCACTCCTATAATTCTCCTGCGATTGAATCATCTCAATCATTTTTCGCAATTGCCGTTGTTCCAACCACTCCCATTCAATTGAACTTAAGTTGTAACCTATTTCTGCCTTCCGCAAAATGTAACTTAACGGATTACAAGCAATTTCATTACTGTAAGCTGTCGCTTGATATTTTTCCTTTAGTTTTTCGTAGGGCATCTTAGTTTGATAAGGAAGGTATCATCTGAAAAACAATTCTATTCATTAGATTCTTTATAGCGGATATAAATATTCGATCCGCTTTCAATATTTTTTTGTTGCACTTCAATATAATCCAGCGACCGGATCAATTTGCCCAGTTTGTCAAAGCCGTAATTTCTAGGGTCAAATGAACTGTCCACACGCGGGATATACGAGCCTACGCCGCCTAAATTGGCCCAGCCGTCTTCTTCTGAGGCGGACTCTATCGCTTCTTTAAGCAACTTTTTTAAGGTGGCGTCTTTGGATGGGTTCGCAATCTTGGTGGATTGGGTGTTTTTATCAGTTTGGCTAGTGGAAACAACCAAGTTATCTACTTTTTTTGATACGGTGGCGTTGGTTGCTATGGGCTTGGTTGGTTTCTTGGCATCATCAGCGGGATTCTCATCCATGATGGTTTCGGTAAAAATAAATTTATTACACGCCGCCCGGAAAGCTTCGGGCGTTAAGCGCCTGCCAATGCCAATCACTTCAAGCCCGGCTTCCCGGATACGGGTCGCCAATTTCGTAAAATCGCTGTCGCTGGACACCAGAAAAAAACCGTCAAATTTACTGGTATACAGCAAGTCCATCGCATCAATGATTAAGGCGGAATCCGTGGCATTTTTACCTGAGGTGTAGGCAAATTGCTGCATGGGTTGGATGGCGTGTTTGTTCAGCACCGTTTTCCAACTGCCTAGCCGTGTGTTTGTCCAATCACCATAACATCGCCGTGAAGTGACATCCCCGTATCGGGCGGCTTCGGTCAATATCGCGTCTATCGCTTTCGCTTGGGCGTTGTCGGCGTCAATCAATAAGGCAAACCTTTTGTTTTCATTGATGTTCATCATCCACCTGTAGATATTTTGGCAAGCCGATACCGCCGGTCACAAGCCGCGCACAGTCCGCCCACCGCCATAAACACCGCGCCTAGCCAAATCCAGCGGATGAAGGATTTGTAATAAATCCGCAGGCTCCACGCGCCTTCATCGCCTAGCGGTTCGCCGATGGCGACGAACAAATCCCGGAACAATCCGGCATCTATCGCCGCTTCGGTCATGGGCATGGTTTGCACTTGGTAGACACGTTTTTGCGGTTCTAACTCGGCGACTTGCTTGCCGTTGTGGCTGACGGTCAGGAAGGCTTGCTGGGCGACGTAATTGACGCCTTGGGTTTCTTTAACGCCGTGGAATTCAAAAATATAACCGGACATGTCCAGTTTTTCGTTAGGGGCCATGCGCACGTCTTTTTCGACGCTGTACACGGAGGTTAAGGTAATGCCCGTGACGAACACGGCAATGCCCAGATGGGCGATGGTCATGCCATAAAAACCGGACGGGATGGATGCCAGACGTTGCATGGAAAAACCTTGGCTGCCTAAGCGGTCAATAAATGCCAGCACGGCGATGGCTACAGTCCACAAGGCCAGCGTCAAACCCAACACCGCACCCCAAGAATAAAACGGCATCAGCAAGGGGATGGCTAGACCACCTGCGACACAGCCGCCGATAATCCAACGCAAACGTGCACCCAACGCCGCCAAGCTGTCTTTTTTCCAGCGCATCAACACGCCCAAACCCACCGCAAGCGACAAGGGCGCCATCAACGGGATGAACACGGCGTTGAAATACGGCGGGCCTACGGAAATTTTACCTAAGCCCAACGCATCAATGATGAGCGGGTACAGTGTGCCTAGCAAAATGCTGGACGCAGTGACGACCAGCAGGACGTTGTTCAGCAAAATCGCCGATTCCTTGGAAACCAGTTCAAAGGTCGCGCTGCTTTTGACATACGGGGCGCGGATGGCGTACAACAACAATGAACCACCGACGACTATCGCCAAAAAGATCAGCACGAACAGGCCGCGCGTCGGGTCACTGGCGAAGGCGTGGACGGAGGTCAACACGCCGGAGCGGACGAGGAAGGTGCCGAGCAAGCTCAAGGAAAAGGCAAAAATCGCCAACAATACTGTCCATGTTTTGAATACGCCGCGTTTTTCCGTGGCCGCCAACGAGTGCATCAAGGCCGTGCCGACCAGCCAGGGCATGAACGAGGCGTTTTCGACCGGATCCCAAAACCACCAGCCGCCCCAGCCGAGTTCGTAATACGCCCACCAACTGCCCAGCGCGATACCCAATGTCAGGAACATCCATGCCATATTCGTCCACGGGCGCGACCAACGGGCCCACGCGGCATCCAAACGGCCTTCCAGCAAGGCGGCGATGGCAAAGGCAAACGCCACGGAAAAACCGACATAGCCCATGTACAGCATTGGCGGATGAATCGCGAGACCTGGGTCTTGCAGCAACGGGTTCAAATCGCGGCCTTCGGGTGGCGCGGGGAAGAGCCGTTCGAACGGGTTGGAAGTCAGCAATAAAAACAGCAAGAAACCGATGGAGACCAAGCCCATCACACCCAACACCCGCGCCACCGTCGTTTCGGGGATGGTTTTGCTAAAACAAGCCACCAAACCCGTCCAACATGCCAGCACCAAGGCCCAGAGCAACAACGAGCCTTCATGCGCCCCCCAGACACCGGACACCAAGTACAGCGTCGGCAAGGCGGTGTTGGAATTGTGGGCGATGTACGCGACGGAAAAATCGTGGATTAGGCTGCTGTAAGTGAGGCAACCGTAGGCGATGGCGATGAACAACAATTGCCCGAAGGCGGCGGGCTTGGCGACAGCGATCCAGCCGGAGATGTTGCGGAACGCGCCGATAACCGGCATTGTCCCCAGCACGAAAGCCATGCACAGGGCGAGGATGAGGGAAAAGTGGCCTAGTTCTGGGATCATTGCGGTTGTCCTTGGCGCGGGTTTAGGTGGGTATTTCGTGGACAATAATGGATCATCCGTATCCTAAAATACCCAAAATAATGGGGGTTTACTTGAATGGAATTTAGCTGACTCTATCGGATGCCTCAATACTCGGCATCATGATAGACGTTCTGCACATCATCCAACTCATCCAGCATATCCAAAAATTTTTCAAATAAGATCAGATCATCACCGCTAATCGCCGTGGTGCCTTTGGGCAAAAATTGAATTTCGTCCACCTCAAAATCAACCTCGCCTAACAAATCCGCCAAGGCTTGTTTGGCTTTAAAATAATCGGCGGGGGGCGTGAAGACGGTGATTTTGCCCTCTTCACTTTCCACATCGGCGACATCGACATCAGCCGTCAGCAAGGCATCAAGAACCGCATCCTCATCATCATGCTTAAACGCCAAAATCGCACTATGGTCAAATGAATGGCTGACCGCGCCTTGTATGCCAATTTTTGCCTTGGTTTTCGTGAAACACTGGCGCACATCGTTAAACGTGCGGTTCGGGTTGTCAGTCAAACAATCGACAATCACCATGCAGCCGCCGGGGCCAAAACCTTCATAGCGGGCGGGCGCAAAATCTTCGCCGCCACCGCCTTTCGCTTTATCCAGGGCTTTTTCGATAACGTGGGCGGGTACTTGGGATTTTTTAGCCCGCTCGATCAGTCCGCGTAATGCCAAGTTGCCATCAGGGTCTACGCCCCCCGCTTTTGCGCAGACATAAAGTTCGCGGCCATATTTGCTGTAAACCTTTGCCTTGGCATCCGATGTTTTGGCCATCGACACTTTACGGTTTTGGTAGGCTCTACCCATTTGGTTATTGCTCCATTAAAAAGATAAAAATGCCGATTTTACAGTTAAGTATTTGGCTAGGGAAACTTTTAGTCTGCGTAGCCAAAGGGAATGCGTGATTTGGGAGTGATTGCGTAGGGCTAATGGTTTGAACAATAACTACCAGTATGAAACAGTAAACTGACAACATCTCTTTAAGGGACGTTATCAGTAAAGATGGTGTTTTCAGGGAAGTTAATTTTTGCCGTATCCTTGCCATTCCTTTTCAACGGCTTCAACGGCATTCATTTTTGCAACATATCGTACCGCCATTTTTTTGCGTCCCAGATAGGATTGCATTCATTGATAAGTTTGTCCGTTATGCTTTATCCAACCTTGGACATGATTGCCGTTGGGATCATGATGCGTCCAATGTATGACACCTCCTTTTGCATTCCATTCATACTCACCGTTAAAAGCAATGCTGTCACCTTCCTGAACGGCGTCAATTCTCCCTGCAAGGTCGATATTGTGGGCAATCAAAAGCGTTTGCCCGGAATTTAATCTGACAATAAATTTCTGATGTTTGTCGCCTTCCATATCATCCGGCAATATTTTTGAAATTATGCCTTCGCCTTCGACTTGAACATTACTCGTGCGATGCTCAAATACATTTTTTAAAATTAAATCGTGGCTACTATTTTTGCTTGCAGCAAGTTCAGTTGTATTACTCGGTTCAGTATGGACGTATAGTTTTAAGTTGCTATAGAAAATTGAGCCTAGCGCTACGAAAATTACCAGTGCGAATAGTATTATAACCCATTGGTTTTGTTTTTTATTTTGCATTTTACGCGGTGATTTTTTTGTTTTAACAAAAGCAACACCTTCAATTCTGGCATTAATTGCCTTTGTTTTTCCGTCATCACCTACATGAATTTGATAATAAATGACATCGCCAACAATAGGGCGGCGAGGCATATTTTTAAATGCAGAGATATGGATAAAGATATCGTTTTTTTGGTTTTCAGATTGGACAAAACCAAATCCTTTCTCATCGTTCCAGCGTTTTAATTTTCCGCTAATAATATCGTTCATTTTGGGTCTGTAGTTGTATCAACCTGCTGCTTCAAATTCGCCTTAACTTCTGGAGGCATGTTTTCATCATGTTTCGCCAACACTTCGGCTTTAGCCATCGCTTCGTTAGCTGTTGCGCCATATGTGAGTACGCCAGGAATTTCAGGCACTTCTGCCAGCCAACGCCCATCGGTTTCGAGTTCGTATTCAATATGAAAATTCATGATGTCCAAAAAGTAAAGTATTTCGTATCCATTAGGCTAATGGCTGCCCATTACGCCACAACTCATACTCACTAATATCAATATCTTCGTTCCAAACCACAGCATAACCGCCTGTGTCAACCTTAACCGATTTAAAAAAAGCTGCATTTTTCAATGGTAAAAACATAGCTTTGGATAACAAAGGCGTAGCATCGTATTGGCGTTTTTGTTGGTTATCAAATTCCACCAACAAAATATGACTGTCGATTGCTTGTACGGACTTTACTTTTGGGGGTTTCATTTTTTAATGCCCAACCAAGCATCCCGATCAATATCGGCTTGTTTCAATAATCTTTTCAATAAATCGACGCTGATTTCTTGCTTGTGCGGATTTGGCAAGGTTAAAACCAAGCGGCCTTTAATCATGTAAGGGTGTTTGCCTCCTTCGTAAGGGCCGCTAAAACCCAAGGCTTTTAAATTGGCGACTAGCTCTCGCCATGAAATAGGGCTTAATTTAGGCAACTTCTAACACCTTGGGCGTGATTAATCGACAACCATTTATTTCTGGTATGTCAATGCCTTGGCTGTTGCAAATCAATAGCCAACCTTCCAAATTACTCAGCAGGTTATCGCGGCATTCTTCCAAGGTTTTGCCGGATGCCCAAACGCCTTTTAATTGGGCGATTTCACCATAATAGGGGTCTTCATCGTCGATGATTTCGTAATGGGCGGTGGTCATTGCCGCTTTTAAATATTCTTCAATCATGTCTGTTTACCTCTGGATGTCTTAGCTTGCTTATTTGCCTTCAACCTGCTTCTTCAAACTCGCCTTAACTTCCGGCGGCATGTAATTTTCATCATGTTTCGCCAGCACTTCCTCGGCGATAAATACGCCGCGACCGTCCAATTTACCGTTAGCGACGATGCCTTGGCCTTCGCGGAACAAATCGGGCAGGATGCCGGTGTATTCCACCGCGACTTCTTTGCTGAAATCGGTGAGTTTAAAGTGGACAGTCAAACCGTCGCCCGGGCGTTGCACCGAGCCTTTTACCACCATGCCGCCTAAACGGAATAGCGCGTCTTTGGGGGCTTTGCCTGCCAGCACGTCGGTGGTGGAAAAAAAGTACATCAGGTTTTCGTTAAACGACTTCAGCGCGAAACCGACGGCAGTGCCTATGCCCGCCACCATCAAAATAATCAAAATCAAACGTTGTCTGCGTATCGGTTTCATGGGTTTTGTCGTTTTTGTTTATGAGCAAGCTGACGTAAAAATTGTTTGCGCTGGATGATGGGCAGGATGATGTTCGCGAGCAGCACAACGAAACAAATACCGTAGCTAGTCCAGACATAAAAGGCGTAACCGCCCATATTGAAGAATTCTTGTAGGCTCATAGTTTTTGCTCCAAGACCATTTTTTTTACCCAGTTTGCGGTACGTTCGCGTTGCAGCAATTCCAACCGCGTCCGTTGCAGCATGGCGATGAGGTAATAAAATTTGAACGCCACCGCCATCAACAACAACGGCACCAACATGCTGACGTGGATGGACGGCTTGTCCATTTTGGTGACGGTCGGGCCTTGGTGCAGCGTACTCCACCATTCCACCGAGTAATGGATGATAGGGATATTGACCACGCCAACTAACGCCAAAATCGCCACCGCTTTGGAGGCGGTGCGTTTGTCGTCGATGGCGTTGTACAGGCCGATCACGCCCAAGTACAGAAACAGCAAAACCAATTCTGATGTCAACCGCGCATCCCAGACCCACCAGGTTCCCCACATCGGCTTGCCCCACAGCGAGCCGGTCACCAAGGCGATAAAAGTAAAGCTCGCGCCAACCGACGCGCTGCTGATGGCGACGATTTCGGCCAGCTTGATGCGCCAGATCAATCCGATTGCACCCGCCAGCGCCATCATCACATAGATGAACAGCGACATCCACGCGCTAGGTACATGGATATAAATGATGCGGTAGCTGTCGCCTTGTTGGTAGTCGGGCGGGGCGAGATACAAGCCGCCGTAGAGCCCGCAAGCCAATAAAATAAGGAAAATAGCCACTAGCCAAGGCATGAGTTTTTCGGTGAGGGCGTAAAAATGCGGTGGCGATGCCATGCGATGGAAGAATCGGCCTACCGGATCGGGAATGAGGAACATAAAATTACGGTGTCAAAAATGAAAGCCCTTATTGTAAGGGATAAACAGATTTTAATGTCTGCTAAAACATGACTACCGTCTTATATAGAAAAAGGTTCAAAACCCACACGCAGTTTGCTTTGAACCTTTCGGAGGATGGGGTGACTTTATTAAGCCTTACAATAAGAAGGAATCCAGCTTTTTTCAACCATGTAATCAGGTACTTCATTAAAATCAAACGCTTCGCCGTCTTTTACCATCTGTTCAATATCAAACAGTACGCCGACTTCTGGAATGTCGGCAAAGAACATTTTGTACAAAGGCCGCACCATCATTTTTGACGCTTTCGTGCCGATAGGGCCGATAAAGTTGCGGCGTTGTCCGACATGGGCGATTTCGTCGATGGTGATTTCGTCCAGCAAATCATGCAAACGTTGGCGCACTTCCGGCTCGTCCACCAATATGTCATCAAACAAACGGTGCAGGTGGAAATAATAGGTCACGCCCATCAATTCGGTGACGAACGCTGGCGGGTCCATCAACAGGCCAGGCACTTTAGGGAATTGTTCGTAAATCCATTCTTTAAGCGGGCTAAGAGGGACCCATTCGACTTTATCCAAACCACAAGTGCGGAGCATTTCGTCAAACAAACGCCAATGGCAGAATTCTTCCGCCAAATGTACACGGCTGATTTTATCTTCGACGCTGTGCGAGTTAGCCATGTCCGGCACCACATCCCACGCGCCTTTAATGCCCACCCATTCGTGGCGGGCGAATTTATACATGCTGGTCAGCATCAAGGTCATGCGGTCTAACGATGTTAGATCGTCTTTTATTTCAATGTAATTACGGTAGAACGCTTCGGGTTCAGCCAACGGTGTCCGCAGTTTAACTGGATTGTCCTTAAAACTCTGTAGCTTGGCGCGTTTTTTGGCTAAATCTTTTTCCGCTTCGTACAGCTCACCGCCGTGGTTTTGGGTAAACTCCCAATATTCGGCAAAATTTTCCTGCCTTTGTTGTTTGTTTGCTGGTGTAAAAATGGACAAAAACTTATTAGACCCCATATTGCCTCGCTCCAGTTGGTATTGAATAGTTATTAGAATATCACTTCGGAAAACCGCTTAACTCACACTCATTTTTAATGCCGCCGCCGTAGGCCACGGAGCTAAAACCAAAGCCATCAACAACATGGCGATCAAAATATTGATTTGCGCCGATATGGGCAAACCGCCAGCCGCCATTTCCACGGCATTGCTGGCAAAAATCAGCACCGGCACATACAAGGGCAGCACCAGCAGCGACAAAATCATGCCGCCGCGCCGCAACCCCACCGTCAAGGCAACGCCAATCGCGCCGATCAGGCTTAACACCGGTGTGCCCAATAACAAAGTCAACAATAACACGCCCAAGGACTCGTTTGGCATGCCTAAAAACACCGCCAGCAAAGGCGCGATCAGCAATAAAGGCAAGCCCGTGACCAGCCAATGGGCGAACACTTTGCCTAAAATCAAAATCGAGACCGGATGCGGGCTGAGCAGCATCTGTTCCAGCGAGCCGTCATCAAAATCTGAGCGGAATAAACTATCCAGCGACAACATCGCCGCCAGCAAAGCCGACACCCAGATAATCCCCGGCGCAATCGCCTGCAATAAATGCGGCTTTGCGCCCACGCCGAGCGGAAACAAGGTGATGACCAGTACGAAAAAGAACAAGGGGTTGGCAATTTCGGAACGGCGGCGTAAAGCGAGAAGCAAATCGCGGCGGATGATGGCAAAAAAGGCGGTGGCTAAGGACATCAGGCTAAATGGATACGTTGCACGTCGGTAGTGGGCAGGTTTAAATCATGGTGTGAGCTTAGCACAATCATACCGCCTTGGTCACAATGCTCAGCCATTAAATGCTCAATCAAAGCAATGCCTTGCTTGTCCAGCGCGGTGAACGGTTCGTCTAAAATCCACAAGGCATTGTGGGTGATTAACAGCCGCGCCAAGGACAAGCGGCGTTTTTGTCCGGCAGATAGGGCTTGCGCGGGCACATCATCAAAGCCAGCCAATTGCACCCGCGCCAACGCGGCTTGAATATTGTGCGTGCCAACTTGTGCCAAAGCCAGCGACACGGTCAGGTTTTCCAACACCGTCAGCTCTTTTTTGATGCCATCCAAATGCCCGACGTAAGCCATATCGATGCGGTACTGCACGGACTCAATCGGTTCGCCGCACCAACGCACTTCGCCCGCATCGGGTTCGCGGAAGCCGCATAAAATCCGCAACAACGAAGTTTTGCCGCTGCCGTTTTTGCCTTCCAAGAGTAAAACTTGGTTGTTTTTTAGGGTAAAGTCCAAGCCGCTGAACAATACCCGGTCATCGCGGATGCAGCTTAGGTTTTGGGCTTGTAGGGTGTGGTTATCGATCACGTAGTTTAGTGGGGTTGCGGCTTAACTGTCGCATAGCGGGTTCAATTTCTTTAATCTATGAAGGGTTTTTGGAAACTATAACCTAAAGCCGGAGATTACGCCAAGGTGAGGCAAGCAGAACCGGTTGCCGATACGGCTATTCCGGCAATAAATTGGTAAAAGGCTGGTGATTTTTCCAGCGGTAAGTATGGAAATCGCGCTTATCAGTAGAAACAATGCGCCCATGCCCTAGCTCTTCTGCCAATAATACCAGCGACGCATCTGCCAAATCCATTGGCAAATCGGCGTATTGTCTCATCAGTTCCGTAAGCCGTGGCAAATGCGCGTCATTTAATGAGAATGTGAAAAAATTGCCCTGTTGTTGCAAGGTTTGTAACAAGGCCAGAAATTCAAAAGCCAAACGGATGTTTTCCCTACGCATTAATAAATGCAAGGCTTCGGTTAACACCGGAAACGTGGTGATTAACGGCTCTTTGCAGGTCATCAGAAACGCTTTGCAAACGGCATGGTGATAATCCTTGCGATCAAATAATCCAAACCAATAGCCGCTATCGACAATAATCATTCCGTTACGCCGTGCTTAAACGAAAAATCCAACTTTTCCTTGTAGGTAGTCGAAAGCTGCGCATCCGACTCAATACAGCCAATCAAGCCCGCTTGCTCAAAAGCCTGATAAATGGGCGATACCGTCTTGTCATCGCTGATTGCCGCTTGGCCTTCGAGCACGCCAGCCAATGTCTGGGAAGCACTTTGACTGACAGTGGTTTTAGCAAGTTTTTGCGTGGATTTGCTATGTAAAAATTCAATAAAATCCAATGCTTCTTGTTGTTCTTGCTCAGGGAGCATTAACAGTTGTTGGGTGATTTCTTGGGGGGATAGGGTCATTGGCATCACCTGTTTTTCTTTACCAAAATTTAAGGCTTGCCCAACTTAATTCGTTGGCAAACCAAGCTTATCAAAAAATGCCCGATTACGTGCTTTGGCTGCATTGATTAATTTGTCGAAAGAAATGACTTCTATGTACGCCTTATAATTTTTATGGTAACCAAAGTACCCCATGTGATCGCTGGTTATAGTTAAGTTATGAAATTCACAACGGTCTACCATTGAGGGTGTTAAATCACAAATCACATAGCAGTAACCAGGAATATCCTCAGAGTTTGGGATTGGCCTACCATTGGCTGTTGTAACTTGACCTTTTCTTATCCGGTTTAAATAACCTAGAGCCTGTTCAATCGGGTCTTTTTCTTCACCTGATTTTGCGTCATTTCGCATTGGACGCTTTATCTCAATGACGGTTATCGAAGCTAAAGGAAGATTGGGTTTTTCTGAAACAAGAATGGGGTTATCGCAGACATTCAGAGCGCAAATATCAGGCTCCTTAGTTGAGTTGGCTCCTGTAATTGGCATTGCATTAAGGGTCTTATCTGATGCCAAGTAGTTGTGGAAAGCCAGCCTTTCATCAACAAGCCACAAATTGTATTCGTCCATTAATACATCATTTGAGTCTTTTCTCATGGGCATGATTAGCCCGTGAATTAAATCTTCTCTAGCATACCGGCCTGTTTCGGTTCGCTGAATTGATTTTTCAAGCAAATCAATGATGACTCGACGATGAGAAACATAATTGGCAAGGTCAGATTTTTTTATATCCTTTGCAATTTGAAGGTATTGATTCAATCTTTCTTCATAATCATCAAAGTCATTATCAAAACTTGCCATTATTTGATGCCCTTGCTCAAGCATGTTTCTCTCAACTTCCGCAAGATGCTTATGAAGGTGCAGCTCTAAGTCTTTATCTGAAATGTTAGGGTCAATTGCCAAATCATTTTGACAAATATGGGCAATGATTGGTCGATAACGCGGGGCTTTTTCTGAGACAAATTGATCGATTCTATTTATTGCCGCCTGTAAATTTTCTTGAAGAAAATCTGCTAAATAAAATTTAGACCTTTCTAATACCTGATTACGAAGTTCTTTTAAGGTGATTTCAGAATCTGAAAAAATTTCGTCAACATTTAAATCTTCGGAAAGATTAAACGAGGTTCGCTCAGGACGAACCCTATCATCTAAGTATGAGGAGGATACATAGCAATTGTAAATAAACTCGCCATTTTCATCAGACAACTTGCCATGCAATCCAGGGATTTTTCCGCCAATTGATTCTTCTTTAACTAATCGACTTGCCGCACATAACGATAAGCCATGTTTTTTACTTGAAGAAGCCCTAAATTTAATATGGATTAAATCAAAATCGAAGTTTTTTATTGTTATACTTTCCGAATAAGCGGATTCGTGCATATAAGTATCGTAAAGATCATTTAAATAAATAACCTCATTAACGTCTTTTACTTTTATATTGGGAACACCTTCGGGTCTAACGAAATACCACAAACAATGTTCAAGTAAGGCACGGGCAATACTATCAATTGTTTTAGGCGCAACATCCCGATATTTTTTATCAAATTCCTGCAATTCAACATGTGTCTTCAGTTCAATATTATCGCTATTGCTCTCTTGAAGTAATTTGACCCCATTTTTAGCATCAAAGCCAATAGTGCGAGATTTAAAGTTATTTTGAGAATCTTCAAATACACTATTAATTTCAATATGAGTAAAAGCCTTTAGCCAAAGTAAGCGACCAACACCTCTACAGCCTTTGTCTATTTTGTGGTCAGAATCCAAGGTTTGAAATGACTGCATATTTGCATCATTGAAGCCAATTCCATTGTCTTCAATGATGAACCCCCTAATTTCGGTGGGAATTGTGCCAGCTTCTGCAAATTGTAACTGTCCAACTCTTTGAATTTTTAAAACGATTTGGCCTGTTGTCGTTAAATTGCCCCGTTCCTCTAAGGCATGAATTGAGTTCACAACAGTTTCAAAAACTGGTAAAAGCGCATGACTTTTCGGCAAGTCGGTATTTCTAAGCCTTCCTAGTAAATTTGTCTGTAAACTCATAAGCTAATCTTTATTGAATTTTGCGGGCGATTAATTATAGATTTAGGCTTGCGTCCTGCACAACCACCTTATCCCGCCCAATAATCTTTTGAAATTCTTCGCTTATTGCCGCCCAATCGACAATATCAACCCGAATCGCCAAATTGGATTCGTCAAACGCTTCGTTAAGCGCGGCTATTACCGACAAAGACAACGGCTGTTGGGTGATGATCGCCAAATCCAAATCTGAATAGGGCTTGGCTTTGCCGGTGACGCGCGAGCCGAATGCCCACACGGCGTAGTCCGGCACATGGGTTTTAAGGATTTGGCGGACTTCATCCCAATCTTGCGGGCTTAGGTCAAGCTTGGGCATCGTCTTGGCTTCGGCTGAGCAATTGCTGGTGCAGGTATTTCGCTTCTGCCAAAAAATCGAAGGCGATTTTGTAGACGGCTTCGGCTTTGCTACGGTTGTAGGTGTGGCTGGTGTTGGAGCGTGCTTGGCGGTAATCGCGCCAGGTTGGCCAATCGGAGCGTAGCAGGCCTTTTTCGTTGCCGATACGGATGATGGTTTGGAAAGTGCTTAGGTCGATGGCTTCTGGATTCGCCGAGGTGGTTTCGAGATGGCGCACCAGCATTTTGTGGCTTAATTCGTAAGTGAATTCAAAGCATTGAATGACGGAGTTGCGGAATTGTTCAAACAGCTCTGCATCATTTTCCGCCATTTCCGAGGTGGCAAAGGCGATGCTTTTTTCGAGTTGCCGGATGGCATCGGCTAGCGGCGAAAAATCAAGCCCCATAAACCCACCCTCATCCACGCCGTTGCCGCAAGATTTCATACAACAACACCCCCGTCGCCACCGACACGTTCAGGCTTTCCACTTTGCCCAGCATCGGCAGTTTCACCAACACATCGCATTGTTCGCGGGTCAGGCGGCGCATACCTTTGCCTTCCGCACCCAGCACCAAGGCCAGCGGCACGGTCAAATCGGCTTGGTAAACGGTTTGCTCGGCTTCGCCCGCCGCACCGAAAATCCATAAGCCCTGGTCTTTCAGCCAGCGCAGGGTGCGCGAGAGGTTGGTGACTTGGTAAACGGGGACGGTTTCCGCCGCGCCACTGGCGACTTTGCACACGGTTGGTGTGATGCCGGTGGCGTTGTCTTTGGTGATAATCACGCCGTGTACGCCGGTGGCATCGCAGCTACGCAGGCAGGCACCGAGGTTGTGCGGGTCTTGCACGTTGTCCAACACCAAAAACAGCGCGGTTTCACCCAGGCTTTGCACGGCGGTTTTCAAATCGCTTTCCGACAATTCGCCGGGCATGTCCACTTCAATGACAATGCCTTGGTGGTTATTGCCTTCCGCCAATTTGTCGAGTTTTTTGCGTTCGAGCTTTTCCGGCTCTATGCCTAAATCCAGCAAGGCTTCAATGGCTTGATTTAGGCGTTTGTCTTGGCGTTGCTCGTCTATCCAGGCTTTGTTGATGGATTTTGGCGAGTAGTCGAGGGCGGCTTGTACGGAGTGTAAGCCGTAGAGTTTGGAGGATTTCATTATTCTATTTTGATTAACTGGCTTTTTAATGTTTGGGGGTTACAAACTTTCACATCGTCCATTGCTTTTTTAACCCGATCAATATGGGTTGGCCCTATCACGATTATTTAGGAAAGATGCCTAATGATTCTACATAATTTTTTATGTCTTCAGGCCGTATCGCTTGGGTACAAGGGCAAAATGTCTTGTTTTTTCTGCAATCGCTACAGTTTTTATCTAATACAAAAACTTTCGCATGTTTCCCTATGGGCTGCCAACGCCCTGGGTGTATAGGCCGCATGGGCGGGTAAATGCCCAAGGCATGTTTTTGTAAGGCGGCGGCAATATGCAAAGGCCCCGTGCTACAGGCGACCAAGCCATCGCATTCAGCAATCAATGAAATAAATTCAGGCAGGCCCATTAAGCCGCTGATGTCAGTGACTCGTTCCCCTACTTGGTCTAGTAATGGTTGCAAATCCGCTTTCTCGCCGGACGTACCTGAAATAATAATTTGAAATTTATTGGTGTCCAGCAACTTAACCAATGTCACATAATGATCTAAATCCCATTCCCTCGCATTGCCGCGCGATTTGGGATGAAGGATTATTTTAAATTTATCCGCTTGCAATAAGGCGGCAAAATGTGGCGGTAAAACAGGCAAGCGGCTCATGTCTGTTAATTCGGCAATTTCTGGCAAGGAAAAATCGTGGTTTATGCCAAAAGGTTTTAACAACTTTAAGTTTAATTGTGCTTCATGAAGAGGGGAGCGGTTGCGGCTCAGCTTGACCAACTTGTTGCAGGTGGGCCAATGATACCAACGGTTTGTTGTCCCTATACGCCAGGGAATTTGTAATTCTTTGGCCCGTTTAGCAATTTCGGGGCGGGGCAGGACATGCAGCAGACACTGTGGCGGTTCGCCAGCCAAACTGACCTGTTGCTTTAGAAAATCATCTTTATCAATAAAAACATCAACATACTTGCAAGACTCAATAATGGCTTTTGTATACGGTGTCCCCATGATGCCAATGGTCATAGTGGGGAAGTGTTGTTTTAATACGGCGGCGAGAGGGAGCGTTAACACCACGTCCCCGATGCTGTCCGTTCGGCTGATAATAATATTAGCGGGAGTATTCATAAGGCATCAGATCATTTTAAAAAAAGCTTTAAAACAGTGTAGCCGCCGTTTTAATTCAGGATGACGATACTTCTTATGAAGCAAGATTTTATTGCGGTGTTGAAAAAATAACCGCATCCTCAAAAAATTATTGCTGAATGAATAGTTTTCGTGGCTTTTGTATAACTGACCAATCACTTCTTTTTCAGGCAGATGGCCAGGGCATTTATCGTACAAGGTTTTTAAGCGTTGTTGGGCATTTGCGATGCGTTGTTGTTTGGTCCCTTTTTTACCAGCCATTTTTTTTCTATCTTTTTTATGGAGGGCATTGGTTAAATTACTGTCGTGGCGGCGGTATTGCACTAGCACCTCATCGACAAATTTCACTGAGCCATTGAAAGAAGCGACAAATCCTAACCAGTTGTCATGGGAAAATTTATAGGGAAAGGGCATTGCCGCTAACGCAAGCTGTTTGGTCATCAAAATAGCGTGTCCAAGTGCCGAGATACCGACTTCGATATACATGAGAGGGCTATCAAAATCAGTAAGATTTTTGGTGTCGCTCATTTTTTTTCCGAGTGCTTGCCCTGCACCGTCTATAAATTCAGAATCACAATAGGCGATGGCATGATCGCCTATATGTTTAATTAAAACTTCAATTTTAGTGGGCAGCCATATATCGTCTTGGTCACAAGGCGCAATATAATCGCCTTTTGCCAAAGCAAACCCTTTTTCAAAGGTTTTTACATGCCCCATGTTTTGCCCATTTTTAACAACTAAAAAATGGCTATATTTCGCGGCGTATTGGTCGAGTAGATTGACCGTATTATCAGTGGAACAATCATCCACAGCGATTATTTCAATATTTTGATAAGTCTGCCTAACTAGGCTGTCCAGTTGCTCTTGTAAAAAACGTCCGCCGTTGTAGCTTGCCAGCACAATGGATACCAGAGGATTTTTGGAAGTGGTGTCCATATTGTCGTGTTGTTGTCCTGTGCGGCTTTTAAGCATAGTGATTAAATTATTTTGAAAAAAACTTTTAAGCAATATAAACAACGCCTTAATTCGTTGCGTTTTTTGTAGCTGAGTATTTCTTTTCTGTATTTGAAAAAAACGCCCATTCTTTCAAAATTGTTTGCCAGCGAGTATTGTTCGTAACTTTTGCAAATTTTGCGGAACACTTCTTTTTTGTCAGTTAAACCATCTGGACATTTTTCATAAAGAAGCCGGACACGTTGCTGCGCGTCCGTTATTCGTTGCCATGAGGTTTCCCTTGGTTTGTTTTTCGAATTAAACGAGCCGAACAAATTGCTGTCATGTCGACGGTACAATACTAAGGCCTGATCTATAAATTTAAGTGAGCCATAAAATGTAGCGACAAATGCTAACCAGTAATCATGGGGCATGATTTTGTCTGGAAATGGCAGGGTCTCCATGACCAGTTGTTTGGTTATGAGCATTGCGTGTCCGGCGACTGATCCGCCGACGACAAACATGATGGGATCATCGAAATCGATCAATGCCTTGGCATCGCTCATTTTTTCACCCAACAATTCACCAGAGTGATTAATAAAATTTGAATCACAATAGGCTATCGGGTGATTGCCAATGTTATTCAGCAATACTTCAATTTTTGTGGGTAACCAGATGTCATCTTGGTCGCAGGGCGCAATGAACTCGCCCTTTGCGAGCAAAAAGCCTTTTTCAAAATTTTTCTGATAGCCGATATTTTGCTCGTTTTTGACGAATGTAAAATTAGGGTATTGCGCCGCATAATCGCTCAATATGGATGCCGTATTATCCGTTGAGCAATCGTCAATGGCTATGATTTCAAGATTTTGGTGGGTTTGCCTGATGATGCTATTGAGCTGTTCTTGTAAAAAACGCCCGCCATTGAAAGTTGCGATGACGACTGACACTAACGCTTGGCTTTGGGTGGTTGCCATAAATTTAGTTAAATCCCTTTGCGGACATAAAATACTTTATTTTCATTGGATTATAAGCTTTTATAGGGGGCGGAAAAATTTTCATCCAATTGACAAACCGTTTCGGGAAGCTTAAAGCTGGATAAAACTTTATTTTCAATTTGATACATCAATGAAGGTCTGACCCAGCCGTTATTGATATGTTCTTGAATAAAGCGGATGTCAATAAATCCATTTTCAACAGCTTCAATCAGGTCATTTATCCATAAATGTCCAAGCTTATTGTCCCGACTGACCCAAGGCTGGGTTGGCATATCGGTGTAATGCACCAAGAAGCTCTTGTTTTCCTTAAACCATTCCAGGCAATTCCATTCACTGGGAATGCAAACGCCTATATTCTTAGCTGCCGCCATATCGTACATAAGGCTTTCGTAGGTCAAACGCCCTGCATCAAGTTCGTCAATGATGCCATCAACATTCCAGGCCAATTTTTCACAATCCATTAGCATCACACTAAATTGCAAACGGCGATTTTTTTCGCGGCGGCTTGGGTTCACTGTCAATAGGTCATGGCTACCCATAGGTAAATTCCAGAGCTGGCTGATGTCCGTGAATAGCTGCATGTCGGAGTCAAGATAGATTGCCCGTCCTTGATGGGCATTTAAGTGGGGGATTAAAAAACGCTGGAAAGAAAAGGGTGTCCTTTGCTTGTTGCGGGGATCTTTGGGTTCGCGGTATTTGATGTTGGCCTCATGTAAAGGAAAGACTTCCACCGGGTTTGATGCGTGTTTTCTGATGGAGTATTCCAAAACTTTAACCGACAGCATTTGTTCTTCTTGAGTGGCGACATAAACTTTAATCGGATAATGGTTAGCCAAGGATTGATAATCAAGATGGTATTTGCTGATCTTGCTAATGATGCCGATAAATTGGTTGTCAAATGAGGCATTACCATTAGCAAGCCGCGTTTCTGGTGAGATTTGCTCAAAAATCTGGCTATAACTGCCGCCCCCATCAATTCCCAGCGTCCTTATGCTTTTGATACCCTGCGTAGCCAAAATATCAACGGCTGCTTCAGCACTAAAGTAGGAGACACGTATTTGCCGACTTAATCTAACAGGACGTTTTCCGTGGCGTAACAAGGCCTTAATGCCCAAATGGTCGTACCAGAACAAACGCCCTTCCTGATCCATTTTTCCTAGTAAAGGGTGTTTTTCTAGCAGATTAGGCAAAGAAAATTCACCGACCTGGTTACCGCTATGGGGATAATAAGGGAGGACTAAATAGTCGGCTTGTGCGTAGATTTGGGCGGCGCAAGTTTCAAACACGTCAATATCTATTAAATGGCTGATTTTGGCATTGATTTGGCTGATGACATGATTAAGTGCCAAGACATTATAGGCCGATAAATCAACGTCATTGATAAATTGATAACTAGGCCCTTTGCCTACTATTAGCCAGGGTTTTTCATAAAGTGAATGGTCGGTGGCGAAAAGTTTTGTTATATTTTTCATTGTTTAACCACCTTGTAGAAAAGGTTTTCCCATTGCTTGCTGATGCCGGCAGTTGACCAGTTTTCCACTATTAAACGCTGCCCTTGGCCAACATCGGAAAAGCGTTGTTCGATATTGTTGACATAGACATCAAGCCCTTTTTCCCAGTCATCTAAAACACAGGTTTTGCTGAAAGGTAGGTAACTGGGTATGCTGTCGGCAATTACTGGCAATCCTAACCGCAATGAAAGTGCCAAGCGATTATTGGTTTTTGCTAAGGTAAATGGATTTTTACTGATGGGGATAACTGAAATGTCGTGTAATTTGAAGGCGTGGCTAAAGGTACTGGTATGCCACGGCAAATAAGCGACAGGAATATCCCATTTGGCAGTAATGTCTTGGAATCGCTTGTTATCGTTGCTGATTGCCGTCAGTGTGATGCGTTTGCGAAATTTTGGATCATTTAATATGGCTTCGATTTTTGCCAAATCACCGATGCCATAATCGGCTTTACCGCCACCGGCAATCCCAAACCAGACTAAACAAATTTTTCCTTCCTTGCGCCAACATGCTATTTTTTCGGACAGTTGACGGTATTTACGCAGTTGGTTCCAGTAATCGGCGAGGTTGGTTGCCAGCGGTAAGAGTTCGTCAACGGCATCTTCAATTATGTTGATTTGTTCTGAAGCAATATACTCAGCCATGCACGCCGCCAGGAATTCCGAAGAGGCGACATTTTTATCTGCCAAGCGCATCATTTGCAAAATAATATATTGGGCGCGGTCTATTTCCGGTAATTGATGCGGATTATAAAAATAGTTGTCGCATAGGTCGAAAATGATTTTGGCACCACTGTCCTTTACTCGCCGTGCTTCTTCAAGACCTCGGTTATTATGGGTTTTGTTGAAAACCACGATATCATATTTGATGTTCGGATTGTCCGCCAAAAAACTTACAGACCAGCCCTTCTTTTGCAAAATGTCCATTGTATTTAGGCAGCGAACGCGTGTACTGGCAACGTTTCTATTTTGTGAAACGGGCTTCCAAGCGATTTTTAACGACATTTGTAAGCCCAAACCGTCATTCTGCCGCTTTGCCTTGTTAAAGCCAGCAGCCATCCCAAAAGTTTCGAAAATAATTTTAAACGCTTCCTATCCAATACTTTTTGGGTAAATGATTCCAACCGGGGCTGCTGCCTGATGGCAAAAACATGGTTTAGGCTGGCAAAAAAATAATTCGGGTTGCGATGCCAAAAAAACCGGCATTGTCTAAAACCGGCATCTAAAATCAATCGCTTAATGCTAAAACGGGTAAAGTGATATAAATGGTTGGGCAAATGCAGCGCGTAATAATGTTGTTTGAATAAGCGAAAATCCAGCCCACCCATATCAGGTACGGATAGCACCAGAACCCCGCCAGGTTTAAGGGCTAGGCAGATTTTTTCTAGGCCGGCAAGTGGATGGTGGAGGTGTTCTATCACCATCCAGGCCACAACCATGTCAAAGTGATTTTGGGGCAGTTCAGTTGTCTCAAGAGTCCCGCAAGTTACCTCAAGCCCTTGTAGGCGGGCGCGATGGGTTGCTGTGTCCGAAGGTTCCAAGCCTTGCACTTCCCAGCCTTGTTGCTGCATTTCCATCAAAAAATCACCCGACCCACAACCTATTTCAAGCAATTGTCCTGGTTTAGTGTCGGGTATTATGGTTTTGCTGTTTGCGTTAAAATGGTCGGAGAGCCACTTTTTGATGCCTTTTTTGATTTTTTTAGGCTGATGGTTTTGTTTAACCTGTGTTGTTAAATAAGGCCCATAGTTATCGGGGTAATAAAACCCAATGGTATCTGGTGTCGGGCGGGGATTCGTCCTTAATAACCCGCAGTCCCGACATTGGACGACTTGAAATTCTCCTGGCAAATTATTAAGCCAATCATTCCCAGCCAATATTTTTTTAGTTAAAAGGCTGCCGCATTCGCAAGGGATGCTTTCAATTGTCACTTCAGGTGGTAGCATTATTAGTTATGTGGCTTTTATTTTAAGATTTGGGTAGATAATAGCCCATTTGAGTAATGTTACTCAAATATGTCGCCACTTAAATACATGCTAGAGCTTATAGTTACATTTTAGGATTTTTGCCAATGCCTGCCGCCAAGCAACTCGACCACATTTATGTGCTGAATGTAAAAAAATTTACCCAACGCCGTGAGTTTATGGAACAACAATTAACTAACGCGGGTTTGGCGGCGGAATTCATTTTTGACTGGGACGCCGATGAATTGACGGCTGAAATCGTTAAGCAATATTTTAATAAAAATAATGACTTAACCATGCCGCAAAAATCTTGCGCGATGAAACACGTTGCCGCATTGCAAAAAATAGCCGCTAGCGGCAGTTTGTTCAGCTTGGTTTTGGAAGATGATGCGGTTTTTGGTAAGCAGTTTGCGTTGGGAGTCAAACGGTCTTTGGAGCAAAGCACTTTGTTTCCAGGGGAAAAAGTCATTTATATCGGCTCCGGTGGCAATTTTTTTACCCCAAGAAGCCAAAGGAAGCCAGGGCAGTTTTTATATCCAGGCAAACGCGGCAGATTTACTGATTCCTACATCATCGATAGTGCCACTGCCCAAAAAAGATTACAGTGGGTCGATCAACATAAAATGAACGGGCCGATTGATAACCAGTTTGACCTGATGGATAAACAGACGGGCGTACAGATACTTTGGTTGGAACCCCCGGTCATTGAACAAGGCAGCAAAAATGGCTTGTTCAATAGCGCGATAGAAACACGCTGGTCATCACAAAGACCCTGCCTGCATGGTTTGCTGTTTTGGTTTGAAAAAATAAAACGTAAGTATATTTACCAATTATGGTGGCGGTAGCGATGGTTTCCTATGCTGATTTTAGCGAAAAATCACTGGTGTTTTGCCGCTGGCTTGCCATTATCGCCGGGATTGCCGCACCGATTTCCACGGCTGTCACCAGCGTGGCTTGTGCTGCCATGCTGGTGGCCTGGTTGGCGTCGGGGGAGGCAATATGTAGTTTAAAAATTTCTGCCGGACAACCGGCAGGGAAAATGATTCTGGTTTTTTATTCATGGCTATTGATCGGGGCTTTTTACGCCGATACGAGTTGGCCGGATAAAATTGACACCTTGCTAAGCTGGAAAAAACTGGCATATACCTTTATTTTGTTTGGTTTGTTTTATCAAGCCCATTGGCAACGTTTATTCGTCAAAAGTTATTTAACCATCATGGCAATTGCCGCGTTGGTCGCCGGACTGCTATGGCTGGCGGACATTACAATCAAGCCTGATAATGGCCCCGGCATTTTTATGACCTCTTATGTTTCCCAAAGCATGGCATTTGTTGCCGCAACGATATGCGGCATCTTTTTATTGAAAGAACCGCTATCGACAAAATATAAAGGCTTTGTTGGTTTGGCGATTGCTTTGTTTGTTTTTAATATTTTTTTTGTTAGCGAGGCTAGAAGCGGCTATATTGCCTTCCCTTTTGCGGTAGTGTTTGCTGCCGGTTGTGCTTATGGCTATAAAAAATTGCCGCAAATATTTTTGATGATAGCTGGAATTATTTTTTTGGCACTGCTGGCCTCGCCAACCTTACAGCAACGACTTGAAAAAGGAATGGCTGAAAAAGCCAATTATCAAACCAGCGAGGAGATGACATCTATAGGGCTGAGGGTCGTTTATGCCCAAAATTCGATAGAATTAATCAAAAAGAATCCGATATGGGGTTACGGGACATCATCTTTCAAATCGACTTACAGCCCTTATGTGGCAAAAAAATATTCTGATTGGCGCGGGAATTCCGCCACAGATCCGCATAATCAATATTTGTTTGTTTGGCTGGAAAACGGATTGCTAGGGTTGATACTATTTTTTGCCTATATTGTTGCCGCAATCCGCCAAGGTGTCGCCCATCAGCCCTATGGTGCAATTGCTGCAAGTGTATTGGTCGCCGTGTGTGTGTCCAGTTTGTTCAGTTCCCATTTCAAAACCTTTCCTGAAGGGCATCTGTTGGCTTTTTTTGTAGGTATTTTGCTTGTGCATCGTAACCCGGATACAAGTTTTCAAAAATGTACTTAATATCAGTCATTATAAGCACTTATAATTGGCCCAAGGCTCTTATGTTATGCGTGGGCAGCTTGCTCGCGCAAACGGATAAGGAATTTGAAATAATTATTGCTGATGATGGTTCCAGCCCCGAAAATTTACAAATTACACGGTCTTTTTGTGCTAACGCCAATATACCCATTGCTTATGTTTACCATGATGACCAAGGTTTTCGGGCCGGGACGATCAGGAACAAGGCCGTGGCCCAATGCAAGGGCGATTATTTGATTTTTCTGGATGGTGATTGCATAGTCCGGCCTGATTTTGTCGCCAAGCATAGACAGTTGGCAGAAGTCGGCTGTTTTGTCCCAGGCAATAGGGTTTTGTTAAATCGGCCTTACACCCAAGAGGTTTTGGAACAGGGCATTTTGTTGCATCAAAAGTCTTTTTCTGATTTTTTATTGCTCAGATTGCAAAATAAAATCAATAGGGTGGTGGCATTTTTTAGTTTGCCCCTGGGTTTTTTCAGACACCTGCATCCGCACAAATGGCAAAAAGCCATGACTTGCAATTTAGGTGTCTGGAAAATTGACTTTTTAGCCGTCAACGGTTTTGACGAGTTATTTGAGGGCTGGGGGTACGAAGATTCCGACTTGGTGATCCGTTTGGTCCATCAGGGCATTAAGCGCAAAGAAGGGCGGTTTGCCGTGCCGGTATTGCATCTTTGGCATCCACAAAATGATAGGAGCCGACATGATCTTAATTATCAACGCCTAATGGAACGCCTAGACCAGCCGGATTTTATTTTGGCCCAAAAAGGTGTTTCGCAATATCTTGAGTAGTCATCTGCGCCAGGCTTTAAAAAGTGCCTGCCAATTTCAACACTAAAGCCGTGATCAACACCGTTTGCAAAACACCTACGCCGACCACCCAACGCACCAATTCGGCTTTGGTTTCGGCAATATCCCGTTTCAATTCTGACCGCACCAGTTCTATTTTTAACTCCGTTTCTTTAATTCTTACATCCAAGTCTTTATTGGTCACTAATTTATCTAGTTGATAATCATGCTTTGCTTGCTCCAGCGCGGTATCAATCGCCTGGGTGATGGTTTCCACCTGGGCGGCGGCTTGCTGTTCGGGAACGCCGGCTTCTTTTAATTTGGTCACTAATGCGTAAGTGTCAATGGCTAGGGTGGTCATGGTCAGGGCTACCTCATTAAAAATAGCGACCCAACCAACAGAATTTTAGATAATAGCGGCATAAGCAATTGATCAAGGACGATGGAGAAATGGATTTTTTAGATATTTTTGGACAGCTCGACGATCCCC
>NZ_JAQTZU010000053.1 GCF_028687615.1 Methylovulum sp.
GCATAAAGGCGGATCGAATGCTTTTTCAAACTGGTCAAATCGGCGGGCCACCCGTTGGAAGCGTGGCAACAGGAATACCCACAGGGCATAAATCCGCCTTGGCCATCGCCAAGCGCCTGCTCGTCGCCAGCATGGCTTGTGTCACGGTCTGGGAAATCGCCGCTGATTTATGCCCTGTGGGTACAACAGCCCGGAAGCCGCCGAATTGCGGGTGTTCCTGATCAGGCTCAATGGCAGGCAAATGCGCCATAAACAGGCGTTCAGCAATCCCGCATTGTTGGCGGGCTTATGGGTTTTCCTGGCCATGTCAAAAATCATGGCGGCCTACTCCCAAGAGGAACTGGAAGCTTTAAAAGCTACTGCACGGCAATTTTTGGGAAATGTTGTGTAGATACTTATGCCCCTGTGGTGGGAAAAAATGCTCCAAGGCCTTGCCCGCAATGACTTGGAGGCGGGCAAGCCCAAGCGCAACCACGGCAAGCCCCGGAACGCGCCGCAGTTTGATGCCCGTACCCTGTTGCTACAGATGTGCGGTGTCGATTTGACGCGTATCGATGGCATTGACGTGACCACCGCGTTTAAGGTGTTGGCGGAAACCGGGGCGGATTTGCCACGCTTTAAGGATGCCAAGCATTTTGCCTCGTGGCCGGGGCTATGCCCCGGCACGAAAATATCCGGCGGCAAAGTCCTGTCCGCGAGGACAAGCCGCAACGCCAACCGTGCCGCACAAGCCTTAAAAATGGCGGCGGTCAGCCTGCGTTCCAGCAAATCCGCACCGGGCGCGTATTACCGGAGGCTTTGCGCCAGGATGGACAAAGGCAAGGCCGTCACTGCCTGTGCCCATAAACTGGCCCGGTTAATTTATACGATGATCACTAAGGGGGAGGCCTATGTGGATCAGGGGCAGGCGCAGTATGAAGAAAAATACCGAGAACGGGCCATTAAAAATTTGACCAAACGTGCCGAACAATTCGGTTTTCAGTTAATTCCTGCTGCCGATGGCGTTTAAAAATTTTCAGTATATCAGTTAGTTAAAGTGAGCTTCTTGAGAGGCTTGTACATACTATTGAATGACAACTTATGCCGCGATTTCAATATATTGAACGATACTTGCGGGCTGAGGTATCGGTAAACCATCTTCAATCAGTCCTTCAATATGAAACTCAATTGCTTCACGAATTTCGCGCTCAGTTTCCTCCACGGTATAGCCGGTAGCAACGCAGCCTGGCAAATCGGGGACGTATGCTGAGTAATTATTTATTGCTTTTTCGACAACGATTGCGTAACGCATGGGTTACTCCTTTAGTTTTGCTTGTTTTAGTATGCTATTTAAAGTGCCGGGGGCTAAATCATCGTTAGGTTTTCCAGGTACAGTTACACGACCACTTTTAATTGGATGCTTAAATTGACGATGACTCCCTCGCGTTGTGGCAAGATACCAGCCATCTTTTTTCAGAAAAATTAAAATTTCATTTACTTTCATGCAAGTAAAATAGCAGATTACAACAGTGTTTCCAAAAATATCGAACGTTACACGACCACCCTATTGTGCCTAACTGCGTTAATTTGAAGCAGGCGAAGAGCCAGTACACTGATATTCAACAGTTACAAGCCATCTGTTACATCCACTATTTGAGCTACTGGTGCATGTCTTAGTTGACCCACCAAATGGTTCCGTGCCTGTATATCCCCATGCTGCACATCTTTGTTTTGCAACACTCAATCCCTGTTGCTCATCTAGTTTGGGAACTTCAAACATGCCATATTCAAATGACAATTTTACTGTTCCATCTGAACGGCTTCCCCCCTGTTGGGATGAGTTGCTTTTGAACTGCACATCCCTGTATGAAGATAATTACGAGAACTGAAGTAGCAAAAAGGGTTATGTGTTTCAATGGAATCTCCTATTAAAAAATGGTCTGTAGCGATTTGCCTAACGTAAAACTAAGGGGCGCGCCTGTCACAGACGATTGACGTAGCCACCGAAGCCGAAAAAATTACAAACCTTCAAAACCGCCACGAAAAAGCGCATCCCGCTTGAGCGTAATGTTAGGCTTTTTGAACAATAAGGTACATGTGTAGCTCTGGGTATTGAGCATACTCAAGATGCCTACAAATACAGCCTAAGCTAATAAATAACTTAAGAAACCCATTGATGCCCAAGGTTGAGTAATATACCTCTGGTCCCATGAAGCTATCTTTATGATCGCCTTGTTCATCTGTGCCTCCAAAAGAGAATATTAATACTCCGTTTGCGTTAAGATTGGAAACCAGTTTTGTTAACACATTCTCTTGCTGATTAAGTGGTATATGCCAAATACTATCCCAGGCGGTAATGAAGTCATATTTTTGAGGCACATTCCAGCTACATATATCTTGTTGATAAAAATTTATTTCAGGGTGTCTTTTTTTTGCCAATCCTATCATTTTTTCAGAAATATCGACGCCTTCTGGATCAAAGCCATTACTTAGGAGGAGGTCGATAAAGCGCCCAGTACAGCCACACCCAACATCAAGTGCTTTGCCTCTATTTTTTACAAATGCAATTACTCTTTCATGCTCAATAATCCCGTTACTCCGATTAAAGTCATCACTTTCCCAAAGGTGGGTAATTTGGTTGTAAGCTTGACCTATATCTTCAGGTTTCATATTTAGCCCAACGTTACGGTAAGGAGCTGCCCGCTTGAGTGCCTTGAGCGAAGCCGCTGACCTGTGAAAACTAAAAACTTCGCCAGCCGGAACGGCGGGCAGTCCCTTTGACTGGCTTGTTGGGCATTGAAGGTGACGCATTTTGCCCCGCACCGGAAAGCCGCCGAATTGCGGACATTCCTTATCAAACTCAGTGGCAGGCAAATGCGCCATAAACAAGCGTTCAGCAATCCCGCATTGTTGGCGGGCTTATGGGTTTTTCTGTCCATGTCCAAAATCATGGAGGCCTACTCCCAAGAGGAACTGGAAGCTTTAAAAGCTACTGCACGGCAATTTTTGGGAAATGTTGTGTAGATACTTATGCCTCTAGGGGCTAGAAACCACTTACCTTTGAATTTAAATTTATGTTTCAAAACCGCCACCGGGCGGCGCGTCCCTTTGACTGACTTGTTAGGCCAGATAGCACCCGCCAAAGCCCAGCAACCACCTGCAAAAACGACAGATAAAAAAGGTGGCAAAAAAGTGCTGCCTACCACGCTTCATTGTTCTCAAGGCAGATTGGCAACGTAAAGGGTGCGATTGGATTTCGTTGTCCTCACACTAACAACCAACCGATTTCCATGCACTGAACCTGGCCCTAATTCGTTTTGCACTTCAACAGCTTCCGAGCCATCGCCGAGAGAATCGCCGATACCAATAATGCGCTTGATTTTATAGCCTTTTGCCATAAAAATTCCCATCCTGCCATTAGCCGTCAAGCCATCACAATTCGTTGTATTAGCAAAAAAGAACACCCGCCCTGCGTCAGCAACAAAATTACCGATAGCATTGATTGGACATTGGCCTATGCCGGGCAATTTATCGAGGTTAGTAACAATCTTACGGATTGGGCCGGTATTATTGCGTCGGGAAAAAATACCGTAATAATCCTCTCCCGCTTCGGCATAAAAGACAGCGGTAAGGCGATCAAACAAAAAATAATTAAAAGACGACCCGCCCGTTGCAGGACTTGGATCGCCCGGCAAATTATCTGAGCGCAGCATGCGATGCGGCTTACCAACATACAGTGCTTGCGGGCCGAAAACATTGTAGCCGGCATAGCCAAGGAAAGTGGCTCCGGTGGCCGGATTTATCCCTAGGGTAGGTGCATAAAAACCACGTGGCTGAAAAAATGGGAAAGAGGTGTCAGGATCGTTGTTATCACGCACCTTTTTCAAACCGGCACCATCATATCGTGCCTGATAAACACCTGATGGGTCATTATTGCCTAATGTTGCCGCAGTAAAAAATACGTTCTTACCATTAAAAGCATAGGCATTGTGACAACCTTGCTGGCTAATGCCGGTAAATTGCCCAAACAAAAAGCCGCCTAGACTAGGATTAGGCGTATTGTAGTTAGCAACCCGTTTAATCACTGCATTCGAAAGGCGCACTGAATACAAGCCTCCGGCACCGCGTAAATCGCTATTTGGATTTGAGTCGTGACCCAAAAAAGCGATTAGACCATTATGCAACAACGGTGATGTTGTGTAATCGCCACCGTTATTTGACCCAAAATCCATAAATTTACCGAATCCGCCGGGTACCAGCCGGTTTTTGCCGACTATTTTGCGCAGTCCGGTAGCGTTTGCTTTGATCGTCCAAATCGAATCAAAACCCGTCCGAAAGCCATCATGCATTGAACGAAACACCACATCATCACCTTCAACCACTCCACATGCCACTCCCGAAAAGAAATCGGCGCTGTTTGGGTCAGCCTTATCTGGTCGTTCTTGGCCTTCACTAACCAACGGCTTAAATACCACAGCAGCTTGCGCCGTCGCCACCAAACTTGCGCTTGATATTCCTATCAGAACAGTTGCTGCAAAAGTGGAGACATGTTTCAGAGCTGAATTTGCCTGGGCATTTAAACCCAGTATTTTGTTCATTTTATTATTGACATACATAAACACACTCCCAATGCTGCGCTAAACGATTGCAGTTAACCGGTACGCAGCAAACCGGAAATCTGCAAGACAGGATACACTTTTCGTGTATCCAATTCACTGCCTAACGTTACGGTAAGGGGCACGCCGCTAGCGAAAGCTAAACGAAGCCGCCGAACCTTGATAAAAACGAAACTCCAAAACCGCCAACGGGCGGCGCGTCCCTTTGACTGACTTGTTGGGCTTGAATATCTATGAAACAAAACAGTCAAAGTCTTTCTGCCCATCTAATCGAAATGCCGAGTAATCAAAGCCATCCGCTAATTTTATAGCCCTAACGTTCAAATTTCCTGATGTCCGTAGCCGCTCGCAATACTTATAAAGGGTAGAAGCATCTTCCGTTAAGATAAACGGGATAGTTTCATGTGACGCTTGCGCCATTATTTTTATGTCGTCACGGATTACGGAGCGGCTATCTCCATCATCCCGTGTGCCAAGCAAGTTCCATAGTCGAGCGGATTCTATTGAATGCGGAATGTTGAATGGAATGGTTCGGAAGTTTTTAAGTGGCAAATCAGTAATTGGTTGTTTGATAGCAATTTCCGCAGCGACAATAGAGGAAAAGTAAATTGGCGTTTGTTGTTCCAGCAACAATTTATAGTAGAGAGCAGCGGTATTGTGATTAACTCGATTACGATCAACCAATGAAATAAGAAAACTGGTATCTAACAACACAGAAACTGTCATGCTTGACCGCCGCGAATTGTCTCTAACCATTCCGTTGAGTTCGGGACATTTGCCCAAGCTTGAGTTCCTCGTTCTACCATTAGATTAAACTCGTCATCATCGTAGCTAGGTTGGTGAGCTTCAAAAGTAAGCAGGTTTAGATTACGTAATTCTCCAGTGTGTAGGTTTTCTTCGGCGGTGACATGTAGCAAAGCAGTGCGATACAAACGATCTTGACCGTTTTTTTCCAAATAATCTTGAGTGGATGTAATAGGAGGCAGTATTGCACCGTTTTCCAACTTAAGATGAACATTCGCTTTAGTATTTCCGCCCATATCAAAAACGATACCGTGTAAATATTTTTCTACATGAACCCAAACATCTTCAACTCTACGAAAATTAGATGTTGCGTCGATTACAAAAGATAGGTTAGCGGATTTATTTGCAACCGAGTAGCGCCTATGCGGGTTTTTTTGTGCTAAAGATTGCCAACGTTCAACTACATTTGCTCTTTTTGAATCAATTAAATTGAGGGAATCTGAAGACTTCAACTGATCAAGATCAGACCACAGCGTGATTGCAGAGAGCAAACCTGTTGCGACAAGGGCTAAAGAACCTTCTTCTATAGAAATTAGAATCTTAGCTATGTCAATGTCACGATTTGATCCTTTCAAAAACTCGGCAACATCTTTTTGAAATTCTCCCAACAACGCTAAAGAAACGTGTGAGGGAGTTACTTCTCCATCATCGATACGGTCACTAACAGCGAAGCGTAGTTGGTTTATTGGGTTCACGGCTTATTAATTCTCACTTTAAGTTTCGCACGATGCGTCATTATATGTTCGTCGCACCTCGAAGAAAAGGAAGAGTTGATACTGCCCAACGTTACGGTAAGGAGCTGCCCGCTTGAATGACTTGAGCGAAGCCGCCTACCTGTGAAAACTAAAAACTTCGCCAGCCGGAACGGCGGGCAGTCCCTTTGACTGGCTTGTTGGGCATTG
>NZ_JAQTZU010000054.1 GCF_028687615.1 Methylovulum sp.
ACTCCGCGGATGACTTGGAAAAGACTTTGTTGAGCTATCTGATCATCTACAACCTTCATATTCCACAACGCGCCATCAACCATCAAACGCCTATGCAAGCCGTCCAAAAATGGCAAGAAGATAAGCCTGAGTTGTTTGTTAAAAAGGTTTATGACCAGGCGGGACTTGACATCTAGGCTTGACTTTTAACAAATCATTCCGATTGCGGGACTACCCTTAAAATTAACGATATGCTAAAAAAGTTAGGCGTGACTAGAGCGCAAGTTTTGGAGAATGCGTAAAGCCGGAGAGGTTCCACTGCCAGTTATCAAAAACCCTCAAATGTGGCTTGCCAGCAAAGTAACTGAGTTTTATGAAAATAGAGCTTCGAAACAGAAATCCTCGTAAGTGGCTCCATCGCTGTCGGCCTCTTAGTCATTCCATTTCCCATCTTCCTTTTCTCCATATTTTCGAGTCGTCTGATGATGACTCGAATATCGTGATTTTCATTCAACCAATTTGATTGACTTGACAGCATTGGTTGCTTAATATTTGTTCGAAATCGCACCGTCTTGACCGCTGTTTTTTCGCATATTCTGCGCAAGTAACCAACAAAAATTCATTTCACCCGCCGGTATTCAAATCGAAATCAAAGTGACCATAAAAGTGACCACCAATAAAAAGGGCTTAGGTAAAACTTACCTAAGCCCTTGATTTACTTGGCTCCCCCGGACGGGCTCGAACCGCCGACCTAGTGATTAACAGTCACCCGCTCTACCGACTGAGCTACAGGGGATTAAACTTTTTGAATTGGCGCGCCCGGAGAGATTCGAACTCCCGACCGATCGGTTCGTAGCCGATTACTCTATCCATCTGAGCTACGGGCGCGTTAAATTGAGCTGGTTATTATCTTTTCTAATTACAAAACTGTCAAGAAAATATTTTTAAATTAATTTTGGCGGAGAGAGAGGGATTCGAACCCTCGATGGGAGTTAAAGCCCATACTCCCTTAGCAGGGGAGCGCCTTCAGCCTCTCGGCCATCCCTCCTGAAACTGTGGATCACTCAGAACTAGCTGACTCTGCTTGTTCTTTTTTTATTCTTTCGTAAATTTCTTCTCTGTGTACAGATACATCTTTTGGCGCGTTGACACCTATGCGAACCTGGTTTCCCTTAACTCCAAGGACGGTAACCGTCACTTCGTCACCAATCATTAAAGTTTCCCCTACTCGGCGAGTCAGTATAAGCATGGCTTCTCCCTAATGTATTTAAAAACTTACTGTTTTACACAGCATCCAACTTACGCTAAGCATAATAACAGTTTTTCAGGTAAATAAAAATCAAAACCTGAGGTGGTGTAAACTTTGCTTTGGTAAACTGTCGGGCATGACTTACGCAAATTTGTTGCAGATTCATGATATTTAAGCTGTTTGGTGGAATTGGAATTAATCTGATGGAATTATCTAAAAATCCATCATTCACGCTACAATGGCTATTTTTAAACTGAAATAATTAAAATGGACGTAATTTCCCACATTGCTGAAGAATTATCGGTAAATCCCAAACAAGTGAGTGCGGCAGTCAAGCTGCTGGATGAAGGTGCGACCGTGCCTTTTATTTCCCGTTACCGCAAAGAGGCCACGGGGGGCTTGGATGATAGCCAGTTACGGATGCTGGAAGAGCGTCTTATTTATCTGCGCGAACTTAACGGGCGACGCGCCAGCATACTCGATAGCATCCGCTCGCAAGACAAGCTGACACCAGAACTAGAGCTGGCCATCAATTCGGCAGACACAAAAACCTTACTGGAAGACTTGTATTTGCCTTTTAAACCCAAGCGACGCACCAAGGCACAGCAGGCCCGTGAGGCTGGTTTAGAACCCCTTGCAGATGCATTGCTCAATGAGCGAAGCTTAGTGCCGGAACAAGCCGCCTTGGCCTATTTTGACGAGGAAAAAGGTGTTGCTGATGTGGCGGCGGCATTGGAAGGTGCGCGGCAAATTATCATGGAGCGTGTCTCTGAAAATGCCGAGTTGCTGGCCGAATTGCGTGAACGGGTTTGGCAAAAGGGGATTATTCACGCGACGGTGCTTGCGGGTAAAGAACAGCAGGCGGAAAAATTTAAAGATTATTTCGATTATAGCGAGGCAATCAACAAAATCCCCTCGCACCGAGCCTTGGCTTTGCTACGCGGCCGCAACGAAGATTTGCTGGGTTTGCACCTAAAGCCCGCCGCCGATGATAAAACCGAACACGATTTGTGCGCCCAATTTGTCGCGCAGTATCTAAAAGTCTCCGACACCGCCCGTGCTGCCGATGCGTGGTTGGCGGAAACTGCCCGCCATGCTTGGAAAATCAAACTTTATACGCGCATTGATGCAGATTTGAGGCAACGTCTGCGTGAAGCCGCCGAACAAGAAGCCATAAAGGTTTTCGCCAGTAATTTACGTGCCTTGCTGTTAGCCGCACCTGCCGGCAGCAAAACGACGATGGGGCTGGATCCGGGCATACGCACGGGGGTGAAGGTTGCCGTCGTGGACGCCACCGGAAAACTGTTGGCGACGGAAACGATTTACCCGCATCCGCCGCGCAAGCAATGGGACGAATCTATCGCCAGCCTCGCACAGCTCATCAAAAAACATGGCGTCAACCTGGTCAGCATCGGCAATGGCACGGGTTCACGCGAAACCGACCAACTGGTGGCGGATGTCATCAAACAACACCCTGGATTGGCTATCACCAAGATTGTGGTCTCAGAGGCGGGCGCGTCGGTGTATTCAGCCTCCGAATTTGCCGCCAAAGAATTCCCCGAATTGGACGTATCTTTGCGCGGTGCAGTTTCCATCGCCAGACGTTTGCAAGACCCGCTGGCGGAACTGGTGAAAATCGACCCCAAATCTATCGGCGTAGGCCAATACCAACACGATGTCAATCCTGTGCAATTGGCGCGGAGCTTGGATGCGGTGGTTGAGGATTGTGTCAACGCGGTGGGTGTCGATGTCAACACCGCTTCAGTTCCCTTGCTGAAACAGGTGTCAGGCTTATCGACCAGTGTCAGTGAAAATATTGTCGCTTACCGTAACGAGAACGGCCCGTTCCGCAATCGTGAACAACTGAAAAAAATCCCCCGTTTGGGTGACAAAACCTACGAGCAGGCGGCGGGTTTCTTGCGTATCATGAATGGCGACAATCCGCTGGATGCCTCCGCCGTGCATCCTGAAGCTTATCCGGTCGTGGAAGCGATTATCAAAGACACGGGCAAATCGATCCGCGACATCATCGGGCAAAGCCTGTTTTTACGTAACATCAACCCCGGCAAATTTACCAGCGAAGATTTTGGTTTGCCCACCGTCACTGATATTTTGCAAGAGCTGGAAAAACCGGGGCGCGACCCCAGGCCAGAATTCAAAAGTTTGGCGTTCACCGCAGGGATAGAAAAAATCACCGACTTGGAAGTGGGCATGAAGTTGGAAGGCGTGGTCAGCAATGTCGCCAATTTTGGAGCGTTTGTCGATATAGGCGTACATCAGGATGGTTTGGTGCACGTATCGCATTTGTCCGACACTTTTGTCAAAGACCCCAAAGACGCGGTTAAAGTCGGCGACATGGTAAAAGTCACCGTATTGGAAATCGACGTGGCGCGGAAACGGATTGCCTTAAGCATGAAAACGGCTCCCGACGCCGTCCGTCAACCGCGTCCGGAAAAAGCCGAAAAATCCGTTAAGAAGCAATCCGCCGCCCCTAAAAAAGTGGAACCGGTGCGGGGCACGATGGCGGATGTGCTCGCTAAGGCATTGAAGAAATAAAAAACACAAGCTCTGCTATACTAATTCCATCATTTAACTAACCAACAGGATTTGCCATGAATAAATTTAACCGTTTCTTTGTGTACGTCTTATGCAGCGGACTGATAACTACTTACCTACCCCAAAGTATGGCGGATCAGCAGGATGACAACACCAGCATTGCCGCAACGGTCAACACTTTGCAAAGCCAGCAGCCATGCAGTTATGCTCAAAAGATCAACGAAAAAGCCTTGCGGATGGTGTCTAATTTTGACTCCAGCCTATTGGAAATCCCAAAAAACATCATCAACACCACCAACGACAGCAACATCTTCTATGGCTTGACTGGCGGCCTTGCCAAAGGCCTGATCAATACCTTGGGGCGCGTAAGTGTCGGTTTTGCTGATTTCATATCGCTGCCCATCCCTACCAAACCTGTTGCTTATCCTTTGCATGTTTGGGATGATTTTGATAAGGACACCCAGTATAACGATATTTTTCGTCTCGATAACTGCCCCCCTAGCGACGAAGTCATTGCCACGCCAGATGTCCCCGCTGTACAAACTAAAGTGGTTGCCGTACCTCCGCGCCCCGTACCTGACAATTTTGGAGGCGACAATGAGCACACTAACCGCAAATTGGATACGCTTTTCAAAAAGCAAATGATGAAGTAAACGGACTGCCCCGGTTTGCCACTTTTCTGTCATTTTTATTTTATTTTTAAGGTTTTATTATGCTGCTTAAAAAAATTTCCTTTACCTTGTCAGCCATCGCCCTGTTATCAGGATGTGCCAGTATCGTCACCGATTCAGCCCATCCGGTCGCTATTTCCAGCCTGCCTAGTAACGCCGAATTTGCGGTCGTAAACCAGCAAGGCAAAACCGTACATAGCGGCAAAACGCCTGCCACCGTCACGCTAAAAAGTGATGCCGGTTATTTTAAAGGCGAAAAATACACGCTTAAATTTCAAAAAGAAGGCTATGGCACACAAAGCACGCCACTGAATGCCCATTTAAATGGCTGGTATTGGGGCAACCTCCTTTTCTTACCAGTAATAGGCCACTTAATCGTTGACCCTTTAACTGGTGCGATGTGGGCTTTGCCTGAATCAAAACCGGTGGTGTTGGTGCCCAAGGAATAATTTCGCAACCCTCTAATTTGTCACTATTCATCCCCCAATTCCGCACAAAGCGTTATACAGATAACATTCCTGTTTGGCATGTTATCTGTTCAAACTGGCGGAACCTATCCCTTTTCCCTTCGATTTAGGAATAGGCATGAAATAACTTGGAGTGTATAGTTCCGTGCGATCATATACCCATCCGTAGCTGGTCGTTGTTCCGGGCAAAAGCGTATTTACAAGAACATTATCAGACTGCTAAACAGGAAACAAGCACATGGGCCACCACATCCATTCCCAAGCAAGGACAACGCCCGTAATCCGCCAAGAAATCAAGGATTCGGCACTGTCAGACCGGAAACTGGCCGGGCGGTACAACATTAGCGAGGAAATGGCAACAGCGCGAGGACACCGAAGACCGTTCACATCGCGCCCATACCTTAAACACCACCCTAACGGAGCTGGAAGACGACTGCATGGATGCCACCACAAGGGGGGTCTATGGACAGAGCGGTTGCCGGGGCGATTGTGGCCGGTTTGCGTGAAACCTTGTATCTGCCTCTGGATGACTTGCTTTATGTCACTAAAACATACATCAACCCGGACGTGTCGCGTTCTGGCTTGGCGCGATGCCTCAAGCGGCATACCCTCTGGGGCACAAGTGGCATCTCCAAGCTGAAAGACGTCCTGCCGCCCGTGGAAGACGACGACTGCATGGATGCAGGAGGTAGGGCAACGCAGGGAGCGGTTGCCGAGGCCGCACAGCCGC
>NZ_JAQTZU010000011.1 GCF_028687615.1 Methylovulum sp.
TGTGCCTGGAGCGATAAGGGGAATTGTTTTGGGCGTGAGATGGCGGCCTCCTTTCTTTAGTCTTTACTTTAAAGCTCAAGTATAATCCTATGCTTTAAATATGAAAACTTGTTGGGATTGGTATTACGCCCTTCCCTATTCCTGAATTTGCCTTAGCCGCCCAATCTTTAAGAATCCCCCCAACATGTCCAATGCCCTGGCAACTAAATCAGCAATCACTTGTGAAAACTGTAACCTCGACAAATTATGTATCCCCAAAGGCTTGAACAGGTCAGAAATCGGCGATCTCAAGCTACTGGTCAACCGTAACAACATCCGCCAGAAAGGCGAGGCAATCTACCATGCCGGCAGCCCCTTCCGAGGCATTATCGCCCTGCGCTCAGGCAGTGCAAAATTACTGAGCTTTGACCGCAACGGCAACGAAATCATCGTGGATTTTATTCTTCCCGGTGAATTGCTGGGCTTTGATGGCGTGTCTTCACAAATACATAACTGCACGGCGATTGCGCTGGAAACCGTCAATTTCTGCCATCTGCCCACCCGCCAAATTGAGGCGTTGACGCTTAACACCCCAGGTTTTTATCAAGTATTGCTACAAAGATCGTGCAGCCAATTCGACATTCAAGTGCAAAAGATACTGTTAAGCCGACGCTCCGCTGAAGAACGCGCGGCTTCATTCATCCTGCATATCTCCGACCGCCTGAAAATACGCGGTTATTCGGAATTGGAATTTCGCCTGAGCATGTCGCGTGAGGAAATCGGCAATCATTTGGGTATTGCCCATGAAACCGTGAGCAGAATTTTCAACTATTTCCAATCACTTGAAATTATTGAGATTAAAGCCAAGCACTTAAAAATAATAGACAAAAAAAAGCTGCTTAGCTTCTATAAAGATTGAAGACTAAACAGCTTGTAAAAGAGGAAGATTAAAATAACAACTGAAATTCAGCTTCGTTACTGCAAAGGCTGTATTGAGGCATCAACCAACCACGGCTGACAACGGCAGGAGGAATCCACCGCAATGTCTTTTTGCCTCAGCCCAAGAGAATACGCAGTAACTAGCAAGATACACTCTAAAAGAATGTTTATTTACGGTAGGCCGAATTGGCGGAATCTTCGGCAATCGCTTTGGCTGTCGATTCGTACTTGCCGTGTTCGCTACCTTTAATCATTAACATGACGGCAATAGCCGCCACCACTACACCAGCAACAATAAACCAGAAATTATCTTTTTCTTTTACTTCATTCATAATGTTACCACCCCATCAGGATTAAATTATTTGATAGTTGATGCCGTCGACGCGGGGCTATTTGAACAAAAAATCCCTTAAAAAAATTGAGCTGGATCAACTATTGTTGCTTTTTTGAAAAAAGCATCGAAAAATTTTGAAAAATGCGCTTCCATCCAGCGGCATAGTTAATTCTCTTGCACCCTATAGGAGCATTGGACCGATGTTATACTGTCCGCGTTATGGTAGTCCTGCAATCGGAATAATTTGTAAAAAGTCAAGCCTACCGATTTATTGGGTCGAATGCCCGTACTCCAAGGCGTACAGTCATCGCAATATTTTATTGACAAATCTATTATTATTCCGATTGCGGGACTACCCGCGTTATTTTCAACATTGACCTATTAATAACATGAGGAGATTTTGATGCCGGCATCAACCGATTTTGCAAACGATAAAAAAGCCCACCAATGGCAATTTGTCCGATTGGGTGGTTTTGATCAAGTCAAACTGGAAAGGACTGAAGATCTGGTCGCTTTAGCTGATTTGGATCAAAAGCTATGGACGGCGTTAAGTTGCCCTACCCAGGGGCTGCATTTTGATCCACGCACACTGGCGTTGCTGGACAGTGATAACGATGGGCGAATCCGTGCACCCGAAATTATTGACGCCATCCAATGGACAACGGCAAGGTTGATCAATCCGCTGGATTTGAAGCAAGGCAATAGCGTGCTGCCGCTCGCAGCGATAGACCAAGCCCATCCTGAAGGTGCAAATTTGCTGGCTTCTGCGCGGGAGGTCTTAAAAATTATCGATAAAGCCGATGCCAACGAAATTTCAATTGCCGATGTCGCCGATATTGCCCAGATTTTTGCCCATACCCGGTTTAACGGCGATGGCGTAATCCCGGTAAAAGCCGCAGACGATGAAGCCAGCCAGCAAGTCATTGAGGATATTTTAAGCTGCATCGAAGGTGTGCTGGACCGCAGTGGTGAAATGGGCGTCAATCAAGAGCAAGTGGATGGTTTTTTTGAACAGGCACAAACTTATGTCGATTGGTGGAACGTAGGTTCAGCCAGTTCCAGCCATCATTTACCGCTGGGCGCGGGAACCAAATCCGCAGTCGAAAATTACAAGCTGGTCAAGCCTAAGATCGATGATTATTTTACCCGTTGCCAATTGGCGGCATTCGACCAACAGGCGGCCACCTTGCTGAATCCCTCGGTGGCCCAGTATGAACAAATAAGCCTGCAAGATTTATCCCCTACCGACGCAGGTCTTATCGCCCTGCCCCTAGCCAAAATTGAAGCCGATAAGCCCCTATCTTTAACTACTGATCTAAACCCGGCCTGGGCCAGCCAAATAACAAAATTGCACCAAGAGGTTTTAAAACCGTTTTTAGGAAATATTGATAACTTAAGCCTCGCGCAATGGCAGGAAGTGAATGGCAAATTTAGCGATTATGACAGTTGGTTGCAAAATAAACCCGCTGGAACGCTTGAATCCTTAGACATAGACCGTTTGCAAGCAATACTGGCAGGCGGTTATCACGACGTGCTAAACCAATTGATCGCTAAAGATATGGCCTTAACCGCCGAAGCGGAAGCGATTGAATCCGTGGAGCGGCTGATTTATTACTACCGTGACTTATATCGCTTGCTTAACAACTTCGTCTCTTTCCGTGATTTTTACTCGCCCGCCCCTAACAGCATCTTCCAGGCAGGCACTTTGTATATCGATGGCAGAAGTTGCAATTTATGCCTTAGCGTGGCGGATGTAACCCAGCATAGTGCCCTGGCAAGTTCCAGCCTGATATTTCTGGCCTATTGCGAATGCACCCGCCCCGGGACCCAGGAAACGATGACCATCGCCGCCGCGTTCACCGCAGGGGATTCCGACAATTTGATGCAGGGACGTAACGGCATTTTTTATGACCGCCAAGGACATGATTGGGATGCCACCATCGTCAAAATCATCGAACATCCCATCAGCATTTCCCAAGCCTTTTGGTCGCCGTACAAGCGTTTGGGCAAAATGGTCAGTGAACAAATCGAAAAATTTGCCGCCGCCCGCGATAAAGACGCCCAAGACAAAACTCTGGCAAACACTACCGCTGTCGCGGCCGCGCCTGCATCAACAACCCCCCCGGCCCCTCCTTTTGATATTGCCAGATTTGCCGGTATTTTTGCCGCGATAGGTTTGGCGGTAGGCGCGATAGGCACGATGCTGGCTTCAATCGCCAGCGGTTTCCTGTCACTGGTCTGGTGGCAAATGCCCTTGGCCTTGCTGGGGATAATGCTGATTATTTCCGGGCCGTCAATGTTAATTGCGGCATTAAAACTACGCCACCGCAATCTGGCCCCTATCCTTGATGCCTGCGGCTGGGCCATTAACACCCAAGCCCTTATCAATATCCCATTCGGACGATTATTGACGGGCACGGCCAAGCTACCCCAAAATGCCGAGCGTCAGTTAATCGATCCATTTGCCGATAAAAAAACACCTTGGCGTAGATATTTATTGCTTGCCATATTCTTTGGCGCACTGCTGCTTGTCTGGCAAAAAAATCTTTCCCAACAATGGCTTGTAAATCCGGCTAAACCAGAGGCTGCATCGCAAACCCAAACACCAGCCCCCGCTCCGGTAACCAACAAAACCGCCAATAAACCTTAGTGCTTTCCTAAACAGCTCTGTTATCAACGCGGCCCATTCGTTGCCATTCCGGTAATAAGCACCGGAATGGCAGTTTGTGTGCATAGCCGGCATCTGACAAGAACAGTTGAATTTTAATCTTAGCTCACCTATGATTCTGGTAGCCGGTTCAATTTAGCCCGGCAATATCCAGGATAGGAGCTAATAATAATTATGAACATCATTGACTTAAGAAAAAACCTGCGAGCCTCGCCCGTTAATCGACGTGCCAGTGACCGACGCCAAAACCCCTACCCTTACGGCTCGCCAGAATGGCTGGAATTTATCCGCAAACATGGGTTGGAACAACCCGCTTATGACCGCCGCAAAATCCTCAGAAGAGCCAGCGACCAACATGCTCCCACTGAAACTAAATCCAGTGAAAAACCGTACACGCGTATTTTGCTGACCCCCGCCGAAAAAAAACTGCTCGTCGATATGTATTTGACGGATCTGGAATAGCCATAAAAATTGCTGCGCGGTTCGATTGCAGCGCTGCGCCCTCTTTCCTCATGTACCATGTAGACTCTGAACAGCCGCGTTTTCGGTTGTTGGAGCTTAGGTCTCTTGACCGCAACCGGCGGGCAGGATGGCTTTATGCCCCAGAGGGTACGCTCTCCGTGCCGCCTTTAAAACACGTCCTTAACCCGCATCACCATCAGCCTCTTTAGGCATTGCCCTAACAGCCCGTCTTATAGCCCCAATCGCCGCTTCGTTTAACAGCCCGCCCCTCTCATGCGCCAGACACAAAGCCCCTCGAAACCCCAAATAATCCGGCTTAAAAACCAACAATCTGGCAATATCGCTCTTGCGCAACGAACCCGCCAGACCACACAGCAATGATCTTTTTTTAGCCAAGGTTATAAACCGGCAAATTTCGACTTCAGTCATCACCTTGGTCAATGAGCCTTTGCGCTTATTCATCGTATCCAGCATAACACCCTTGAAACCAGCCTTTTTTAATTCCTTAATCACGCCTAGATCAGGCTGGGCATCGGCAAACAACACGGCAATCAAGGCGTGATGGGGCGTTAATACCGCCAATTTTTCTATGATCGCCATCCAGTCCCCTTCTGGGAAAAAACCGATTTTTATATAATCAACGCCCGTTGCCGCCATGACTTTGGCGGCAAAAAACACCACTTCCGGCTGCATGGGCAAATCGCCGATAGTGGCGCTGACCGGGCAACGATGATTAATGGCTTTCACAATATGTAGCACAGTATCGGTGTCCAACGCCCCCAACGCCCCATGTGCAGGCTGCTTTAAATCAATGATGTCAACTTGTGCCTCCAATACCAGCAAAGCCTCTTCAACACTCTTCACACTCGCCAGCATCCCCGTCATGCCCTTACTCCTTCGTTGAAAGCGGCGACCCTGTCCATCAACCAAGCCCACGCCTCACGCTCCCTCTCGCCCGCCGTCTTATCAAAACCAATCTTTAGATACGCCAGTTCCGCGTCAATTTTTGCCACCGGCAACAAATGCAGACGGCTGACCAAAATCGCCGCTTCCAGCACAGCAAACTGGGCGCGGTTAAAACCGGTAAACGGCGCGTGATTGACGCTATGCACGGCTTTGCAAAATAATTTGGGGCGGGTGGCATCGTCCTCTACACGCACCACTTCGACTTCGGTATGCGCCAAGGCACAGGCCAACACAGGGGCTGCGACTTTTTCCGCCGCCAGCAAAGGCCAATCCCGGCGCCCGCTCAAGCAACCGGCAAATACGCGCACATCATCGCAATAGTTCAACACGGCAACCGGATTTGCCAGCAGGTTGTCCAGCGTCGTGGACGGGCGGAATGGCAGGATGACAAAACCGTCTTCTTGCAGATGAACGCCCATCGGGGCTATGTGCGCAAGCCCTGCGCCGCTTTGAGTGGTGACTATCGTTTCTTGAATCATGCTTTTATAAATTATGGCTTCTGTAAAGTGGTTCCGGCTGGCTTAAAGCTGTGCAAATCGACTTGGGTTTCGGCTGCGTCAGTGGCGCAGCCCCAGGCCAGGGCTTGGTCTTGGGTGTAACGTTTGCCCAATTGCCAAGCAATTTCCGCCCGCGCCAATTCCACCCCCAGATAAAACGCATGGCCGCCGTCGGTTTCCACATGCAGCTTAGGATACAAGGCGAACGGGTCAGTCGCGCTGTGCATACCATCGCGGTTGAAAATATGCAGGCCCTCGCTACTGTTCTGGATGCGGAAACTAGGGTCTTTGATGTCAGCGGCGAGTTCCTGGATTTCCGCCAGCGTGTAAGGGAACGGGGCGGGTTCATGCGCGGTCATCAGACCCGGATGAATATGCTTGGGCAAGGTGTCATGCTCTTTGGCGGCGAGCATAATGCGCCGGGCGACATCGGCTTCTTTAATGGCGCGGCAAGCGTGGCGGCTGACTTCGGTCGCCAAAATGTGGTTGATGTCCAGTTCCGAACAAATCCCCAACAATACCGCGTTCATGCCCACCGTATCGGCGTGGGTCAATTCGGTGATATTGCCCACCCCCATCATGATCTCCACATCGGGATGGTTTTTTCTGACCTCATGATAACGCACAATGGATTTGGTGAAACCAAAATGGATAGGATCAAGAATAGGATCGACGATAAAGGCACGGTTTCTTGCTTGCATTCCTGCAATCGCGCGGTCTAACGAAGCCAAATCTTCATGTTGTTCGGGGATTAAAATCGGGGTCCCGGCAACTTCATCGGCAATCCATAAGGTCGATTCGTGCAGGCTCAGCAAATAATCCGCCCCCGCCTTGCCGCCGCGCAGCAAATCCTGTTCGTCCAGCGAGTCGATGCTGACCAGGAACCCTGCCTGTTTCAAGGCCTGTATCAGCTCTTCCAAATGTGGAAACGGGGTGCTGGGCAAGCAGCCAATGTCGATCACATCGGCGCCGTTATGTTGATAGTAACGGGCGCGTTCCAAGACTTCGTCAACACTTAAGTGAGGCGCATCGGTGATTTCCGCGAAGATTTTTACATGGTACTGGCTTAAATCGTAACTGTGCGCTTTTTTACCGAAATACTGCGGCAAATCTTTCAGCTCTTCCGGGCCGCGCATAATGGGCAGTTTGAAATGTTGCGACAAGGCTTCCACATCGCCACGGCAACGCCCCGGCAAGATCATCCGGTCAGCACCAAAGGTCTCATGCAAACGCCGCGCAATCATGTCGGTGGTCATCAAAGCCGCGACTTTTAGCCCCAATTGATGGACGGTGTAAGTAAAATCCGGCTGCATTTTTTCGAGGATGCGGTGTAATTGTTTTTCCGCCAGCTTACCGGTCAAAAACAGGATATGTCCGCTCATTGCAGGCTAGCCAGACGGGCTTGTATCGTTGCGATCAAATCCCCGACGCTTTCGACTACGGTGGTATATTCAAATTGGCGCAATTTATCCGTACCTTCCAGGTCAATCTTGCGCGGATACACCATCACTTTGCCGCCAGGTGCCGTGGTTTCCATTTCCGGCGCAATGTCGCACGGATAAACGATGCTCGGAATCCGGCATTTGCCCGCTTGCGAATACAGGTTCGTCACTAGCGTGTCGGCAATGCCCAATACGCATTTGGCAACGGTGTTGGACGTGGTCGGCGCCATCACAAAAGTATGGTAATAGCCTTTGTAAAATAGCCCGACCGGGGGGGCAGATGCCGCTTTGTCGCGGTACACGGGCATTTTCGCACGGAGATCATCCAGCTTGATGCGGTACATTTTCAGCACTTCCTCGCCCGCCGGGCTGATGTACAAGTCCACCGCATCCAAGGTCATCAGATACGCGATACAGTCTTCAATATAGTGGCCTGAACCGGTCATCGCCCAGGCTAATCGAGGTTTGTGCATTGGTGCCGTCTAATTGGTGGTGTCTAATAAGTCATTATAACCGAATCGCAACGGCGGCGGGGTTACCGCTTTGAATTAGGGCATAGATAACTTGGCGGATGGCGTTCGGGTCAATTAACATCCGGCTATGCTTCTATAACTATTTGTTTTAAATTGTTTTTATATCAACTATTACCCATGCGCCGCATATTTTTCCCCTATGCAAACGTGCCCAAAAAGCCAATACGGCAATAAAATTACTTTTCCACGCGCCATTTGTGCCCAATAAAAATATCCCCGGCTTAGGCCCTGAATAGTGACAGCATCTAACTTTTACATAATCGCTTACCCAATCAGATGGGTACATCCTATAATGGCCAGTTAGGATTTTGCCCTGACCGATAAAGCCAGCCATTACCCGCAGCCCTTATACCAAAATCAACACCCCCCGTACGCACAGGAGCTTCACGCCATGTTCAACCCGTTTTACAAACCGCTCATCATGGGAATTTTAAATGTCACGCCCGATAGCTTTTCCGATGGTGGTCGCTACAGTGATGTTGAAAGCGCGGTCCGACAAGTGCAAAAAATGCTGGGCGAAGGTGTGGATGTCATTGATATAGGTGGCGAATCGACGCGCCCTGGTTCTGAACCCGTAGCTGCGGAAGAACAAATCCGCCGCGTCATTCCGGTGATACACGCCATCCGCGAATTCACCGATGTGCTGATCAGCATAGACACCACGTCCAGCACCGTCGCCAAAACCGCCGTGGAGGCGGGGGCGAACATGATCAATGATGTTTCGGGCGGCCTGAATGATGTGGAAATGCTGCCCTTGGCCGCTGAAGCCGATGTGCCGATTATTTTGATGCACACCCAAGGCACACCAAAAACCATGCAGGATAACCCTTATTATGAAGATGTGGTGCGGGAAGTGCGCGACGCATTGCAAGAGCGGATTGCCACGGCCCTGGCAGCGGGTGTTGAAAGAAAAAATATCGCCCTTGATCCCGGCATAGGTTTTGGCAAACGCAAACAGGACAATCTGGATTTGCTAGCGCATCTGGATGTGTTGGTGGCCCTGGGTTTCCCGGTGTTGCTGGGAACTAGCCGCAAACGTTTTATGGGCAGTATTTGTGATGTGTCCGAACCCGCCGAATTGGTCACGGCAACCGCAGTGACCACAGCATTAGGGGTGATGGCTGGAGTAAAAATATTCCGTGTCCACGATGTCAAAGAAAACCGCCAGGCGGCAGATGTGGCTTGGGCGATTAGGCAACGTGGTTGATACGACGCACTGTTCACGAAAAACACGAAAAAAAACCTCATGGGAAATGAACGCGGGACGGGGTTTGAACCCATACGCATCAAGCTAAGGAATTTTTTCCACGAAAAACACGAAAATTTATCTAGTTTTTTTCGTGTTTTTTCGTGTTTTTCGTGGACATATCACTTTGCTCGCACCCAACCGTTTTGTGTTGTCCCGCCCCGTGTACCTTTCGTACTTTTCGTTGACATTATCCTTAAGAAATAACGGCTACTTATGCGACTGCAAAATCACCTGCAACGCGGTAATTTCGGCATGGTCGCAAATTTCCGTAGGCCGTCCCATGCACAAGCGCAGGAACACCCTCGCCCCGGCAATCCCGTTAATGACAAAGGAAATGGCGATTAACGCGGCTATCCAAGCGTGTTGCGTACTGGCATGGTAAAGCAATAAATCCTCGCCAATGAAGGCGGGCGTAATGGGGAAGCCCACCAATCCGAGGAAACTCAAAAACAACAGCATCGCCAAACCCGGATAGGTTTCCGCCATCGCCCGATAGGCAAAGGGCGAATCGGCAAATTGCTCTTTGCCGGGCAGTTTGCTTAACACCAACAGGCCCAACAGCCATGACGGGACGATGCCGGTCATAAATAACAAAATATCAATCCGGGCGGTGGGCTGGAGCAACCACACGGCCACCGCCGCCAACAAACAGCTCATGGCGATGGCGTTCCAAACCCAGACGAAGCTGTGTTTCTGGCTGAACGCACTCAGCGATGCCAAAACCATCATGAGGGCAACCGGAATCGCCATAAAATGGGCCGCCATAAGGCCAAAATGGATTAGCGACCCGAAAACGGCGAACACGCTGCCGCCCACCAGCAATTTTTCCCAGATTTTACAGGCGTTGATGGTTGCGCCTATCCGTTTTAAAGGCGTCCACAGCACTGAACGCACCAGCCGCTCCAAATTGCCTTCTTGCAAGGCGAAAACATATAAAGTGTTTTGCAAAACCTCCGGCAAGGTGTCACGGATGGACACGGGCAAATAATTTTGCATGTTTTGGGTATTAAAGCCCATTTCGGTGTCAATCGCCCCTTCCACACGCAACATGTGCGCGACAATGGACGGTGACACCAGTAATTGGTAGCAACGTAAAAACGCATTGCCCAAAAAGTGGAACAACACCAGCGTTTCCAAACCAGCCGCTAATTCCATAAACATAATACCAACCTGCGTGATCGACGAATAAGCAATCTGGCCTTTAATATTGGCCTGGGTTTTTTCTGAAATACTGGCAACGACTACCGTCAACAAACCGATGCAAAACACGATCAGGCGCGTGAAAATGTGGTAACTCCAGATGGGGGTGGTACGCAACAACAGAAATACCCCCAAATGCACGGACAATGCCCCATAAAAAATCGCGCTCGACGGCGTTGGCCCTTCCATCGCCCTAGGCAGCCAGAAACAAAAAGGGAATTGCGCCGATTTTCCCGACGCGGCGATAAAAATCAGCAAGGACATCAGCAGCAAGGCCGGATAACTGGCGGGGGACGGCGCACTGTGCTCAAACAACACCGCCAACTGGCTGAAATGGTCGCTCTCATGGAACAACAAATGGCTCATCCAGGCGCCCAGCAACAGGCCAATGTCACAAAAGCGATACACCGTATAGGCCCTCAAGGCATTGCGCACAGGCTGGACACGATGACGGTAAAAGGCGATCAATAAAAACGATGAAATGCCGACAATTTCCCAACCCGCAAACAACATGTCGATGGAACCCGCCAGAATAACCATGTTCAGGCCGAACGCAAACCCGAAAATGGTCAAAAAGAAACGTTTGTAACCGGATTCACGGTGCAAATAATTACGGCAATAGCGCACGATAATCGAAAAAATGACCCATATCGCAAACAGATAAGCCGCGCCCACTTCATCCAGATAAAACAGGATAGGGAAGCGGTAGCTGCCATGTTCATATAAGGTGAACCATTCAAATTCATAGCCCGAAAACCCGTGCTTGGCCCAAACCACCAGCAACGCCAAGATGCTCAGGCCCATGGCATGGGTGGCCCAGAAACTGATCGCGGCGATGCTTTTTTCGTTGTTGCCCAACAATGCGATGAGCAGCAAGCCTGCCAACGGCAAAAATTGGCAAGTCAATAACAGTAAATTCATGATGCTCTCCGTAATTGGTGGACAGGAATAGTGGCTTTTTGCCCGGCAGTAATCGTTTCCGAACACACATCTTCAGGTATATCACCTATCATTGACAAATCCACCGCTTCCCATCCGGTGCTGAAATAATAAAACAACTCGCGGCTGACCGGATGGCAGGACACCAGCCTTACCCAGTCATTGTCCAGCCATTCGGTCAACGCGCCCAGTTTGCCGAAGGCCTTATCCAAAATATCGGTGGTTTGCTCAATCACAATCAGCAAACGCGCCGGTTCATGGACTTCAATCATTTGCGACGGCAAACCCGTGCGTAAATCGCCTTCGACACCATTCGCCACGCCCAGCAAGCCGATGACGTTATGCGGCAGTTTTGTCCCGGCGCCATAGATCGAGTTGTCAATGCGTGAAAACAGATATTCCAGATTGATGCCGCCGCACACAGGAATAATCGCCGAAAGGATTTTTACAATCAGCACACCTTCTGGATCGGAATCGGGATCGTAGGAATGCAGGAATGCACGGCGGTCAAGGAACAAATCCTCAGTCAAGCTGCGTCTGCCAACGATGCTGTAAAGGTTGTTGGAATGGTTCAGTTCAGGCCGAGGTTCAAATATCGACGTTGCCCGGGTGAGGACATGTTCGTGCGCCGCTTCGTAAGATGGCGATTGCGGGCCCAATTCAAACCACCGGCAACGCTCTTGGGCGTTTTTCTCCAAGGCTTCCTGCATGGCTTGCTGGAATACCGGCAACTGATGGACGGTTTGGGGCAACAAGTGCTTATCGAAATAAACAATTTCATCACGGCTGGTATTGTGCAAGGCAGGAACAAAATATGTACTGTCAGGAATGACAATCCCGCGTTCGCCGAGGATTGCCCGGACATTTTCGTGGTTCGCCATCCAGGCAAACGCCCGCGCATTCGGTGCGCCGGGTTTGCCCGAACACGCCCCGCAATCATAAGCGGCAAAATGCGGATTGTTGGTGCTGCTGGAACCATGCGCCACAACGACGACCAAGGGTGCAAAATTTTTAGTCAAACCGATATTGCGCAACAAGCCTTCAATTTTGTCCGCCATTTCCGAAAACGAAAAGCCCAGCAATTTGCCATCTTCAGTCGGTTCATCACTCTCGCGTAACAAATGCAGATGGGTATGCGAGTCTACTTCACTGAGTTTTTTGATTTTCAACAACTGTGACCCGGGGCGGAAAACGTCCCAAACCATCCGTGCGGCATAACTTATCCCCAAAAGCTGGGTAAACAGCCAACCCCGCAACAGCGAATGCGGCTTGATGTGCAAAGCCGAAAAACTGTCAGCCACCGATACCGAATCTTCTTCGACTTGTAAATTTGTTTCCCGGATCAAATGCTTGGGAGTAACAATATTGGGGCATTGCGCAACCGGATAGGCATCGTCAAAGCCTTGGTAAAAAAAATCAATGCCAAAAAATCCGGCAGCCCCGAAAGTCTCAATACCGGCATGGGTTTCTTCCAAATGTCGGCGCAAAGAGCATTCGCGGTCATCAATACAAAAAAAGGCTTGCGCAATCGCTTGGGGTTTAGCCATTTCCTGACCAACGCGTGGTTTTAACGCCGCCAACAATTCGGCATGCAGCGAAAATTCCATCGCCTCATGCCAAACTTTCAGCCGTAACGGAATAACGATTTTTTCCTCGTAATCGCTCAGCAATGGCAGTTTATTTAAGTTCGGTAATTTGGCAATGCTGGCAAAATGTTGACCGCGTTTTTTCTGGACGACAGCCAATTCCGCCATCAGCTCCACCGCAAGCATTTCTTTCAGGGAAATCTGCCGACGCTCCAGGAGAATTTTCGGGTCGAGTTCGATAAGCCGCACCATCCCCGCCCAGCCGGGATGCGCCAGCAGCAGCTCCAACAAATACTGTTCATACAAGGATTCTGAGCCGACGATTTTATCAAGGCAGGTTAAAATCACCGTTTCGGGTTCAAGATTTAACAAGTCCCTGACACCGGCTTCATGAAAAGGGTACAAAGGTAAAAAGCTGTTTTGCGCCAACCGACGGATACAATCCCAAAAACTTTCGTTAGGCTTAGGCATGGTCCAGTGGCTAATGCCTTGATCTAAAAAATTCGCCAACAACCGGAACATAATCGGATGCACCAGCGAATTTATGTCGACTTCCAAATGGGTCAGCCAATGGTTGCGGATGCCGTGGTTCGCCAATGACATCGGCGGATAATGGGCGGTGTGGTCATCGACAAACAAACGTTCGCGCAAGGACTCCGCGCCTTTATGACCAACGTGGGAATGGGCAATCGCCCAATCTATCGCAAAATCTTTGATCCGTCCTTGCCGATATAAATCCTGATAGTCCGCCAGTGGCAAATAGCTACGCGCACCGAACACTTTCCCCGCCAACGCGATGCCTTTGTGAAACGGGTAATGCTGGACTGCATGTAAGGTATTGTGATGGATAAAATCTTTAATCGGCCCTTGGGTAGGCAACCAGTGAGCAATGCGGTCGATTACGTTATCGAGATTAAAAGGGGCGTCTTCGGCGGCCGCCGAAACATGATGGTGTATGGAGTGGACGTGAGGATGTGTGGCTGTCATAGCATGAAACCTGCAAAATAAAGCGGAATTGCGCAACAATATCCACAGCACAATTTATGCCTACTATCAAGCCATTGATTTTAATATTTTTTTATTCGCAAGCTATTTATCAATGGTGGTATTGCCCCACATTACGGTTGATTTAAACCAATTCCATCCATTTAAACTCCCACATCAAATCTTGGTATGTCCCTTTGTTTTTGATAAATATGTCTGCCAAATTGGTTGGCAAAATGGCTACGTCAAGCGGAATACTCATATCCCCTGCTTATTTTGTTAAATAACAATGAACTTCATAAGTTTATGCTGGTAATGCGCTGGTCTTTGCATTTACCCGGACGCAGTATGCCCAATCTATAAATTAAACAATTTATATAAGCTCTTCAAATTCACCAGGTTCTGATGGTATATTGGCGCGGACATAATAAGTGCGTTAAAGCACAGACTAATAACGAGGAGAGTTTTATAATGATAAATGAAGGCGTCGATAATTCTAAGCGCCAGTTTTTGACCTCGGCTTTAACCGTGGTTGGCGCAGTCGGCACCGGCTTTTTAGCCGTGCCTTTTCTAGCTCAAATGCAGCCCAGCGTCAAAGCAATGGCGGCAGGGGCTCCGGTTGAAGTCGATATCAGTAAAATGGAAACCGGTCAACTGATTCGGGTGGCATGGCGAGGCAAACCCGTCTGGATCCTGAACCGGACACCTGAAGTTTTAGAAACCTTAAAAACCCTCGATTCCAAACTGCGGGATCCTCAATCTTTGGAATCCATACAACCCGCTTCTAGCAAAAATCCAGGCCGTTCCATCAAGCCGGAAGTTTTCGTTGCCGTGGGTTTATGCACCCATTTAGGCTGTTCGCCCACCTTCAGACCGGAAATAGCCCCCAGCGATTTAGGTGAAGGCTGGAAAGGCGGCTTTTTCTGTCCTTGCCACGGTTCCTGGTTTGACTTGGCCGGCCGGGTTTTCCAAGGCGTACCGGCACCGACCAATCTGGAAATCCCGCCTTATCGCTATATCAGCGACACACAACTTATCATCGGCGAACCTGAAGAAGGAAAAAGCGCATGAAAACTAATTGGTTCACTTCATCCGGCAACTGGATCTTAGACCGTTTTCCGCTCACTAAATTGTGGAATGACCACATGGCGCATTATTACGCGCCGAAAAATTTCAATTTCTGGTACTTTTTTGGCTCGCTGGCCTTGCTGGTCTTGGTCAACCAGTTTGTGACCGGCATTTTATTGACCATGAACTACAAGCCCGATGCCAAACTGGCGTTTGACTCGGTGGAATACATCATGCGTGATGTCCACTGGGGCTGGCTGATCCGCTACATGCACTCGACGGGTGCATCGGCATTTTTTATTGTCATTTACCTGCACATGTTCAGGGGGCTAATGTATGGCTCTTTCAAACAGCCACGCGAATTGGTGTGGATATTCGGCATGTTGCTTTTTGTCGCGCTGATGGCCGAAGCCTTTATGGGCTATTTGTTGCCTTGGGGACAAATGTCCTACTGGGGCGCGCAGGTCATCATCTCGTTGTTCAGCGCGATTCCGGTGATCGGTGACGAATTATCCCTGTGGGTGCGCGGCGATTATGTCGTTTCCGATGCCACCTTGAACCGCTTCTTCGCCTTCCATGTCATTTCCGTGCCGTTGGTGTTGGTGATGTTGGTGTTCCTGCATATCGTGGCCCTGCACGAAGTCGGCTCCAACAATCCTGACGGCATTGACATCAAAAAATATAAAAATGAACAGGGCGTCCCTTTAGATGGCATTCCATTCCACCCTTATTACACTGTCAAGGACATTGCCGGCGTTGGCGTGTTTTTGATATTTTTCGCAACGGTGATTTTTTACATGCCGGAAATGGGTGGTTATTTCCTCGAACATGCCAATTTTATTCCCGCTGATCCGTTAAAAACACCGGAGCATATCGCCCCTGTTTGGTACTTCACGCCGTTCTACGCCATTTTACGGGCTATTCCAGATAAATTCGCCGGGGTTATCGGTATGGGCGGCGCGATTGTCGTCTTGTTCTTACTACCGTGGCTAGATCGTAATCCAGTCAGATCCATACGCTACCGAGGTGGCATTTATAAAAAAGCCCTGTTGATGTTCGCCATCAGTTTTCTGGTTTTAGGCTATTTAGGCACACAACCGGCAACGCCAAGCGCAACCATTGTCGCACGTATTTTTACAGCAATTTACTTTGGTTTCTTTTTGCTGATGCCAATTTATACCCGCTGGGAAAAAACCAAACCGGTTCCTACCCGCACTACCGAACATCATTCCATTGATGAGCAATTGCCTGCATTGTTGGAAGAAATCACTGAATTGAAACCGGCAACCAGCGAAATTGATCATGGTGTATTCCGAAGCTCTTTTTTCAGTAGACGGCCTAGCCCTACTGGCATACGCCATGTCCTAACCCGATTTGCAAAAAAACTGGTAGAGAGCCTCGACTAATATGAAAAATTTTCTAACCTTATCTTTATTACTGCTGTCACTGGCGGCCAACGCCTCTGAAAGCGTCAAACTTGATGACGCCGATATTGACCTTGCCGATAAAATATCTTTATTGCGCGGTGCCAAACATTTTGTCACCAACTGCCTAGGTTGCCACTCCATTAAACATATCCGTTACCTGCGTATCGCCAAAGATATGGAAGTGGATGAAAAAATGATCCTGAATGACATCGCGCCACTGGGAGCGGGCATTTATGACCAAATCCACAGTGCCATGAACAAACACGACGCCGAAAAATGGTTTGGCACCCAACCGCCTGATTTATCATTGATTGCCCGCTCGCGCGGAGCCGATTGGTTGTATAGCTATCTAAAAAGTTATTACATCGACCCCAAACGGCCTTTCGGCGTCAACAATATGATTTTTCAGGATACCGCCATGCCGAACCCATTTTGGAAATTGCAGGGTGAACAACAAGCCGTAACCAGAAAAACTATTTATGGCGACCACACTGAATTAGAAATCGAAGAACCCGGCACTTTAAGCGAAAAAGAATTCGACATTATGGTCAACGACTTGGTGAATTTTTTAGTTTACGTTGGAGAGCCCGTACAATTGGAAAGACGGCAAATGGGTAAATATGTGTTGCTTTTTCTGTTGATTTTCTTTGTTGTTGGTTATTTACTGAAAAAAGAATATTGGAAAGATATACATTAATCAGCAAGTTATGAAACTTGTAGATTTTATCCTTACTATTGCGGGGGGGATGCTTATGTTGGAACGGTCTTTCGATCTGCTCCTTCCCCCTTGCAATCTGGATTTGCTTCGCACTCTAACGGCGGTATCCCTGCCGGACAATTCCTTTTTCGCCCCCTGATCAACAATCCCGAACCCGTTCCTCTTTTTAAAACGAGAGAAACCAGACAATCAATAAATCCTTTCCCCTTTTTCAGAAGAGGGAAGTGGAACGTCAAAAAGTAGTTGTTGAGCCAGAATTGTTTCGAGTTTCCTGCACCGATTCCATGCCGGGATGACGGACTATATCCGAGCAGTTGTAACCGCAACGACTACCTGTCAAAAAAACCAGAAAAGTTGCTAAATCAAGGAACACACCAATAGTAAATTCTACTAATCGTGAATTATTGTCTTGGGAAATTAGGATTTGTGGAGGATAACCTAAACAACGCGGTTATATTATTATTGATGGATTGATAATTTTAGGTTATCAAAAAAAACGAAGCTACTGAACACAAATTGCCGTAGCCAGATATAAAACTTGCTAGCATCCAAGTTGATTAAAAACTTTAAAGTGCCTCATTATTTGCAGGCATCTTCTGTAACTAGCCCATATAGAAGATCAACGCAGTTCGACTTAGCGAGTTGCTACTTCACTGCGCTGATTCCCATTTAGTCAACGATACCGCACTTTTCACGGGAAACATCTACGCGGTCGCGTAGCTCTTTACCTGGCTTAAAATGCGGCACATATTTTTTTGATAGCGTTACCGACTCGCCCGTCTTAGGGTTACGCCCGACACGCGGTGGACGCATATGTAGGGAAAAACTGCCAAAACCTCTGATTTCGATTCTTTCACCAGTAGATAATGCCTCATTCATTTTTTCAATGATACATTTGACTGCCAGCTCCACATCCTTTAAAGCCAGATGTGGTTGTTGTTTAGCTAAGGCTTCAATTAATTCGGATTTTGTCACATTCTATCCTATGTTTTAAATCCACACCCGTGCATCCGATGGGCGAAACGCCACCCACATTGTTGTGGGTGGCTTATCCTCTCCGTCAGCGACGAGGTTACCAAAAACGATAGCGCTGCTTACACAGCACCGTCACCTGTCAATAATTCCCCTAAAGAGAGAAGTTTGTTTCATTTAGATTACAAGAAAAAATCAAACGCGACAGATATGCCTTTACGGCATATCTGCTGTGATAATTTTACTTTTCAATTTGTTTAAAGATATCCGCAAAAGTTGGTGTACCAACGGATTGCTGGGAATGATCTTTAATGGTATGGGTTTCTTCGTCTTGATCTTTCGCTTTGATGGACAAAGAAATGGATTTGCTCTTTTTGTCCACACCAATGAACTTGGCTTCCAGGGTATCGCCTTCTTTCAGCAAAGTCCGCGCATCTTCAACACGGTCACGCTGGATTTCAGAAGCACGCAGATAACCTTCAACATGGTCAGCCAATGTCACCACGGCGCCTTTGGCATCAACTTCTTTAATCGTGCCTTTCACCAAGCTGCCTTTCTCGTGGGTCGCAAGGAAATTTTGGAATGGGTCTTGCTCCAATTGCTTGATACCTAAAGAGATACGCTCGCGTTCGGAATCAACTGCCAAGATGACGGTTTCCAGTTCATCGCCTTTCTTGAATTCACGCACTGATGCTTCGCCGCCTTCCGCCCAAGAAATGTCGGACATGTGCACCAAACCATCAATACCGCCATCCAAGCCGATAAAGATGCCAAAATCAGTGATGGATTTGATTTTACCGGAGATTTTGTCACCTTTGTTATGAGTCGCCGCGAATTCATCCCAAGGATTGGTTTTGCATTGTTTCATGCCCAATGAAATACGACGGCGTTCTTCGTCAATTTCCAGAACCATGATTTCAACTTCGTCACCTAATTGAACCAGTTTGGATGGGTTGACGTTTTTGTTCGTCCAGTCCATTTCGGAAACGTGGACCAAACCTTCAACGCCTTCTTCAATCTCAACGAAACAGCCGTAATCAGTCAAGTTGTTGACTTTACCGAACACGCGGGTCCCGGCTGGATAACGGCGGGCGATGTTTTGCCAGGGATCTTCGTTCATTTGTTTCATGCCCAACGACACGCGATTTTTGTCTTTGTCGTATTTCAGCACCTTAACTTTAATTTCTTGGCCGATTTCCACACACTCGGAAGGGTGGCGGACACGTCTCCAGGCCATGTCAGTGATATGCAACAAACCGTCAATACCACCCAAATCAATGAACGCGCCGTAATCGGTCAGGTTTTTGACTACGCCGACCACTGTTGCGCCTTCTTCCAGGGTTTTCAGCAATTCTTCCCTTTCGGCACTGTATTCTTTTTCGACGACGGCACGACGTGACAGGACAACATTGTTACGTTTTTGGTCAATTTTGATGACTTTAAAGTCAAGGTCGCGGTTTTCTAGGAACGTGGTGTCGCGGATTGGACGCACATCAACAAGCGACCCGGGCAAGAAAGCCCGCAACGCGCCAACGGCCACAGTGAAACCACCACGGACTTTGCCAGTGATGCGCCCCACGATAGTCGCTTCTTTTTCAAATGCCGTTTCAAGTTCAGACCACGCTTTGTTTTTCTTCGCTTTATCTCGGGAAAGAAGGGTAGCACCTAAACCATCTTCAAATAAATCCAATGCGACTTCGATTTCATCGCCAATGGCAACTTCCAATTCGCCATCGTTATTGAGAAATTGCCATTTAGGAATGACGCCTTCTGATTTGGAATGGGTGCTGACGATGACCATATCGTTTTCGATGTCAATCACTGTACCCATTAACATGGCACCAGGACTCATTTTGGTCTTGGTTAAACTTTCTTCAAGTAATGCTGCAAAGCTTTCGCTCATTTTCTATTCCCAAGCAGGCCAGTTGGCCTAGCCTTAATTAAATTATCTAAAGTTAAAAAAACTGCCTAAACCTAAGTTTGGGATTATTGGACGAGACCCAATACCTGGTTTATCACAGCGTCGATTGTCATATCAGAAGAATCAATAAAAAGCGCGCCATTCGCCAAGCTTAGTGGAGCCGTTGCCCGCTCCCTATCGCGACGATCACGTTCTTCTATGTCTTTTGTTAAGCCTGTAAGATTAGCATCAATTCCTTTTTCTTTCAACTGTTTATATCGACGCTCAGCACGTTTTTCGCTGCTTGCCGTTAAAAACACTTTATATGCTGCATCAGGGAAAACGACTGTCCCCATATCCCTGCCATCTGCAACCAATCCAGGAGCCTGTTTAAAATCCTGTTGTTTTTGTAGCAACACAGCTCTGACTTCAGGTAAAACTGCAATGATTGACGCCGCAATACCGGTTTTTTCCAGCCCTAACTGCGCCGTTATATCTTCGCCGTTCAATTTGACAGCCAAGTCATCACCGCATTCGAATTCCAACACCATAGCTCGCGCCATTTCAACAATCGCGGGAATATCGTCCAAAGCCACGGACTGCTTTAATAATGCAATAGCCAAGGAGCGGTAGATGGAACCGCTGTCCAGATAATGCCAGCCTAATTTTTTTGCCAGTAAGCGGCTGACCGTACCTTTACCTGCGCCGCTAGGGCCATCTATCGTCAAAACCGGAACTGTCACTTGCCTCATTCCTCGGTGCAAACTAAAGCCAAGCCCAAGTTCTTGACCAAATCCTTAAACTCCGGGAAAGAAGTATTGACGTTGGCACAATCACGCACGGTGATCGGTGCGTTGGCACGGAGTCCGGCGATGGAGAATGACATAGCGATACGGTGGTCGCCATGAGATTCAACTTCACCCCCACCAATGGGTTTGCCACCGTTGATAATCATGCCGTCAGGCGTCGGCTGGGCATCCACGCCCAAAATCAGCAAACCGTCCGCCATCACCTGGATGCGGTCAGATTCTTTCACGCGCAACTCTTCCGCGCCACTCAAACGGGTTTGGCCTTCGGCACAGGCAGCGGCGACAAACAACACGGGGAATTCGTCAATCGCCAATGGCACCAAATCTTCTGGAATATCAATACCTTTTAATGGGCTGTAAACGACATGCAAATCGGCGACTGGCTCGCCACCGACTTCGCGTGGATTCAACACCTCGATATTCGCGCCCATCAAACGCAAAATATCAATCACCCCCGTGCGGGTTGGATTGATGCCGACATGTTTCAACGTCACGTCCGAACCTGGCGCAATTGACGCGCCGACCAAGAAAAACGCCGCCGAAGAAATATCGCTAGGCACATCAATATCCATCGCCGTCAAGCTGCCTTCGGAAGAAATGATCGCCGTGCTGCCTTCGCGTTTGACCGGATACGAAAAGCCTGCCAACATCCGCTCGGTGTGGTCGCGGGTGGGCGCAGGTTCGGTTACGCGGGTTTCGCCTTGGGCGTACATGCCCGCCAACAACAAACAGGATTTGACCTGTGCACTGGCAATCGGCATCGTGTAATCAATGGCTTGCAACTGTCCGGCTTTACCGGTGATATGCAAAGGCGCAGTGCCATTTTCAGTGGTTTTGATCTCCGCGCCCATAGTCGCCAGAGGATCAGTGACGCGTTTCATAGGACGGCCAGACAAGGATTTATCGCCCGTCAACACGCAATTAAACGGCTGGCCCGCCAACAAACCGCTCAGCAAACGCATCGACGTACCGGAATTGCCCAGATACAGCTCACCTTCGGGCTTTTTTAAGCCGTGCTTGCCGACACCGTGGATAGTCACGCAACCATTCACCGGGCCTTCAATTTCCACGCCCATATCGCGGAACGCCTGCAAGGTCGCCAACGCGTCTTCGGCCTCCAAAAAGCCCGTGACATGCGTCACGCCATCTGCCAGGGAGCCGAGCATGATCGAGCGGTGCGACATGGATTTGTCGCCAGGGACGCGGGTTTCGCCGTGCAGTTTGCCGCCGGGTTGGATATGGAAAGTGATTGATTTTGACATAGTAGTTTCTATTTGGTTAAGAAAGCGTTGCCGCGCCTGATTGGCATACGAAAAGGTTGAAAAAAGTTGCTGGCGGCTATCGTCCTCCAGCATTTGGTAAATTTTGCCCAACTCGCTTTGCAACTCGGCAATCAAGGGCAAGATAGCCGGTTTGTTCGCCGCGCAAATGTCCGTCCACATGGTCGGGCTACTGGAAGCAATGCGGGTAAAATCTTTAAACCCGCCCGCAGCGTATTTAAAAATTTCACTTTGCTCGTCTTTATGGCCCAGCATATCGACCAGCGCGAAGGCGAGGATATGCGGCAAATGGCTGGTTGCCGCCAGAATTTGGTCATGGTGGGCGGCATCCATGATAGAAACCGCCGAACCCAACGCTTGCCAAAAGTCTTGGATTTTCCGCAAGGTTTCAGTATTAGTGCTTGCCGTAGGCGTGATGATGAGGCGTTTATTGGCAAATAACTCATCCACTGCCGCCAACACACCGCTTTGTTCACCGCCGGCAATCGGGTGGGCGGGGACAAAATTATCCGGCACGTAGCCAAACACAGCCTCAGCAGCAGCAAGCACACTACCTTTGGTGCTGCCGACATCGGTGTAAATCGTGCTCGACGACCAATGCGGATGCAATAATTTCAAAATATTGGCGATGCTCGCCACAGGCGTGGCAAGCAGCACCAAATCGGCTTCGGTGACCGCTTCGGCAATATCCAAATAAAATTCATCTATCACGCCGGTTTGCTTAGCGGTTTGCAGATTTTGCAAGTCTTCTTCGCGTCCAAAACCGACAATGTTAGTTGCCAAATTGTGTAAACGTGCGGTTTTGGCGATGGAACCGCCAATCAAGCCTACGCCGATGATGCAAAGCTTATTGAACATCAGCCCAAAACTTCACTTAACGCCTGTAAAAACAAGGTGTTTTCTGCGGCTGTGCCGATGCTGATCCGCAAGAAATTAGGCATTTCATAATTCGCCACGGGGCGGACAATCACGCCTTTACGCAACAAGGCTTCGTATACAGGCATCCCTTCACGCTTGACATCGACTGACACGAAATTGCCCGCTGACGGTATCCATTGCAAACCCAAGGCTTTAAAACCATCGGTCAGTAGTTGCATTCCTAGGCTGTTGTTACTGATGGTGTTGTGTAAGTGTTCTTCATCCGCCAAGGCCGCTTCCGCAGCCGCCAAGGCCAAGCTGTTGTTGTTAAACGGTTGGCGGACGCGGTTCAAAATATCGGCGATTTCAGGGCAAGACAGGCTGTAACCAACCCGCAAGCCAGCCAAACCGTAAGCTTTGGAGAACGTGCGGGTAATAATCAGGTTGGGGAATTTTTTTAACCAGTCTATGGAGTTGATGGCGGCAGTTTGGCTGACGAATTCAAAATACGCTTCGTCCAACACACACACAACCGTATCCGGCAATGCGCCGATAAACCGCTCCAATTCCGCTTGCGCCAATAACGTTCCGGTCGGATTGTTAGGATTGGCGATAAAAACCACGCGGGTTTTCGCCGTGACCGCCTGCGCCATACCGGCTAAGTCATGGCCATACTCTTTGGCTGGCACGACCACCGCCGTCGCCCCCACCGCTTGCGTCACCAACGGATAAACGGCAAACGCATGTTGCGAGAACACAACTTCCAACTCCGGGGTCAAAAACGCCCGCGCCACCAATTCCAGCAATTCGTTAGAGCCGTTGCCCAAGGTGATTTGGCTGGCATCCAGCGCATATTTGCTCGCCAAAGCCTGTTTTAACTGGAAACCGCTGCCATCAGGATACAAGGCCACAGCCGGCAAGGCTTTTTGGATCGCCGCTATCGCTTGCTTGCCTGGGCCCAAGGGGTTTTCGTTGGAAGCCAGTTTGATGATTTGTGTCAAACCCAGCTCGCGCTCCAGCTCTTCTATGGGTTTGCCGGCTTTGTAAGGGATTAATTTTTGCACACCTGTTACGGCGAGCTTGTAAATGTTTGGGTTATTCATGGGAATAATAAAGTATCAGTCATTGTTTGCGCCCGTCAATTTAAAGGGCAAAAGTTAATGAATCTGGGATAAATGGCTTGTATGTCGCCGCTTCCAATCGAGCAAGGTGGCAACCACCTTATTTTGTTGAGGAAATGGGCCTGAATAAAAACCTACGGACACATCACCCGTTTCGCATTGTTGTTTATCGGCACGGACATATTCATAGCTATTTTTTCTTTTGTCTTCACCAACAATGACATATCCAAAAAATTGATTGACTTCATCAAGGGAAGCATTCACATCTAAAACCGCGCTTTTTGAATAACCATCAGAATCGCTAATGGTGGCAACCCAAATTTTGGAAACAGCCTCCCACGGCACAAAAAGCCAGCTATTTTGAGGCTGCTTCACGCCAATGGCCCAAACAAACCGATTTGAATCACTAAAATACATACCCAGGTGATCTGCCAAAAACAAAGGGTTTGACGACCAAAAAACCAATCCTCTGGAATGGAATACCCCCAAAAAAATGACAGGTATCAGGACACAAAACAATAGGGACACCCACAATGGCATCATTTGCCAATTCTCAAAAACAACCTTCGCCATGAAAACGCCCAAGCCCAAAAAAACGATCCTTAGCAAATTAATGAACCATTTCGGTATGCAGGGGGCGTAGTGTTCCCATTGGAGTCTAGGCATTTCAGGGAGCATCTTGTTCACAGTTAAGTTGAATGCCGTTTACTTTGAAAAAACTTCTTGCAAATCAATTAATAGCTCTGGAAACAACAAAGGACTAGCCCTATCTTGCCGTGAGAACATATTAACCAATTGATATTTTTCTTCCGCATCGTCCAACACAAATTGCGACACGGTGGCTTCATAAGGATAAACCAGCCAATATTCTTTAACGCCCGCTTCTTGATAGAGCTGGAACTTGGTTTGGGTATCTTTTTGCGCGGTGCTTTTGGAAAGGATTTCGATAATCCAATCGGGTGCGCCTAAGCAGCCTTTGCTATCGAGCTTATCGGTATCACAAACCACGCATAAATCCGGTTGCACGACTGTGTAAATTTCTTGCGACGCTACCAACGATTTTTTCCGGTCATACAAGCGTACATCAAACGGTGCACTAAAGACCTTGCAATGCTTATTTTTTAGATAATAGCCAATATCCACCAGCAAATTTCTGGATATGCTTTGGTGGTTAATATTCGGCGCAGGACTCATCAAAATTTTCCCACGCAACAACTCCACCGCCTCATCGAACCGCCACGTCAAATAATCGGCGTAGGTGTAGGTTTGTTCCAAATCCAAATCAGATAGTTGGGTGATTTTTGCCATGCTCAGAACACCGCTTTCGGGTAAGAGCCTAATATTTTCAGCATATTGACTTGGTCTTGCAAAGCCGCCAACGCTCCCGCGACTTGCGGGTCGTCGGCGTGGCCTTGGATGTCGATAAAGAACACATAATCCCACAAACCTTGGTGCGAAGGACGGGATTCGATATTCACCATATCCACACCAAACCTCGCAAACGGCTCCAACGTCCGGTGCAATGCGCCCGGTTTGTTGCCCGTGGAAACTACTAGCGAAGTTTTGTCCTTGCCTGTCGAAGTCGAGGTTTGCTGGCCGATAATAATGAAGCGCGTGGTGTTGTTGGCAATATCTTCAATATTTTTTTCGATGACGGGCAATTGGTAAACATCAGCGGCGGCGATACCGGCAATGGCGGCAAATTGCTTATCGCTTGCCGCCAACCGCGCGGCTTCGGCGTTGCTGCTGACGGCGACACGTTGGGCGTTCGGCAAATATTTGTCCAACCATTGCCGACATTGCGCCAGGGATTGCTGATGCGAATAAATGGTGTTTATGTCCGCCAAATTTTCTGCCAAACCCAGTAGGTTTTGGTGGACGCGGATTTCCACTTCGCCGCAAATATTTAACGGCGACACCAGCAATCTATCTAAAGTATGGCTAATCACGCCTTCGGTGGAATTTTCCACAGGCACGACCCCGAACTGGCATAAACGGGTTTCAACGGCGTTAAAAATTTCGCTGATGGTCGCCGCCGGCACGGTTTTGACGGCATGACCAAAATGTTTGAACGCCGCTTGCTGGGTGAACGTGCCTTCCGGCCCTAAAAATGCCACTTCCAAAGGTTTTTCCAAGGCCAAACAGGCTGACATGATTTCGCGGAAAAAGCGGATGACTGTCTCATTCGACAACGGCCCTTCGTTCAACTCTTGAATGCGCCGCAATACCAGTGATTCGCGGTCAGGCCGGTAAAACGTGCCGACTTCACCTTGGGCGATTTTGGTTTTGGCGACTTCCATCGCACACGTTGCCCGCTGGTTCAGCAAACGCAGGATTTCTGCATCAATCGAATCGATTTTTTCCCTTAATTCGGCAAGCGGGGTGATGGCGGTCATGGCGGTCATGGCGGTTTTATCCGGTTAGTGCGTGCGTTCAAATTCCGCCATGAACGCAATCAAGGCATCGACACCCGCTTCCGGCATGGCGTTGTAAATGCTCGCCCGCATCCCGCCTACCGAGCGGTGGCCTTTCAATTCGTACAACCCATTGGCTTCGGCAGCGGCGATAAAGGCTTTATCCAAGCTTTCATCCGCTAAAATGAAGGGTACATTCATGCGCGAACGGTAAGGCACAGAAACGGGGTTGCGGTACAAAGCCGATTGGTCTATGGCTTGATACAGCTTCGCCGCCTTGGCGATATTGCGTTGTTCCATCGCGGCAACCCCGCCCTGCCCTTGCAGCCATTTCAACACCAAACCCACCAAATACCAGTTATAAGTCGCTGGCGTGTTGAGCATGGATTGGTTTTTCGCTTGCTCGGCATAATTGAACACCGATGGCGTCGTTTTAGGTGCGTGCCCTATCAAATCATCGCGGACAATGACGATGGTGACACCCGATGGCCCCATGTTTTTCTGGGTTCCGGCATAAATCAAACCGTATTGGCTGACATCAACCGGACGCGACAGGATATTGGATGACATATCCGACACCAGCGGTAAGCCTTTGCTGTCAGGCACACCGGAAAACTCCACACCGTGGATGGTTTCGTTGGACGTGTAATGCAGATACGCCGCGTCGGTATCAATCACCCAACCGGCAACATCAGGCACATGCGTGAATTTTTCCGCTTCGGAACTAGCGGTCAGCACCACGTCGCAATAATTTTTGGCGTCGCTAATGGCTTTTTCCGACCATGCGCCCGTTTTGATATAACAGGCTTTGGCTTTGCCATTGAGCAGGTTTTGCGGGATAAACGAAAATTGCCCCGATGCGCCGCCTTGCAAAAACAACACCTTATAATTGGCAGGAATTGCCATCAAACTACGCAAATCACTTTCCAGCTCTTCGGCGATAATGGCGAAATGTTTGCCGCGATGGCTCATTTCCATCACCGACATGCCGCTATCGCGCCATTCCAACATTTCTTGTTGGGCTTGCGCTAAAACCGCTTCCGGTAAGGTGGAAGGGCCGGCGCTGAAATTATAAACTCTGGACATTATTCTTCTCCTGATGGCTGTTCATCATCGGTATCGGCGACGGTATTTTCGCCAGTTAAATCATCGTCCTCGATACTGCCATCGTCATCCCCGGCCAAGCCCGCAATCCGGTCAACCCCAATGACTTTTTCACCTTTGTCCAAACGGATGATGGTCACGCCTTGGGTGTTACGTCCGACCACGGAAATTTCATCGACACGGGTACGCACCAGTGTGCCGCCGTCGCTAATCAACATGATTTCGTCGTTATCGTTGACCAGCACCGCGCCGACCACCGCGCCGTTGCGCTCAGAAGTTTGGATGGCGATCAAGCCTTGGCCGCCGCGCTTGTGGCAGGTGAACTCTTCGAGCTTGGTGCGTTTGCCGTAACCGTTTTCGGTGATGTTCAGCACCGTACCATCGGTGGCGATAATCAAGGAAATGACTTTATGGCCTTCTTGAAGACGCATCCCGCGCACACCGGAAGCGGTACGCCCCATCGAGCGCACGTCGGTTTCGTTAAAACACACGGCTTTGCCGGAGCTACAGAACAATAGGGCATTTTGCTGGCCGTCAGTGACCGCAACACCCACCAAAGTATCTTCTTCGCGCAAGTCAATGGCGATTTTGCCCGTGCTGCGTTGGCGTTCAAATTCGTTGAGCGGGGTCTTTTTGACCGTACCCGCCGACGTCGCCATGAAAATGAATTTATTGTCTGAAAATTCCTGGATCGGCAACAGCGCGTTGATTTTCTCGCCGTCTTCCAAAGGCAACAGGTTGACAAACGGCTTGCCACGCGCGGCGCGGCTGGCGACGGGCAGTTGGTACACTTTCAGCCAATAGACTTTGCCCAGCGATGAGAAACACAAAATCGTATCGTGGGTGTTGGCGACGATCAGCTTGTCGATATAATCGGTTTCTTTCATTGCCGTCGCCGATTTGCCGCGCCCACCACGGTGCTGGGCTTTGTAATCGGTCAAGGGTTGGGATTTGACATAACCTTCGTGAGACATAGTCACGACCATGTCTTCAACAGTGATCAAATCGCCATCGGACAAATCCAATTGGTTTTGGACGATTTCAGTGCGGCGCGGGTCGGAATACTGGTCTTTAATCGCCGTCAATTCTTCACGGATGATTTCCATCAAACGGCTGTCGTTGCTGAGGATATACAAATATCCGTCAATTTGAGTGAGCAATTCTTTGTATTCAGCGACAATCTTGTCTTGCTCAAGACCCGTCAAACGGTGCAAACGCAAATCCAGAATCGCTTGGGCTTGGGTTTCGGAAAGCTGGTAAATGCCGCCATGAATGCCAAAGGCTTCCGGCAAATCATCTGGCCTGGAACGGCTGGCATCGGCCCGTTCCAACAAGGAACCGACCAAGCCCGCATCCCAGGTTTTTGCCAACAAGCCGTCTTTGGCCTCTTCGCGGCTGGCGGAGGTTTTAATCAGCTCGATCATCTCGTCGATATTCGCCAACGCCACCGCCAAACCTTCCAGGACATGGGCGCGTTCGCGGGCTTTGCGGAGCAAATAAATCGTGCGGCGGGTGATGATTTCACGGCGATGGTCGATGAACGCGGCGATGATCTCTTTCAAGCTCATGCAATGCGGGCGGCCATCCAACAAGGCGACCATATTGATGCCGAACACGGTTTCAAACTGGGTTTGCTTGTAGAGGTTGTTCAACACCACATCAGGCATTTCGTTGCGTTTCAGCTCGATGACCATACGCATCCCATCTTTGTCTGACTCGTCGCGCAAACCGGAAATGCCGTCGATTTTGCCTTCTTTGACCAATTCGGCGATTTTTTCCAGCAACCGCGCCTTATTGACCTGATACGGCAGTTCGGTGACGATAATCGCCTGGCGGCTGCTGTCGCCGATGTCTTCAAAATGGCAACGGGCGCGTAGATAAATTTTGCCGCGTCCGGTGGTGTAGGCGCTGTAAATGCCGGATGCGCCGTTGATGATCGCTGCGGTCGGAAAATCCGGGCCCGGAATCAACTGCATTAATTCCATCACGGTGATTTCTGGATTGTCACAAAACGCCAGACAAGCGCTGATGACTTCACCCAAATTATGCGGCGGGATATTGGTCGCCATACCGACGGCAATACCGGATGACCCGTTGACCAACAAGGTCGGCAAACGGGTCGGCAATACCTGCGGCTCGGATTCGGATTCGTCGTAGTTGGGGATGAAATTGACGGTTTCCTTGTCAATGTCCGCCAATAATTCATGGGCAATTTTCGCCATGCGCACTTCGGTGTAACGCATCGCCGCTGGCGCGTCGCCATCGACCGAACCGAAGTTGCCCTGCCCGTCGATGAGCATATAGCGCATCGAAAATGGCTGGGCCATGCGCACCATCGTGTCATACACTGCCGTGTCGCCATGCGGATGGTATTTACCGATGACATCCCCGACGATACGCGCGGATTTTTTATAAGCTTTGTTCCAGTCATTGCCCAATTCGCTCATCGCGTACAGCACACGCCTATGGACAGGCTTCAGGCCATCACGGACATCAGGCAGGGCACGACCGACAATCACGCTCATGGCGTAATCGAGATAGGACTGTTTCATCTCGTCTTCGAGATTGACAGCAATAATTTCTTTAGCGAAGTTTGACATTGATCCCTATATAAACATAAACGCCGGATAACGAATGATACCGACCAGTTTTTTAATCTTTGTAAATATCGAATGCTTACCCGCCCCGTTTGATCCTTAACAGGTTGCGGACATCACCTAACAAGCCGCTTATTATAGCAAACCGCAAGCAGTGAGTCGAAACCGTTGTCGTCCATATAACAATGGCCACCACTGCCTCCAATTTCCTAGATGATTTGAAACCACAAATCAATTAAATAGGCTTTTATGAAATTTCTTCTACGGGCACTGACAATCTCATTATAATTATTGAAACAGCAACCATTCCAAGAACTTAATCAGCCCGCCCCATATCGACTTTTTTATCACTGATATTACGCACCAGCTACGGGGGATCAATTACCGTAGGTTATTGATCCCCCGCCAACCAGGGCAATATCAGCCAACCAATAACCCACACACTTCGTTGGATAACATCATGGCAAAAATAAAAGTAAGCACCCCGCTCGTAGAAATGGATGGCGATGAAATGACCCGTATCATTTGGGCCTATATCAAAGACATGCTGATCTTGCCCTATCTTGATATTGAGCTTAAATATTTTGATTTATCAATCACTAATCGTGATGCCACTGAAGACCAAGTCACTGTAGATGCCGCTAACGAAATCAAAAAATACGGCGTAGGGGTAAAATGCGCGACCATCACGCCTGATGAAGCCCGTGTGAAAGAATTTAAGCTCAAGCAAATGTGGAAATCGCCTAACGGGACTATCCGCAATATTCTTGACGGCACCATTTTCCGTGAGCCGATTATTTGCCGCAACGTCCCTCGGTATGTACAAGGCTGGACAAAGCCCATCATCGTTGGCCGCCATGCGTTTGGCGACCAATATAAAGCCACTGATTTTGTCGTGAAAGAAGCGGGCAAATTGACCATCACTTTTACGCCAACGTCAGGCGCAGCACCGGCCCACTATGATGTCTTTGACTTCCCCGCCAATGGCGTGGCAATGGCGATGTATAATTTAGACGACTCAATAGAAGGATTTGCCCGGGCCTGCTTTAATTATGGCCTAGCCCGCAAGATGCCAATTTATCTCTCAACCAAAAACACGATCCTGAAAAAATATGACGGCAGATTTAAGGATATTTTCCAAGCTGTATTCGATAAAGAATTTAAGGAAAAATTTGCAGCCGCCAACTTAACTTATGAGCATCGCTTAATTGATGATCTAGTCGCGTTTGCGATAAAGTCCGACGGTGGTTTTGTCTGGGCGTGCAAAAATTATGATGGCGACGTGCAATCCGATGTCGTGGCGCAAGGCTTTGGTTCACTAGGCTTGATGACTTCAGTCCTGATCACCCCTGATGGCAAAACCGTGGAAACAGAAGCCGCACACGGTACAGTGACCAGACACTTTCGGGAATACCAACAAGGCAAAGACACGTCCACCAACCCCATCGCCTCCATATTTGCCTGGACATCCGCGCTACGTTACCGTGGTGGGTTTGACCAAACACCAGCCGTTGTAGAATTTGCCGATAAATTAGAAAAAGCGACGATTGGCGCAGTTGAAGCGGGTTTTATGACCAAGGATTTAGCGTCTTTAGTGGGCAAAGGGCAAGAATATCTAAGCACCCAAGCTTTCATAGAAAAAATCGTGGCAAGAATGCAAGGAATGTGCATGGAATAAACTCGCGGATCAAGACCTGTCAGGTTTCTTGTACCCCAGAGGGTATCAAAACCTGACAGGTCTGACGAGCCGGTGCGGAAATTATTTCAAGTCCCGCCTGATCATAAACCTTTTTAACCAACACCCCTTTGCGCTGAATAATCACTTCCCACGACCCGACACCTTTTCTTTGCCTTTATTGTCGCCACTCTCGTAAATCCCCTGCCAAACAGTTTAACAGTGGCTATGACCACTATTTAGCTATTTTTAGGTAATTATTAGAGCATTTTTAACAGTATTTTTCTGTGATTTTTCGACAGGCATAAAAAAACCGCTGATTAAGCGGTTGATTTATTTGATAAGTTTGGAGGCTGCGGCCGGAATCGAACCGGCGTAGATGGCTTTGCAGGCCACTGCATAACCATTTTGCTACGCAGCCATATCTCGAAATAAAAAAGCCGCGAGGTTCGCGGCTTTTTGAATTTATTGGAGCGGGAAACGAGATTCGAACTCGCGACCCCAACCTTGGCAAGGTTGTGCTCTACCACTGAGCTATTCCCGCACTGGAATTTATCTTTGTAATTATAAAGATTTTATTATTAACGTCAACTTAATTTTTACTGAACATCAATCGACAAAGCCCAACCTGAATTGCCTTTGCACTCGCCTTCTTCAATTTGAACCTTCGAGTAGGCATTTTTCTTGCCGTAGGCATCTTGTAATTCAAGAATAGTCACAGCGGTTCCTTGTGGCATGTGTTGGCAAGCACCATTTCTATCGGCTTCTTCGGTGTCATCATACGCAGCGATGGTGCCAGGTACCGCCACTAAACGAACAGTTGCATCTTTATCATAGGCGTTCGCGCTTTTTAATACATATTGTTGACCCACAACAAGATTTTTAATGACTGGGCCCGAAACTGTTTTTGAATCACCACCGCCCATCATCATTATGATTATGATTATGATTATGATTATAAGAAGAGCGACACCGCCCACTGCACCCAAAAATACTTTTGGATTTTTATCTTTTAAGTCCATTAGATTGGAAAGAATGTTGTCCGCAACCCTTTTTGGCACTTCCGGTGTGGCAGTATTTTCTACAGTTTGGTTTTCGTTTTCTTCATTGCTCATTTTTCATCCTCACGATAGTTCAGTTTTATTTATTATATTTATACATCATTGCTGGAAGCGTTTTTTTCGCGTTTCCCATGCAAGCTTGCGCTTCAACAATCCCTTAACTTTAAGTAGTTAGATGAATAATTGATAACCACTTGTTCCTCCAACTTACCACGATGCCAATTCTTTTCAAGTGCATTAGGGCTATTAATTATTATTTATTCTGGCTGATAAGGCGATTTCCAAGAGATTTCCAAGAATGGATGCACCCAAATCACCCAGGATTTTTTCTCATTTTCAAGGCGTAAAAATAGGCACATAGCGGATTATGTAACTGTTTTTACAACGCAGACGCTGTCCATGTATGGACAAGGATCGCAGCGACAAATGGGCGAAAAGACTAGCGGGTTGGGTATATTCTTCACCGGAAATCGCCTAAAGTATCGACTTTTTTATTCGTTGTCCATTTTCTTTTTTTCGGGCGATTTCGTGCATTCAAATTGCCAATATCCCAGACCAATGTTTTTTTTGTTTTTCAAAGCGATATTAAATTCCTCATGTTCAATGAACAGGCGGATCATATCACCTGTTTTGAGTATGAAGGTATCGGTGATCAAATAGCTTTTTGATTCTTGATCTTTTACCTGATAAAAAAGTGCTTTTTTAAAAACTTCGTTGCTTCCCGTGTTTATAGGGAAATAATTGACGGCTATGGCATTGGCAGTCAACAACGCCATACCAAAATTGAGCTTGCCATTCTCTTTCTCTACGACAAGCCTATCGACAATGCCTAATCCGCGCCTATTGACCGGGGCATCGGCTTTTCTAAAACTGACCAGGCTACCAACCGACAAAACCCCCGGTTTTTTAAAGATACATGACAAATGCCGGTTCGAAACTGACTGGGCGATAAACTCCAACTCGTCTTCCTCCGATACATCAAGCGTTTTCTGTAACTTGTAGGTGGCCGTCAAACCGATAGCGATGTAACGGTCTAATCTGTCGCCAAATAGCGAAGCACTTTCATGAGGAATTCCCGACCATCTTTGTTTAAGGTAATTGAGCAATTCTACGGTTAGCATTTCGGGCGAGCTGCCCATTATGTTTAATGCGGCAAATCTTGATTCTGAGATGTTAAAACCGGTTTTTTTTGTATCTAGTGCCGGATATAACGCGGTAAAATCAACATAGAACCTGATCGAATCAGATTGGATAGCATCCCCTGCCTGAAAGAAGGGTGGTTTATCCTCATCAGCCAAAATAACACATTGCCTGAGCTGGCCAATAACAGGTTGGCTTTTAAAACTTATAAGTGAACTCAATGTCTGTGTAAAACTATAAACCAACTTAATTTCCCGTTGCATCAAACCTTTAGGATCTGCAAGCAATAACAAAATAGTTTCGATATAAATCTCTTCAGGGCTACTGGTTTTATTCGCGGGATTGACATCATCATTCAGCGCGATTTGCGTCGTTTGTTTTTTGAGCCTGATACTGAGCTTGTATAACGAATGAATATCCATCCATATCCAGTCAGGCACAGCCATACCCATTATAAAATAGCTTTTGACAATTTCGCTTAAGCCCTTGATGCAACGCTGTATCGACAACGGGGTATTTTTACCCTGGAACCAGCTTACCGATTGGGCGGTAAATTCTTTCAACGCAATCCAATAACTCAAGGTAAATTCTTTCTCAAGGGCAACCAAAAATCTTAACGTTTTCTTTTCACTTTCTTCTTTAGGAAAATCAGTCTTCATCAACCTTGAACGCAAATATTCTTCGATAGCAAGAAAACTCGACCTTAATTTTTCCAGGGTATCCAAGCGCAATTGCGCGGGCATTTTTATGCCATTGAGACCGGTAATATAGTCATATACCAATCTTGAGGCCAATAGGGGATTGGCAATTGGCAAATTAGATATCCATTGTTCCAAAATTTTTTCATCAAACTCCTTCAGCCGCTGAGGACTGTTTTCTTGCTTTGGAATGACTAGAAAAAATGAATGTTTCAATTAATTATCCACCCGGTTTTTTGAGAAATGGTTGCCTGAACATAATCTTAAGAAATATCAAGCCTAAATTAGGTGTAAGCTCATCAAACGCCGCCTTTTCTGCTCATCATGCCTTTTGATGGATTGTAGCCTATGATAGCCAAGGTCATGAACACTATAAATGCAACCAGCGTATAAACAAATGCGTATTGGTTAATTTGTCCATACAAGGCGAAGCGGATCAGCTCAACCGTTTGCGAAAACGGGTTATATTGCGCCAGATTGTGTAACAAAATGCTGGATTCTTTTAACTTCCATAAAGGATACAAGGCGGTTGACATAAAAAACATCGGGAAAATGACAAAATTCATCACGCCGGCAAAGTTTTCGAGCTGCTTAATAAATGATGACAACAATAAACCTAATGCCCCTAACATCAAACCTGACAGCATCAACGCCGGCAAAACCCACAGATAGCCTTGCCAGGGCGCATGGATGTCGTAAGCCCAAGCAATCGCTAAAAATACATACACTTGCAAGATGGAAACCCCCGCACCCGCCAGCAATTTACTGAGCAGTAAAAACCAACGCGGCAATGGACACACCATGAGGATACGCATACTGCCCATTTCACGGTCATAGACCATCGACAAAGAACTTTGCATGCCGTTGAACAACTGGATCATGCCGCATAAACCGGGTGTGATATACACTTCATACAAAATATACGTTTCGTAAGGCGGGCTGATTGCCAAACCCAATGCCGCCCTAAATCCGGCGGCAAACACAAATAGCCAAACCAAAGGCCTGACCAATGCTGACACAAAACGTTCGCGCTGGGTGACGAACCGCCACAGCTCACGTCCAACAATTCCCCACATCGCCCGCCAATAATGGACTATCCTCACGCCGCTTCCCCTTGCGTCAAGTGATGGAACGCATCTTTAACCAACGTTGTCCCGGTCACTTGCAAAATGTCATCTACAGCACCATTGGCTTTGATCTGGCCCTTATGCAAAACCAGCAAATGGTCGTTTGGGTAAATTTCATCAATTAAATGAGTCGCCCATAACACGGCAAGCCCCTTGTCTTGGCTGAGTTGATGGACATATTCAACTATCGCCTGCCGGCTTGGCACATCCAAGCCGACGGTAGGTTCATCCAGCAACAATAAGGATGGCTCGTGCAACAAAGCGCGGGCGATTTCTACGCGGCGTTTGTGTCCACCATTGAGCTGGCGGACTTTTTCAAACCGCCTGTCCCACATAGTGAGCCGCTCCAATTCCTGCTGGATACGCTGGTCAGCCTGCTTGCCGCCCATGCCGTGCAAAGCGGTGTGGTAACGCAAATTGCCGATGACTGACAAATCCATGTCCAAGGTGGTTTGCTGGAAAACAATGCCCAGTTTCGCCAAAGCCTTGCCAGTTTGTTGTTTCAGGTCGAAACCGCATAATTCGATACGCCCGTCATGGCTGTCATACAAACGGGTGATCAAGGAAAACAAGGTGCTTTTGCCAGCCCCGTTAGGCCCTAGCAACACCGTGCATTCACCGGAACGGATTTGGAAACCGACGCTGTCCAGGGCTTTTTTACCGCCGTAGGAAAAACTTAAGTTTTCGACAGATAAGGCGATGGCTGGCTTCATGGTTTTACTGCGACACCCCAAGGATAAGTGCCGACCCCCACCGATTTGGTCACGGTTAGGCTTTCAAGATCAATGATCGACATATCATTGCTTACGCCATTGGTCGTGTACAGGCGTTTTTGGTCGGGCGAAAAGGCCAGATTCCACACCCGCGAACCGACCAGGAGCATTTTTTCGACTTCGAAGGTTTGGGCATTGATCACGGCAACACGGTTGGCAGGGCCTAAAGCGACATAGCCTCTGCGCCGCTCTTTGTCGATGACGATGCCGACGGGCTGGATTTTGTCGGAAGTCACTCCCGTAGCCTCAAATTTAACCGTCTTGATGGCTTGCTTCGTTTTGACGTCCAAAATCATCAACGTCCCCGCCATTTCGGAAGTCACCCACAATTGCTGGCTGTCGGCGGTGAAGGCAACTGCGCGCGGGCGTGGGTCAACCAGCGTGTTTTCGCTGATTTCATGGGTTTTAGTCGTTATCCAATGCACCATGTTGGTTGTTTCGGAAGCACTGACCAACCATTGGTTATCGGGGCTGACGGTAATCCCTTCCGGCTCGACACCGACTTTAATCCGTTTGAAGGCTTTCTTTTTGGCAATGTCTATCGCCGTGACCATGCTGTCATCTTCATTGGAAACATAGAGCTTGTCGCCAGCAGGATTCAGCGCGAAAGTTTCAGGATCTTCGCCGGATGGCAAGCGTCCGGCTTCCTTTAGGGTTTGCGTATCAATAATTTTGATGGTGTTGTCGTCACTGGTGGCGACATATAAAAACTTGTAGTCAGGGCTAATGGCAATGCCTCGTGGACGTTGGCCCACCGGCACGGTTTTTAACAACTTACCTTCGATAGGATCGACAACAGCCAAGGCATTATCTTTTTCCAACGTGAGAAACACCGTTTCTGCGGCAACAATGACCGAAAATGCCAACAAAAAGCAAGTCAAAAGTGTTTTTATCATAATTAATCCTTCCATTGACAATGTGTTTCGGGTTGGTCAAAACCCAGCGTGTCCAGTTCCGTCCTGGGATGCAAAAAACCTTCGACAGGAGCCACTGCGACCAATGATCGAGGTGCCGCCAACAACACGGGTTGGCGAAGCTGACCATCCCAAGCCCTGAAGGACAGCGGATTGCCTTTATAGCCCTGCAAGGCGAACTGGTCGCTGAGCAGATAGGCTTTAATTGGCCCCAACTCATTGGATTTAGTTCGTGTCGCCGCCTCGCCAATAGCCCTTGCCGCCAGATACGCGGCGTAATCTTCTTCTTCCGGCCAACGCCCGGCCAGATCTTTGAAGCGGTTTTGAAGCTGGGTCGCGCCCCATTGATCATGAGTGTGGTGCCAAGCCGTGGCGACCAGGCCTTGGGTGCCGATAACAGGCCTGGGCAACCAAGTGCGGTAATCCAGATATTCGCCGAACATGCCTTGCTCATCGGCAACCACCAGCACATCGTAATCATCAACTTGGCTGAACACCGCGACATCGGACTGGGCGGTGCGCCGCGCATCGAAGCTGTGCTCCCAAGTTTTCTCGACAACAATGTCCATATTAAACCGTTTGGCGGAACGTTTGATGGCTTCGACAAATAAACGGTCTTCAGGTGTATTGCCAATCACCAAAAACCATTTTGTCCAGCGTTTTTTCATCATGTATTGCCCCAGTGCATCTGCCCGCATGGCGCGGTCAGGCAACAAATGCAGGACATTGCCACGGCATTGCCCGTTACGCAAATCATCATCGACCGTCGTGGCATCAAATATCAGCATCTGCTTGGCGACGGGCATATCGGCCAGCTTGAGCAGCGACTCCGCAGGTAAATTGCTTATGACATAACGGAATTTATCGGCAATATTTTTAGTAAAAACATCTACAACATTACCGTCCACCGGTACAATAAACTTTTTTAGAATGAATTGCTGGTTGGTAAATTTTCCGGTGGTGTTGTTGTCACTGATTGCCAGCTCAGCTCCAAAAATACCTTTGTTTTTGATAAAAAGGTCTACATTGGAGAAGGATGGAGGCGGTATTTTTTCTTGTGTTAAATAAGCAATATCAATAACTTGATTGTTCTTGGCAAAGGCCGTCACAAAAAATAAACTAAAAAACAAAGCTATAATGTGAAATATTACCTTAGATATCACTTGAACTTTCCTTACTATAAGAGATTTATCGGTAACAATTCTAGTCGATTCGCAAAATTTTTTTTAACCTTGTTAAAAAACTGCCCCAAACCCAATTGGAACTTTCTTTTTACACTACACTTTACGGGAGCTTTTGCCCCTTTAGGACTGTTCACTTATGATTGACTTTGATAACGATTTGGATGTGTTGTTTAATGCTGATTTTCCTGAGGATTTGGTCAAAAATCATCGCATTGCCACACGTTACGTACGAGAAGACATTGACGCATCGGTCAGTTACCTGGACTGGTTTAACCGCAAGATAGTATTTGCCGTTAAACTGATCGACATCACCAGTAAAGGCGCGCTGATTGAATCTGAAAAAAAGCTCAAGATTAATCAAACCTTGATTCTGAATTTGCAATTTAAAGCCGGAAAATCGTTTGTGATCAAAGCCAAAATCGTGCGTATCGCCGCCAATACCAACAATCAATTTGGCGTGAAGTTTGACAAATATAACAATGAATTAGGCGATTATCTTTTCGACACCCAAACCAAGCTGGTGTTTAAATAGCATGGCCGGGATTATCCTAAGCCAAATTACCGTTTATCCGGTGAAATCACTGGCGGGTATCAACGTCCCCTCTTGGCCTGTTACGGCCACGGGCTTACGGTACGACCGGCAATGGATGCTTATCGACGCCACCGGGCAATTTCTCAGCCAACGCCGTTTAGCCGCGATGGCCTTGATCAAAACCGCCTTAACTGACCGGCATCTGATCTTATCCGCCCCAGGCAAAACGGATTTACATCTACCCGTATCACCCGCCCTCGGCATCACAGTAGCTTGCACTATCTGGGAAGACCAATGCACCGCCCGTCATGTGTCCACAGATGCCGATGAATGGCTAAGTGATTTTTTACAACAAGAGTGCCGCTTGGTTTATCTGCCGGAAGATGAGATCCGCACCGTCGACCCTGATTATGCAAAGGCAAGTGATCAAACCGCTTTTTCTGATGGCTTCCCGTTTCTGCTGGTTTCGGAAAACTCCCTGGCCTGCCTGAATGAAGCCATGCAATTAGCTATGAGCATGGCGCGTTTCCGGCCGAATTTGGTGGTTTCCGGTTGCGCGGGCTATGCCGAAGACAGTTGGCGGGAAATCCGCATCGGCGCCATTGACTTCAGATTACCCAAACCCTGCTCCCGTTGCTCCGTACCCACCGTCGATCCAAACACCGCACAAACCGGCAAAGAACCGTTGACCACCCTGAACCGCACCCGCAAATGGCAGAACAAAGTCTACTTTGGACAAAACGCCTTGCACAACCAAACTGGGAGTTTGGCAGTCGGCGATGTGGTCACGGTGACGCGGTCGGGCGACAAACAACCGCCAATTTAATTTTGTCCCCGCTCGTACCAGCCGTAATACAGCAACCAAGCCACCAAAAACACCAGATAGCCAGTCCACAAAATATCCGATATAAAATGCCCGCCCGCCGCCATGCGCGACAAGCCCATCACTAACCCCGCTGCCAGGGTCAAGGAAAAATACCATGCCTTACGCCTACGCGATAAAAAATACGCGGCAAACAAACTAAAACCCACCGAACAGTGTCCGCACGGAAAGGATTTATGGGGCGTACCGCCAATTTTCAGCGGCGGGACATAATCATTGTGCCCGCCAAATTCCGTGATGTGCAAGGGTCTAGGCCGCCCCCAATGGTCTTTGAAGACGAGGTTGACCACCAACCCCGGACCCAATGCGATAACCAACAAAACATACAAAGCGGGTCGGCGCAAAGGCTGTAATTTTGCCAGCCCAAAACTGGCAACTGCAAGCAACAATGCGCCTATAGCCGTAGCAACCAACACTTTGGGTGCATAGGCAAACAAACCGCGCCATAACCACCAATCGCCCCAAGTCCAAACGGAATGCCCTTCACCAGACTGATAACCAGATTGATAAACGGGTTGATAAAAAACCGCCGCCACTTGCCGGTCAATATCCGTCAACCAAAATACAGGTGTCGTGATACCCATCAACAATAGCAGGATCAATAATTCTCGCCAGCGGCGGCTTAAAAGCAAATTCATCTTTTGTTCCAGTCAAATCGATACGGTTATTTTCTCTGAAAATAACGGCTAGAGATAAGCAAAATCAACAATCCCCCCCACAGCAACCCAGGGACTAACCAAAAATAGTCTTGGTAAAACGTCGATTCTGGATGGCTACGATAAGGGACGCGATACAAACCGGCCCAAGACTGTGCCAACGGCGATTGCTCCAGCACCTCCCCCGATGCCAAGCCCACCGTGGAAATCCCCGTATTGGTCACCCGCAATACCGGACGGCGAAATTCCACGCCACGCGCCAGCGTCATGTACAAATGCTGGTAAGGTTCCTGCCAAGTGCCGTACCATGAATCATTGGTGACATTGACGATGAATTGCGCCCCCAATTGCGCCAACTCCCGCGAGAACGCCGGAAACAAACTCTCGTAACAAATCTGCGCCCCCATTTTAAACCCGTGCAATGTCAACAACTGTTCAGGCCCTGCCCCACGCGCAAAATGTCCGGTGGCGGGCAACCATTTGCGGATTTGCGGAAAATAGCTTTCGCCGGGAATAAATTCACCAAACGCCAACAAAATCGACTTGCCGTAATGCGGCGGCACGATCACGCCATTTTCATCCAAAACAAACAAGGAGTTGGTGATTAATTTGGATGCCGGATCGACGCTGTACGCCCCGGTCAACAACGGCACTTGTTGCCTACGGACAAACTCAGACAAAGCCTGCGATTGCCCGGAAGCCTTAAACCAGCCGCCCAACAAATACGGGTAAGCGGTTTCCGGCCACATGACAAAATCAATTTTTGCACCCTGATGTGCCGCCATCGCCTCCGCCGTCAGGCTCGTGTAACGTTTATAAATAGTATCACGATTATTTTTACCCAATTCCGCCGAGATTTTTTCCTTATTGCTGATACTGGCCTGCACCAACAACGCGTTCAGCTCCGCATCCGGTTTCGGCAAGCGTGACTTCAACCACAGCCCGCCGCAATTGAGCACCATAAAAACCGCCAGGACACCGCCACAGATGAATTTGCCGGATGGCTGCCGCCGCTGTTGCCATGCCATCGCCAGCGGCAAATTGGTCAACACCGTCACCGCGCTCAAACCACTGAAACCAATCATTTCCGCCCATTGATAAACCGGAAAATCCGCGCCGTACCACGAATAACCAAAATTCCAGTCGAACACCGTGTAAGAGTTCGCCTCGCACAACACGGTGATGACCGCCATCAGCCACAATGACCAGCTCTCCGACCCGCGCAAAAATCGTCGCCCCAAAAACCAGAACAAACCCGCCACGGGCACATACAAATTGGCAATCAGCGCGTACAGCATCAACCCGACAATCGCCCAAGGCCAATCCAGATGGGCAAATAGATGCAGCGTCAACGCCACCCAGTTAAAGCCAATCAAGGTGAACACAAACGCAGTCAACAAACCGCCTAACAAAACCGGTCTGAGCCGGGTTTGCCGCAACCAAAACAACCACAAAGGCACAAAACCAAACAAGGAAGCCCACGGCGGAAACGGGATGTAACTCGTGCCGATGAAAATCCCGGACAGGACAGGCAGCAACCACGGGTTGCGGAGAAAAGATAACGCGGGAATCATAAGGTTTGCCAATCAGGGATTTTTTGATTTTGTGGCGGACAACTTTAGCACAAGCCCCGAATAAGCCGTAAAATGGTTTTGCCTTGGGTTTGCTTTGGGTATCAGTAATCCCGACAGTCATGTGATTGAGGATTCTATTGCGGCCCTAGTTTAGACACATGTTCCCAAGCTGAGGTTATCCTAGGGCATAATGGGAATGCGGTACGGGAAACCCTGTCTTCCAGCCATTCTCGAAGCTAGAGCTTCAGTGACCTGGGTTACCAAGCTAGTGCTTGGTAACCAGTACGAATTAAAGAGTAGCTGTGTGCCGGGGCGACCCGTTCCAAAATATTTCAAATGATTATAGGCAATTCAAGACGTTAAATACATGATTACAAAACAACTAACTCAACCTTAACTTAATTCGCCGCTTTAAAATCAAACTTCTTAAATATCTCTTTCAAATCCTCAATTTTATCTTTCAGCGTCACAGATATGGATTTTGTCTCCCTGATAGCCTCAAGCAATTTTTCGGTGGTAACCGTTTTATCATCGGAAACAAAAGCCGCTTCAATGGTTTCTTTAACGACCGCCTCAATATCCGCACCGCTAAAGCCATCGGTTTCTTTGAGCAACTTGATCGTGTCAATCGCCTGGCTGAATTTGCCGCGTTTTTTGAGGTGGATTTCAAAGATACGGCGGCGTTCTTCGGCATTGGGCAATTCCACTAAAAACAATTCGTCAAAACGGCCTTTACGCAAAAATTCCGGTGGCAATTGCGAGACATCGTTAGACGTTGCCAGCACATAAACCGAACTTTCTTTCTCTTGTAGCCAGGTTAAAAAATTGCCGAACAAGCGCGTGGTGATGTCGCTACCGCCTCCGGTGCCGCCAACGCCCGCAAAGGCTTTTTCCAGTTCATCAATCCACAATACACAAGGCGACACGGCTTCGGCGGTTTTAATGGCTTTGCGTAAATTGTCCTCACTTTCACCGACATATTTGCCCATCAATTTGCCAATATCCAAACGTAACAGCGGCACTGCAAACAAATTGGCAGTCGCTTTGGCGGTTAAACTTTTGCCGCAACCGGGCATTCCGACAATCAACAAGCCTTTCGGCAAATCAATACCGAATTTTTTCGCTTCACCGAGATTATTAAAAATCTTCGCTTTCGCAGTCAGATAATCCTTGAGTTTTTCCAAACCACCGACACTGCCTAAATTAGCTTCAACATGAATAATTTCCAACAAGCCAGATTTTTTTATGATTTGTTCTTTCTCATTCAAAATAAGCTGCTTATCCTTGCCATCTATCGTGCCACTTTCTTGATAGGCCAAATTGAGAATTTGCCGGATTTCAAAATCACTCAAGCCCTTAAAAGACACTGCCAATTCGTTTAGGACCGTTTCAGTTAAGGCCAATTTAAAACCCAGTGCATAATCTTGGATGGTGGCAAGAATCTCTGCGTGGTTCGGTAGCGGAATATCAAAAACCGTAATCATCGCTTCCAATTCGGGCGGAATCACTAAGGTGGTATTGACCAGAAAAACCGTGACATAAACATCAGCTTGATAAATAGTTTTTAAGGCGATGGATTTTAAGCGGGCAATAATTTCTGAATTATTGAGTTGATGATGGACATCTTTTAAGACAATAAAGGCTTTTTTCGCTTCATTGTCATCTAACAGGGCAAGAAAATCATTTAAGCCGTAACTGTGCTTGGGTGCTTTGGTGACAAAATCGACGTACTTATTGGCTTCGTTATATTCATAAACGTCAAAGCCTTTGCGGGCGGAGGCGATTAAGGCATCCACCGCTTGAAAGTCAAAACTGTGGATATAAATGATGGGGCGCAAGGCATCGACATAACTGGCTAATTTTTGGCTGGCGTTCAGTTCCATTGTTAAATCACCATGTAAAGTAAAGCGTGGTTAGCGTTATTGCTCTTGTAATCAATGCCATCAAGAATTAAAAACTCTTTATTAACCGCTTCGGCGTTGAGTTCTTCGCCGTTTTTGCCCGCATTACGGACAAAATTACCTGCTTCCATTTTTAGAACCAGGCATTTTGTGCCTTTGGGTTCTAAATCTTTCCAATAGCCTTCGGTTGCTCCTGCATAAGAGCGATAAGATGATTGCACGGGTAACAGCAGTTCGTATTCAATATAATCGCTAGAACTATTTGAATAAAAACTCAACCCATCAAATATTAATCCAATTCCTTGTGTACCTAGGTATTCATCAGTACCATCATTTTCTTTAATTTTTACGGAACTGGATGCGTCATTAATTTGGGTCACACAAACTTTCTGATCGGTAACTTTTTCCCATGTAAGATTAGTATCTTTTTGATATTTTCCAATTTCATTCAGTCTAGGTATTTTTAAAAATGCCGTTTCTTTTTGTTCTTTATCAAACAGATTTGAGTGCCGATAAGCCTCATTTGCCAGCATGGTAAACAGCGTTAGCGGGCTTTTTTCTATAAACAGGGCGAAAAACAAAGCAAAATCCACCCGGAACAATGGTTCATAATCACTCCACAGAGTATCAACAGCGGTTTTTAAAAACGGGTAATCTCCGGCTTTTTCTAACATATCAAGACATAACTGTTCATAACCTGCGTGATAGTTTTTAATGACCGCATTTCTTTGAAATTGCTGGTTAGCGAGTGCTTCAAGCTGTTGCCGCTGCTGTTCCCGAAACTCAAACGGATGCACTGCCGCTTGAATCTGCGCTTCGCTGATGTCTGCATGGAATAACTGGCATAAGGCGCGGGCAATGGTCAGCTCATTTTTACTCGTGATCTCCTGCAATTGGCTGAGTTCGGCACTTAAGCCCCGCACTTCCAGCCAACGGTGCAGCACTTGGCTATGGTATGCGGTTAATAAATCATCCAGATTGAAATTTGCCCGTAAATCAGTTAAATCTCTGACGGGATGTTTGTCTAACAGTAAGTTAAATTTTATCGCTTTGGTCATAATGGCTGGTTTTGTCGGGTTAATGAAAGGGTTTGTTTGTAGGTCGGGTCGCCTAATGCGCCTACTGTTGGTAGCGATAGCGTAACCCGACAATTGTGTCGCCTAAAATGTCGGGTTACGTTATCTCGCTACGCTCAATAAGCTAACCCGACCTACAGGGTGATCAGCATTTCAATAAAACTGTTCATAATCATCGTGGTTGCCAATCCAAAACCACGTCACGGTATCGTCTTCCATAATGCCAAGCGCACGATAACCGCGTGTGATTCTGACTGACCACACGTCTTCGGCATGGTTGACGCATTTAAAATGCAATGACGGATGAAAAGGGTTGTTCGACCATATAACATAGGTTTTTCGGGCTTTGCGGCGTATCGCCCCGTCTAATCGCCGATAATTTTCCCAAAAACTGGGCAAAGTCAGCGACTCCATAAGTCATCATGATTTAAAGGTTGTGCCAAGCCTTCTTTAATTTGCTGTTTTGCCAAACGGGCTTTTTGGATCAAGTTATCTTGCGTTTTTGCAAAAGCTTCATCCCAAGACAGCTCATCTTGCAGATCGGCAACATAAGATTGTAAATGCTCAACGATTTGGTTTTGGGTGGCATCGGGCAATGTCCCCATCATTTTAACAACTGTGGCAATGGCTTCTGATGACATAATCATTTCCTTTTTTTTAGATTCAATTCACGATGGTTTGTTTTAGCTGGTTACCAAGCTCTAGCTTGATAACCCGTCTCAGAAGCTCCAGCTTCGATCATGATGGAAGCTAGAGCTTCCCGTGCTGCGTTCCCAAACCGGATATTCACTGTCATTAATTTAAAAAATAAGGCTATAAAAATCATAAAGTTGTGTATTTTGAAAATCCCCCTCAATCCCCCTTTTTCAAAGGGGGAAGTTCATTTTTTCAATCTCAGCGAAGAGTAGGCTAATTCCCCCCTTTGAAAAAGGGGGGCTAGGGGGGATTTATCAACATAACTATCTGTTTTATAAAAATTTTTATTAACTCAATGGGAGAGAAGCCGGAGCTTGGGAACGAGCAATTTTGTTCTAGTTACGAAAACAAACCGAATGTTAACGTGTTGAATACGTTTTTCGCTACCGTTTTTGTGCCTTCCCAAGCCGATTCCGCAATTTTAGCAGCAGTCTTGGCAACGGCTTTCGCGCCTTTATGAAGCACATCGCCCACCGCGCTACCTGCAATACCGCCCGCCACTGCCCCGACAAACGCGCCGACCGGGCCGCCTAAGGCAAAGCCTACCACCCCGCCTTTTACCGAACCGGCAAGGCCGCCCACGGCGGTGCAAGTGACATTGCCCATCGCGTCTATGGCTTCCAGCGGGTTTAGTTCGCCTTTGGCGAGTTTGTACAGGCATTTGGCGTTTTCCAGGCCGATGTAGGCGATATTGGCGATTTGCCCTGCCGGGGTGTTTTGCAGGATTTTCAGCCAGCCGCTTTTTGCCGCCACGACTAGCGCACCAGACACGGCGACTTGCACGCCGACATTGCCCGCGCTTTGCAAGGATGCGTTGAAAAATTCTTGCATGTCTTCGCTGGCTGGGCGGTTTTCTTTGCCGGTCAGGGCATTCCACGCCCGCCGCCCCAAAATCCGTGCGCCTTGGAAGCCCGCGTTAAACGCCGCCGCAATCACGGCTTTTCTGCCGATTTCTTTGGCAATGGTCAGGCGATTGGTGTCGTTCCAGTCGTATTGTTTGATTTCGGCTTCTTGTTGGGCTTGGTCTTGCAAGACTTTGGCCTCTTCTTTTGACAATGGCTTGGAGCTGACACCATCAATTTCTATCACTTCGGCAATGCCTGTGTCGCCATGCCCTTCTGGAACCAGCTTTCTTTGCCCCCGATAGTCGCCTTTCTTAAATAATTTGATGGTGGCGTCGGCATCCGAACCATATTTTGCCTGATAACGGCGCACCAGTTTGCCGTCGGCATCATAAATGCCGATGTCCATAGAGTTTTTTCTATAAGCTTCGCCCGGTTGGGGTTCGAGCACTTTGGCACGGTAAAGGCTGCCTTTGGCGGCGGCATCCATATTGAACGTGTTGGCATGATGGTGTTCGGCAATAAAACCATCCAGATTGCCGTTTTGGCTGATGGTGAACCCATCTTTTCGAATCACGGCATCCCAATTTTTACGGTTGGCCTGTTCCAGAACATTATCAATACTTTGTGCATACGTCCCGACTTCCGCCGCGCCACCACTACTTGCGCCTTGTTCGATTTTTTTCGCCAGCCAACTTTCGCGGCTTTTGCCTTTGTCCAGATGGGCATACAAATCGGCTTTAATCTGATTATTTTGCTCTATTTTTTCAATAATTTGCAAGGCCGTAGCATGGCGTTCGGCGGCATCCGCCCAAAGATCAGGATATTCGCTAAAAGTTTGCTCCAACCAGGCTTCAATCGGTAGCGTGTTTTTATTGCGGCTGTAAGATTCGACAAAATGGGCAATCACCCCGGCGGTTTTTGGGGCGTTGTCTTCACTGCCGAATAGCTCCGTGGTGGCTTGGTCGGCTTCGGCTGAGGTTTCTGAGATTTGCTCTTGATCGTCATCAGCCAAAATATGGCCTGTGGCGTTATCAATCACAACGGGTTTGGGTGCATGGCTCATAAGATATTCCTTGGTTTGTTGTTGGTTAAAAAATCAAGCTGAAACATATCATCGGGGTAGCATAAGCCGGCACATCAGGACGGCAAAGGCTTAAGGCTTGTTATCGTCACTGCCCAAATACTCGCGCAGGCTTTGCAATAAGCTATCGCGCAATTCTTTGGGGGCAATGATGGCGATATTCGGCACCCAGTATTTAATCATCGGCATAATCTGGTTGTCGTGGGAGATGCGCGTTGACACAATCAAACTGCCGTCTTCGAGTTCCTTATCAATCTGTTGGTTAGGCAACACGGGGCGGCGTTTGAAATAGGCCGCGACGCTGTGGTCGATTTTCAACACCACTTCGCGTTTTTCCGCGCCAAACCAGATGCCGTCTTCCTGTTCGATCAGCGTGTTAATGTCGGCTTCGGGCGTAAACGTGCGCTCGTCGGTCTGTATGCCTTTTAGTTGGCTGAAACAGAAAGTTTTCAACTGTGGCCCGTCTTGGGCGGCGAGATACCAGATGCCTTTTTGGTTGATGAGTTTATACGGGGCAATGCCTGTGTAGGATTTGGCTTTATACAGGAAGTGGATGAGCCGATGCTGGACGATGGCTTGTTCTAGCTGTTTGAATTCGCCGCTTTTTTCGCGCAGGTCTTCGTAATGGTGGCCTTTGACCAGATACGCTTGGCTGACGCGGGTGTCGAAAATCTCACGGAGGAAATTGTCGCTCAAGACGGGGAACAGGGCTTTGATGCCGGACAGGCTGGCGAAACGTTGGATGTCGGCGGTGGAAAGCTTGCCTAGGTAATACGGGTCTAGGACAAAAAACTGCTGGTCTTTGCTGAACGGCAGATAGGCCAGACGTTCGAGCAAGTCGCGTTGGATGGTGCGCAAAGTCACGCCGAACTCTTCGGCGAGTTGGCGTGGGTCGAGTTTTTCGCCGCGATTCAGTTTGATGAGGATTTCGGCAAGGCGCACCGAAACTTTTTCATGGGAGCTGGTTGTTTTAGCCATTGTACACCTCGTGTGCTTGAAGAAGTTGGCACACGATAACATGGGAAGGTGACAGGTTGTGTCATCGTAACGGAGGGAGTCGAAAATTTTTTACTGTTGGCTTTAGGCGAGATTCGTTTGTCTTTTACCCTGTCTGTCAGGCAATATAGGCTTTTACACTTGTGCGCCTAGATGGCGCATCCTTTTGATCATGTTTAAAATCCAACTGGGAGCCTACTCATCTTGACCGTGACTTGCGGACAGGATGTCTTTATGCCCCAGGGTACACGCTCCAATTACATACCCTTTTCTTGAGAGGCACTTCATGCTGTATTGGCTAAAACGCATCACGATTACCCTTGTCATAGTATTGCCCGCTTTGTTTGCCTTCTTGCGTTTTCAGGGGTTGCAATATTTCAATGCTTACACGGGTGGCGGGTTTGCGCGGAGCTTGCCCGATGCCAACACGATTGCCAAAAACCAAAGCTGCAACACGCCGCCTATCCAGGTGCTGAGTTATAACGTGATGTATGGTTCGGCGTTGATTGAGGCGATGGCGGCGCGGTTCCGGCATGACGGAACGGGCAAGGGCGAGTTGCCGTGGTCGGTGCGCTTGCCGGAAATCCGCGAGCGTATCGCCAGTTATGCACCCGATTTACTGGGTTTGCAGGAAATGGACACCGATAATGACATTGCCGCGATTGTGCCTTTGGAGCAATACACGCTGGTCAGCTACCATTTAGGGAATTTCCAATACGGCGATTCGGCCCTGTTGTACAAAACCGCACGGTTTGAACCATTGGATAGCGGACAATTGTGGCTGGGCAATACGCCGGAACTGCCGATGTCTTTGGGCTTCCGTCCGTTGGCGGTGATCCGTTATGTCAACTGGGTGCTGCTGCGCGAGAAGACCAGCGGTTTTACGTTTATGTTTGTCAACACCCATTTCGACAATGCCGGTGTCAATAAAGAACCCAGCGCGACTTTGTTCCGTGGGCGCATAGCCGCACTCAGCCGGGGCTTGCCGATTATTGTCACGGGTGATTTTAACACCACCGTCCGTGACGAACGTTACCGCCGCTTTACCGGAGCGGATTTGCAACCGCCACTGTTGGAAAATGCCTATACGCTGGCCCACAGCCCACCCGTCGATGCGGCTTTGCATCCTGACCAGCGTATTGACCATATCCTCGTGGGCGGCCCGTGTAAAGCGGAAGCCGGACAATGGCTGATAGACCCGCGCCCGCTCAAAAACGGCTTGCCTATGTCTGACCATGATCCGGTATTTGCCCGGCTACGGTTTGTTGATAATCCGGCGGCAAAATAAGCCAGGACTATTATCAGTCCACCAACATACGCCCCAACACGCCGTTGTTGTCCACGCACAAGCGTGATTCCAGTTCCGGGCAATGGCATTGCCCAATCAACGCATCCAGTTGCTGGAGTTGTTCCGCATGGGCGTGATCAAACATTTCCAGGTTTTGTAAAACCTCATCACCAAGCAAATCAAACGCTTGCTGGATGCCTTTATCCAAGCCTTTCAACGCGCTTTTTTGCAGGGAAGGCTGGGATTTTTTCAGGATGAAAAACGGCACTAGCCAGGTGATGGCAATCAATAAAGTGCTGTGAATAGCAAAATCGACACCCAAATAATGGGTGCTGGTCTGGTTGCTATGATAAAAACCCATAAACACCTGATAGCCAACCCAAGCCATCGCCGCCAACGGCAGGGTGATTTCCGCCAGGCGCATCATTTTCAAAAACACCCGGTGCAAGCTGTGGCCGGGATTCGCCAGGGCTAGCCGTACGCCCAATTCGGTTTGGGCTTGCAAGGTCTTGCTGGCGTTGCCACGCAATTCCAGCAATGCGGTTTTCAATGGCGTGACGGGCAAGCCTTGTTGCGCGGCATCGAGGATAAAGGTGTCCAGCGCATCATCAAAACGCGCTTGCGCCCAGTGATCCCATAATTCAATGCGCTTGGCTTGCGGCTGGCTGAGCAAATCGGGGGCGTGTTCGGCGTAATAATTGGCGGCGTTTTTGATGGGCCAACTAAAGCCTTGTTGCAAGACGGTGCGGGTTTGTTGCCATTGGCTTTGCCAAAGGGTTTGCAAATCGGCCAGGGAAATTTGCGCGGCAAATGCAGACCGAATCATTTCCAACTGCCCTTGCAAGGTTTTTTTACGCAGGAATTGGCTGCGTTGTTGCAATTGCTGCACGGTATGGCCTTGCGCCAAATCCATTAGCGTTGTTTCCAGCGTAGCAAATTCATCGTCTTGCCATTCGTCCGTGCAAATGGTCTTGAAAATGATGGGTTCAAAAAATCCGGCTTTGTGCAATTGTTGTTTGAAATCATCCACTTGTTCGGCTTGCCCTCTGTCCCATTGGTTGAGCACAAACAACCAGGCGTGTTTCGCGCCTTCAGCCAGCAAGATTTGCCAGGCTTTTTCATCACGGTAGCGTTCCGGGCTGACCACATAAATCAGCACGTCGATATGCGGCAGCCATTGCAACACCAATTGTTTGTTGGCCTGTTCGGTGCTGTCAAAATCCGGCATGTCGATCCAGATGATCTGTTTTTTGGCTTCTTCTTCGTGCTGGGCGATTTTGATATGGGTGATAGGGAAATGCTCAGGCAAGTGCTGGATGGCGACACTGTGATGGTGGAATAAAGTGACTTCGCGTGAAGTCGGGCGTTCCACACCAACACGGGCAATCGGCTTGCCAGCCAAACGGTTTAGCAAGGAGCTTTTGCCAACCCCGCTACCGCCTAAAAAGGCGACGATCAAAGGCCGTGCCTCTTGCTGGTTGAATAAATTATCCGGCGTTTTCACGTCCAATCCAGCCAATGCCCCTGCGGTTTCCGCATTGATCCAACCCGCAGCCATCGCTTGCTGCGCCCAAGCTTGGGTGTTTTCCACCACCTCAGAGTAATCGTAAGCCATGGCGTTTCTCTGTCAGTTGCTGTTCCATTGCCCGCATCTGTTCGGGTGAAATATTAAAATGGGTGGCACTTGCCAATTGTTCAGGCAAGTCCTTGAGGGTGTCCATCAAGATACCGGCAAACAGGGCCTGGTTGACGGCTTTGAGCTGTTGCTGTTTCAAATGCGCCTCGACTTTGTGCATATAACTGCCGATGGCGCTTTCTGCCAGCAAAGATGTGACCGTGAGTAGGGCGGGCGCAATCACCAAATCATGCACGCCAATGCCGCCGGTATGCAAGGTCAACGCAATCACCACCGCATCCGCCGTCACGCGGGTGGCACGCAGGCTGTTCAACACCATCGGTTGCTCCTGTAATTTATGGTACAAATGCCGCGCGGACTCTTCCACATCTTGCTGAAACGCCAAATGGTAATCTTTCACCGCGACGGTAAATTCCTGCAAAATACCGGGACGTTGGCGGCGTAGCAAAGCACTTAATCCTTGCCACCAATCACGCTGTTTACCCTGTCCGGTTTTATCAAGCAAGTGGTCGGCAAGCTGGATTAAAGCATGTTCGGCAAGCTGGTCCAGCAGTTTGACTTCGTGGCTGCTATCGGTGATATGCAGACGTTTGCGCCCCAGTTTCACCATCTGGCGCATAGGCCAAGTCAGGGCTTTCCGCGCCCCGGTCATGAATCCTGCCAGGCCGGGAATTTCCAGCAAGGTCAACAATTCCGCCATCGCCTGATGGAAGGTTTCATAATGGTGCGGGTGGTTGAGGTAATCACGTTGGTAATTGCTTAGCGCCTGTTCCAGCACACTATCCAGCAGGGTTTGCCAATCGTCCAACAATTGATGCTCTTCGCGCACGGGTTCCAGCCACGCTTGCCAATGTTTTTGCAACAAGGCTTGTTCGAAACGCGCGTGTTTGTGGTGGCTGATTTTTTTGGCGAGTTGCGCGATAGCATTTTTATGGCCAGCAGGCCACAACGGAACCCCGGTGTTTTTTTGGTAATACAAGGGAATCACGTCAGGAAACGTATCACTACGGGCTTGCTGCCATTTTTCCTTTAACGACGGGAGCAACAGACTTTCTGAACCTTCGGCAAGCTTGTTCATGCAAATCAAGGTCGGTTGGTTCAATGCCGCCACTTCCGCCATCATCTCCCACACCGATTGGTCGGCGTATTTTTCTTTGCTGACCACCAGGATCAAGACATCGGCAAGGGCGATGGCCCTCAACACGCCTTCGCGGTAAGTCTCTGAATCAATTGAATCAAAATCAGGCGTATCCCATAACACGCAAGCGGGCAAATACGGCGATTGCACGGTATTTTCACTCAAAGCATAACAATCGTAACGTTGCTTGCCTAATTGCTCGCGTGGCAGACATTGGAATCGCCCGAAATAACGTTGCAAGCCCTGGCTATCGCCGCGCCCCACGCCGTGGCAAAAACCCTGGGGATGCACCGTGTAACCCGCCAAAGGACTGACTCCCGCCGCCTGGCTGTTGAGCAACACATTGACCAACGAACTTTTACCCGCTTGGGTCGGGCCTATCACCGCCACTTGCAACACCTGTTTGTCTTTGGATTCCAGCCATTGGCCCTTGCGCAAAAACGCTTCCGCCAAGGTCAATTGGGCTATGCGCCGCTGATAATCCCAATTGCCAGAAAGCTTGCCGGGTTGAGCAACTATGGCTTGATAACGCTGTTTTAGTAATTGGATAAATTCCAGCATAGTTGTTCGGCTCAGGGTTATAATATTCATTTTCCTATAAATTCTTGCTTACGGCGATAGAGGATACCGCGCAAGAATTTGTAGGATTGTAATTCCTTATTCAATAAGTTATGTGTGTTTTATTAGTGCAAGCACTGAGGGGACACACATAACAGACCATTTTACTTAGTTAAACAATACTAAAGAACCAATCCTCATGAACTCATTAGTTTTTTATTCTCACAGCGGCTCCAGCCACCATCAAAAACCTGTTCGGCCCACACTTGCCGCCGTTTATTTCATTGTTAAACTTGGCATCTACGGCAACAACGAATATAACTATAAAATAACATCAACACTAAAATAACAACAAAATTGTCATAAACATCGAGGCCCTCATTATGAAAAAACTTTCCCTTTTACTTATCGCTTTATGTTGCACCACGTTAGTCGCCTGTAACAAAGGCCAAGTCGTCAACGGACACAACATGAAAACTGCTTACCGCTCCGTTAAAGGATTGAAGCAGCGGATGCCTTCTGAAAGCCGTATCGAATTTGAGGTGGCATTTTGGACGGTGCGGGACGCCAATAAGGACGAAAGCAAATTCCTTGACTTGGTTGACGGCAAAAAACCAGAAGAAATCATCGCGATGGGCAAAGAAGTTTACCAAGAACGTAAAAATGCCGGTTATAAAGGCTATGGGCAATATTCAAGCTGGGGGGAAATGATCACCAAATTTGGCCGCGAACGCATGGATCAGGAAAACCGCAAATCCTCCCCAAAAGCAGACCCCCGGGATAAAGCCAACGACATACTTTATAAGCTCTAAACCTATCTTCCAGGCAATGCCTTTTGCACCGTCGCTGGTTGATGGGACAGGGCGCTAACAAACTGATTGGCCTCAGCAATAATATGCTCCATCGCTTGCAGCAATTGGGAAATATCCAAACCAATTCCAACAAATTCTTGCTGTAGTGCGGCAATCGCGCGGGCGTTCAGATTGTGCTTAAGATACAGCACCTGATCCCTAAACGCCGCCAACACGGGATGGATTTTGCTTTCCGCCTTGTGCATCGCTTTGATTAGCTTTGCATAATGCTGTCTGGCCATCTTTAGCTGCTGCTTGCTGTTGCTCCGTAAAGACCGGTTGCTATAGTCATCCAGTTCTTTTTCCCATTCCATAAACAAGGCCTCACTGACCTCCTCTAGTGCGCGGATACGCTGGCTGACCACCTCCGATTTGGCGCGGCAAAATTGGTACTGCCGGTTCAGCAATTGGTATTTATGTTCCAACGCCGCATCCGGTGTGGACACCAAACTGTTAAACCGCTCCAAAGCGTCCGCAAAGCCATCGCGGGTATCCTGCAAACTCAAACACGCCTGTTCCACCTGCGCCACGACTATCGTGCGCTTAGGCTCGCCTATGGATTCACGGGCGTGGTAAAAAACCGCCTGGAGTTTTTGGACGAAAATTTTCTTGACCACACGCAAAGATAGCGTGAGCAGTCCGTTTGCCTGTTTATTTTGATCAGCCATTAAATTGCCGGGCGTTAATGAGGGTTATCGGAAAAACCGCCTGGGCGGCAAAGTGTTCAAAAGCGTTATCGACGATGCCTTGTCGGGCCAATTCTTGCCAGGTCAATTGCATATCAATGGCGGCAGATTTTACCAGCACCAGGGCTTCGGCTGAAAGCGTATTCGCCAGCCATGCGGCAAGGCTATCGGAAGTGATGTCCCAACTTGCGGGTATGCCCGCCTGATCAAGTTCAGCCACATCCGGCGACCAAATCACGATGTTGGTTTCGGCAAGCCGTTGCCCGATAGCCGCCACCGAAGGCACCAGCATAAATTGCTTTTTCAGGCTATGAAACAACAAGGCCATTTGCTGCATCGCCAATATCGCCATCGCGTGGGCGGTCTGGTCATCGAACCGCCAGGCTTGCTGGCTTAAGCGCACTTGGTCGGCAAAACCGCCGCCACCCGGCACAATCACCACCGCCCTGCCCTGATAATTTTTCCCGATGGTGTCCAGGCAAGCCAGCACAGCCCCGGATTGGGTAAGGCTGCCGCCCAGTTTAATCACTATCATCGGGTTTCCTTAACTGTTGCAACACCCTAAGCAAGGCCGCCGCCTTGTCGAAACATTCCTGATATTCCTCGGCCAACACCGAATCATTGACGATGCCGCCGCCCGCCCAAAAGCGGATGGTCTCACCGGATTGCACCAGCGTTCGGATGGCGATATTGCTGTCCATATTGCCGTCAAAGCCGATGTAGGCGATGGAGCCGCAATACACGCCACGGCGGTGCGGCTCCAATTCCTCTATCACTTCCATAGACCGGATTTTCGGGGCGCCGGTGATGGAACCGCCAGGGAAACAGCTACGCAACAAATCCAGCGCGTGCCGATTATCAGCCAGCACCCCGGTGACGGTGCTGACCAAATGATGCACGGTCGCGTAGCTTTCCACGGCGAACAATGCCGGCACTTTCACGGAACCGTTTTTACAGGTTTTGCCCAGGTCATTGCGTAGCAGATCGACAATCATCAGGTTTTCGGCACGGTCTTTCTGGCTGTTTTCCAATACAGTGATTTGCCCCGCATCCTCGGCGGCATCCGCTTTGCGCGGCCGCGTGCCTTTAATCGGCTTCGTTTCCACTTTACCGTTTTGCAATTTTAAGAAACGCTCCGGCGAACTGCTTAAAATCCGCACTTCGGGGAAGTTTAAGTAGGCGCTGAACGGGGCGGCATTGACTTGCCGCAATAGTTGATAAGCTGTCCACGGATCGCCCACGCAAGCGGCGGAAAAACGCTGGGTGAGGTTGACTTGATAGCAATCGCCTTCCAACAAATATTGTTTGATGCGCTGGAAAGCCTGGGCATAATAAGCCCTGTCCATATTCGGCTGGATTTCGCCCAGCACAGCAAACGGGCGATGGGGCTGTGTTTCCGGCAACACGCTAAAACGGGCGACCAACCGTTGGCAGGCTTGCGCACCCAGGCCTTGGGCTACCAACGTGCTTTGTCGCTGCTGATGGTCAACAATCACCGCCCAGGGGTAAATCCCCACCGCCATTTCGGCAATCTGCTCGGCATCTTCGGCAATGGCAGGCAGTTGTTCCAAACGCCGCGCCAGATCATAAGAAAAATACCCAACCGCCCCGCCATTAAACGGCAAACCGTTGATATTGATGGCGCGATCTGCAAACGCCTGTAGCTTTTGCTTGACCAACAAAAAGGGGTCAGCTTGGCTTTGAATGACTTCGCTAGCCGAGGTAATGGTAGTGGTCCCGCCATGCGTGACCAAGGTACACAATGGCTCGGCGGCGATAATGTCATAACGGCCTTGTTGGCTGGACGGATGCCCGCTATCGAGAAACACCGCCCAAGGCTGGTCTGCCCACGCTGAAAACAGCGCGGAACTGTCCGCAAAATACGGCAATAGGTAAGTAGTTGGATGAGGTACCGGCATTAAAAAGATGTGTAATAGGAGGGACGGATTAAGCTTGCAAATATGGATAAGGCGTTATGCTGCGGCAAGATTAATTCGGGGACGGGCCAGGACTATGACTGATCGTACAATCCTGGCGGCATTGTAACATTTACACCAATGGCTGAAAAATTCCCTGCTCTTTATCCCGCTGTTCGCGGCGCATCAAATTACCCAAGCCGATCATTGGTTGACGCTGTTAGTGGCTTTTTTTCATTCAGCCTATGCTTCATCGGTTTATATCGCCAATGATTTGCTGGACTTGGAGAGTGGCGGCCAGCCTAGGATTGGCACAAGATGTCGGCGGTACTTTTTTACCCTGGCTGGTGTTTTATTTTGTTTTGACCTGCGCCTACTCGTGGAGGCTTAACCTGAAATTGTCTGGGGAGCCGTACCCGTGGTGTTGTTCTGGATAAGCTGGATGTGGATGCAGGCCCATCGGGGCAATATGCACCCGGAATGCTTATCGCCTATTTGCTGTTTAGGTTATGTATTTAAGGCTAGCCAACAAACTACGCACCGTTCCGTGGCTTTTTTTGTTATGGTAAATTTTTTTGGTTTATTGCAAACATAGGGCATCAGCATGGCTTTGGCCACTTACCTCTTACCCTCACTTAACGTAACCCTGTTCGCACACGAAATTGCCCATTTATCTGGTTTATCAGTAAGTGCAATTACCCGCTATATCGGTCACAAACGGTGGTCATTCCGATAACAGTTTGTCAATAACGCCGACCCGTAGCCAACAAATCGTCAATATAATTTTTGGCAGGGTAATGGAAATGGACGGGGCCATCAGCCGCCCCTGACATAAATTGCCGTGTCCATTCAGAAGAAGATTGTTTAATTTCAACAGGACTGCCCTGGTCAACCACTTTTCCTTCAGAAATGATGTAGATGTAATCGGCGATTTGTGAAGTCTCGGCAACGTCATGGGAGACGATAATGCTGGTCAAACCGAGCGCGTTATTCAAGGATTTGATCAGATGCACCAAAATCCCCATCGCAATCGGGTCTTGTCCGGTAAACGGCTCATCGTAAAGGATCATCATCGGATCGAGGGCAATCGCCCTGGCTAAGGCCACGCGCCGCGCCATCCCCCCCGATAGCTCGTTCGGCATCAGTTGGCTCGCCCCCCGCAAACCGACCGCCTGCAACTTCATCAGCACTAAAGTGCGGATCATGGATTCGGGCAAATGCGTATGTTCACGCAATGGAAATGCGACATTATCGTAAACCGTCATGTCAGTCAGCAATGCCCCGCTTTGAAACAACATGCCCATGCGTTTACGTAGCTCGTAAAGTTCATAGCGGCGTAGTTGATGGACGTTTTGACCATCCACAGTAACAGAGCCTTGTGACGGGCATAACTGCCCGCCAATCAATTTTAACAGGGTCGTTTTGCCAGTACCGCTAGGGCCCATGATCGCCGTCACTTTGCCGCGCTCAAAATCCAAGGAAATATCGTCGAATATTTTTTTGTCGCCACGGGAAAATGACAATTGTCGGACACAAACCAAACTCGTTTCGGGAAAATCGCTGTTATCCATGCTATTAATTGTTTCATAAGTAATCGCACCTTAATTTCAAAATTGTTTCGGCGATTACTTATGAAACAATTAATAACCTATTGATTGGATGTATTAATCGTCCCATAAGTTCGCGTACAGTAACCTTATCCTACTGTGCGCGAACTTATGGGACGATTAATACTTAGGGAGCCACTTTGAAGTAAATTTATTTATTGTGTCTGACTATACTTTATTAAGTCAATCCCAATCCATTTTTAAACGGAAGCTTGATAAAAGTACAATAGGACGTTTTAAGAGGGCCGCCATCGCCTGGTTCATTTAACACGGAAACAATTTATCGCTTTCTGATGGAGCGCGAAGGGAATAAGCATGGCATAATGGCGATATTTTTAGATTCGCTTATCGCAACACCAACTTGCTTGGGCGTATACGATGGCTGGCATTACCTGCTTTTATATTTCATGACGAACGCTATGATCAAACCGTTTTTTAATCATTTTTTTGTCCTAAACTCACTAACGCGCAAATTTGGAGGCAAAAAATGAAATTAAATGACCAAAAACTCCGTGAATTAGGAAAAGCGGTCATCCAAGTGGAAGCGCAGGCAATAGCCGATCTGGAAGATCAAATTAACGATAATTTTGTCGCCGCGTGTAAACTGCTGTTCGAATGCACTGGACGGGTGGTGGTCATCGGCATGGGCAAATCCGGGCATATCGCCAGCAAAATTGCCGCAACGCTCGCCAGCACCGGCACACCGGCTTTTTTTGTACATCCGGGTGAGGCCAGCCACGGAGATTTGGGCATGATCACCAAACATGATGTGGTGGTGGCGCTGTCAAATTCCGGGGAGACCGAAGAAGTCCTGACCATTTTGCCTATCATCAAACGTCTGGGCGTCCCGCTGGTTGCGATAACGGGTAATGAGAAATCAACTTTAGCGGGATTTTCAACTACTTACCTAAATGTCGCCGTTAAACAGGAAGCCTGTCCCTTGGGGCTGGCCCCAACATCGAGCAGCACCGCCGCCTTGGTGATGGGCGACGCGCTGGCTGTTTCATTATTGGAAGCACGCGGTTTCACCCGCGATGATTTTGCCCTCGCCCATCCTGGCGGAAGCTTGGGAAAACGTTTGTTATTGCGGGTCAGGGATATTATGCACGTCGGTGTCAACATGCCTTCCGTGCCTGAATCGGCATTGATCAGCCACGCCCTGCTGGAAATGACCGAAAAACAATTGGGTATGACGGCTATTGTGGAAGCCAACAACCGGGTCATCGGTATTTTTACCGACGGCGATTTACGCAGGATGCTGGGAAGGAACTTGGATATCCATAGCACCCCGATCACCGAAGTGATGACCCCGCATTGCGCCGTCATCACTGCCGATATACTCGCTGCCGAAGCCATGCAAATTATGGAACAGAAAAAAATTAACGCGCTCATTGTGGTCGATAACCAGCAATGCGCTATCGGGGCCTTGAACATGCACGATTTGATCCAGGCAGGTATTGTCTGATGCCAAATACCAAATCCCTATCCAGCCTATACGCCAAGGCCAGCCAGATTAAATTGCTGATCCTCGATGTTGACGGCGTTTTGACAGATGGTAAGTTGTTTTTTGACCACGAAGGAAATGAATATAAAAGTTTCCATGCCCAAGACGGGCATGGCATTAAATTACTGCGTCAAACGGGCGTAGAAGTGGCGGTCATTTCAGGCCGCCGTTCCAACGCAGTCAGTTTACGCATGAACAGCCTGGGCATCGCCCATGTTTATCAAGGGCACGAAGACAAACGCGCCGCGTTCCAGGAACTGCTGGCCACACTCAAGATAACACCGGCACAAGCCGCCTATGTCGGCGATGATTTGCTGGACTTGCCGATTATGGCGCGGGCCGGTTTGGCAATTGCCGTCAATGACGCTGTTGATACGGTCAAACAACACGCACAATGGCATACCCAACGCAACGGTGGGCAAGGTGCGGTACGCGAAGTGTGTGATCTTATCATGCAAGCACAAGGGCATTATGATGCCATCGTCGAAACTTATCTGATATGACGTTTTTTAGAGACCAATACGGCTATCTCTATTTGTTTTTTGTTGCGCTGGCTAGCTGGATACTTGTTAATTTAAGCGGGGGCGACAATCTGGGCAACCGCTTAATACCGCCGCATAGCCCCGATTTGTTCAGCAAAGGCTATACTAAGTGGGAAATGGACACGTCAGGTTTGGTAAACACCCAATTGTTTGCTGATAAAATTGTCCATTATAGCGATGACCACACCACCCAAATGGAGAAGCCATCCATCGTTTTTTATCTGGAAAAACAACCGCCGTGGCGCATCCAGGCGGAATCGGGCAGCGTGTCGGCGGATAGAAAAAATATCCTGCTCCACGGCAAAGTCATTGTTGACAGGGACCAATACAACAATACCAAAGCCCTGAAGATAAACACCTCCAATCTTAAAGTGAAACCAGAAACTCATTTTGCAGAAACTGATGAGCAGGCAGAATTACTGAGCCTGCCAAACAAAACCACAGGGACTGGAATGAAACTGGTTTTTAAGCAGCCAATTCGTATTGAATTACTGGCTCATGTGCAAGGGAAATATGAAAGACAACAATAAAAAACTCATTCTCTTCTGCGGTATCTTACTAAACACTTTTTATAACACCGTCAGCTTTGCCCTGGAAAGCGATGCAGATCAACCCATTTCGATTGATTCCAACACCGCAACTTATGACGATGCCACAGAAACCAGCACCTACACCGGCAACGTCATCTCCATCCAGGGCAGTATCCGGGTCAATTCCGATAAATTGGTCGTTTATTTGAAAAATGGCGAAGTCGATAAATTGATATTCACCGGCAACCGCGCCAAATTTAAGCAAACACCTAATGCCGGTGCCGAAGACATTATTGGCGAAGCCTTGCTTGGCGAATATTATCCGAAAAAAAATTTGCTGGTCTTGCAAAATAAGGCGGTTGTGACCCAAGGTAACGCCACTTATTCGAGCAACTTAATCGAATACGATATTAAAAGCTCACTGGTGAAAGCGGGTGAAAAATCATCCGATACCAAACGCGTCCATGTTATATTAAAGCCGAAAGCTAAAAACGCCCCATAAGCATGGCAACCCTGACAGCAACCCAATTATTTAAAGCTTACCATAAGCGCAATGTTGTCGATGGCGTATCCCTGGAAATCAATACAGGGGAAGTCGTCGGTTTATTAGGGCCGAACGGTGCCGGAAAAACCACTAGCTTTTATATGATGGTCGGCTTAATCAAAGCGGATACGGGCGAGATCAGACTGGATGACAAGGCCATCACATATTATCCGATGCACTTGCGGGCACGCTTAGGTATCGGTTATTTACCGCAAGAACCATCGATTTTCCGTAAATTGAGTGTCGCCGACAATTTGCGGGCGGTGTTACAAATCAGCGGAGATTTGAGCAACAGCCAAATTGAATTGGTCATTGATGATTTGTTGCAGGAATTTAATATCTTGCATTTGCGCAACCAGCAGGCACTGAGCTTGTCAGGCGGCGAACGTCGGCGCGTTGAAATTGCCCGCGCATTGGCAACCCAACCACAATTCATTTTACTGGATGAGCCTTTTGCCGGCGTCGACCCCATATCGGTGGACGACATAAAAAAAATCATCGTGCATTTGAAGCAACGCGGCATCGGCGTTTTGATCACCGAACATAATGTTCGTGAAACTTTAGGTATTTGTGACCGCGCTTATATACTCAATAATGGCAAAGTCATCGCCGAAGGCGGCGCAGAAGCCATTGTTGCCAATGAGGAAGTTAGAAAAGTTTATTTAGGCCAAAATTTTAGTCTTTAAGTACTGTATTCAAATAAAATGAAACAATCCCTACATCTTCGGCAAGGCCTGCAGCTTACCATGACGCCGCAATTGCAGCAGGCGATCAAGTTGTTGCAGATGTCTACTTTAGATTTGCAACAAGAAATCCAGCAAGCGCTTGAATCTAACATGATGCTGGAGATTAACGAAGACGAAAACAATATCCCGGTTTCTGAACTGCTCCCGGAGAAAAAAACCGAACACTCGGATTCGCAAACCAGTGAAGGCTCGCAAACGGATATTCCTGATGAGCTGCCCATTGATTCATCATGGGAGGATATCTACGACGCCGTCATGGAGTCCGGTAGCCATAACAGCGAAACCGTTGAATTTGAAACCCAACGCAGCAATAGTGCGACCCTGCTGGACCATTTGTTATGGCAACTGGAACTGACGCGTTTTTCCGAACGCGACCACGCCATTGCCATCGGCATTATTGATTCGATTAATGAAGACGGCTATCTGACCAGCAAGCCTGAAGACATATTTCAAGCGATGCAAACGCAATTGGATGACTTGGATATTGAAGAAGTCTTTGCCGTCTTGCACCGAATCCAAAACTTTGACCCCGCCGGCGTCGCCGCGATTGACTTAAGTGATTGTCTACGTCTGCAATTGCGCCAGTTGCCTGAAACCACGCCTTATCGTGAAGAAGCCCTCGCCGTGGTCACCCAGCATCTGGATTTACTGGCTACCCATGAGCAAACCAAGCTGATGCGCAAACTGGGCTTGACCGAACGGCAACTGGACACCGTAGTCGCCTTGATCAGGACACTTGAGCCCAAACCAGGCTCACGCATCCAAGAACACGATTCCGAATACGTCATCCCAGATGTTTATGTCATCAAGCAAAACGGGGTATGGCAAGTCAATTTAAACCCTGATATTGCCCCAAAATTGCGTATCAACCCGTTTTATTCGGCAATGATCAAGCGGGCGGATAACAGCAAAGACAACACCTGCATGAAAGACCATCTGCAAGAAGCCCGCTGGTTTATCAAAAGCCTGCATAGCCGCAACGACACGCTGTTGCGTGTTGCCAGATCTATCGTCGAAAAACAAACCGCGTTTCTTGAGCATGGCTCGGTCGCGATGAAACCGATGGTGTTGCGTGATATTGCCGAAGAGCTTGAATTGCACGAGTCGACTATCTCGCGCGTGACTACACAAAAATTCATGCACACCCCCAATGGTATTTTTGAATTCAAATACTTTTTTTCCAGCCATGTCTCGACCGAAGGTGGCGGTGAATGCTCGTCCACCGCGATACGGGCGATTATTAAAGAATTAATCAGCAATGAGGATCCGGCGAAACCGCTGAGTGACAGCAAAATTGCCGATTTTTTAAACGAGAAAGGCATCAATGTTGCCAGAAGGACAATTGCCAAGTATCGGGAAGCGATGTTTATCGCATCATCTAGCCAGAGAAAACGGATTTTGTAAGATCCTTCCCTGCTAAAAACCATCAATTCATTAAGGAGTTTTACCATGCAAGTCATAATAACAGGTCATCATCTTGAAATAACCGATGCGTTACGGACGCATATCGACGCAAAATTTGCCAAATTAGCCCGGCATTTTGACAACGTCACTGATGTACATGTTATTTTAAGTGTAGAAAAACTGGTGCAGAAAGCGGAAGCCACCTTGCAACTGAGCGGGGCCAAGCTGTTTGCCGAAGACCATCAAGAAGACATGTATGTGGCGATTGACAACATGGTCGACAAACTCGACCGTCAAATCGCCAAACATAAAGAAAAAACCCACACCCACCGCTGATACCTAGGGCGCGGAGCGTGTGTGGCGGACAACAACCCAAATCAAAATGATGCACACGCTCCACGCCTGAACTTATGAAACTATTAATTGTTAGCGGGCTCTCCGGTTCCGGCAAAAGCATAGCCCTGGACACCCTCGAAGACTGCGGCTATTTCTGCATAGATAATTTGCCAGTCACCTTGTTGGAAGACTTCATTAACCATGTGATGCTGGTTGATACCAATACATACGCCAAAACGGCCATTGGTATTGATGCCAGAAACCAAAGCGAAAGCTTGGCTAACTTTTCCGATAGCATGAGATTGATACACAGCAAAGGCATAAGCTGCGAGGTCATTTTCATGCAGGCTGAAGAAGCCACCTTGCTTAAACGCTACAGTGAAACCCGCCGCAAACATCCTTTGACGGATTTTAATATTCCTTTAAAAGAAGCTTTAAAAATCGAAAGGGAAATGTTGACCCCGATTGCCAGGCACGCCAGCGTCATCATAGATACCAGCCGGACGCATTACCACCAATTGCGCGAACTGATCAAAGACCAAATTGGTGAACGTGATGTCAAACATATTTCCCTACAATTCCAATCGTTTGGCTTTAAGCACGGGGTTCCTTTAGATGCGGATTTTGTTTTTGATGCCCGCAGCTTACCAAACCCCTATTGGATTCCTGAATTGCGCGGCTTAACCGGAAAAGACCAGGCGGTCATTGGTTTTTTGCATGAACACCCTTTAGTCATTGAACTTTTTCAAGATATTACCGGGTTTCTTGAACGCTGGATACCACGTTTTGAAGCGGAAGGACGCACTTATCTGACCGTAGCCATAGGCTGCACAGGAGGGCAACACCGCTCTGTCTATCTGGTCGACTCGTTAGTCAAGCAGTTTAAAAACAGCTATTTCAACGTCATCGTCCGCCATCGCGAACTTCATTAAGCCCTACGCATAAAAAAGCCCAAGACCGGCATAATCTGCCGAATCTTGGACTCGGGAACGACTAAAAAGCTTATTTCAATGACAAGGTTTCAGTCCGGCCTTTCATTTCAAAGACCAGCTTATCTTCCTTGGAAAGCCAGCCAATGGCCCGTTGGATATCATTTTTATTAATCCCGGTTTCAGTGGAAATTTTTGTCACGCTGGATGGGCCGTTTTCATCCAGAAATTTCCATATTTTACCTGCTGCATCACCAATTATTTCAGTCATTTCAATCACCTTTGAGAGTTGTTGGAGAGTTTAAAAATTTTTTGCTTGATGATCAGGCAATACGATATTCAGTTCAAGCGTTTCCTGATTTTCATCTTGCTCGAAGTTAAATGATATGGCATCTTGATCGACGTTGACATATTTTTTTATCACTTCCAGCAATTCCTTTTGTAACTGAGGAAGATAAGATGGCTGGTGTCGGGACGAACGCTCATGGGCAACAAGGATCTGCAAGCGCTCCTTCGCCAGCGAAGCCGAACTGGTTTTAGTGATTCTAAAATAGTCTAGTAAACTCATCATTTGCCCCCAAACAGCTTCCCGAAAAGGCCTTTTTTCTCATCAATAAAACGATGTGGCCTCTCTTCGCCCAAGTAACGGGCGACAATATCGGCATAAGCTTGGCCTGCATCGCTCTTTTCATCGAGAATAACCGGTACGCCTGAATTTGACGCCGTCAAGACCGATTTCGATTCGGGGATCACGCCCAACAGATGTAAAGACAAAATGTCCTGCACATCGTTTACACTCAACATATCACCGATTTTTACCCGCTCTGGCGAGTAGCGGGACAATAACAGATATTCCTTGATCGGTTCTTCGTTGCGTTCCGCCCTGCGTGATTTGCTCGCCAACAGCCCTAACATACGATCAGAGTCACGCACCGATGAAACTTCAGGATTGGTGACCACAAAAGCATCATCGGCATAATACATCGCCAAATGCGCGCCTCTTTCGATACCCGCTGGAGAATCGCAAACCACATATTGAAAATCTTTGGACAATTCTTCTAAAACCTTGCCAACGCCTTCCTGGCTTAAAGCATCTTTATCACGGGTTTGTGAAGCGGGCAAAATATACAGTTGGTCGCAATGCTTGTCACGGATCAAGGCTTGGTTAAGCGATGCCTCACCATTGATGACATTGATAAAATCATACACAACACGGCGTTCACAGCCCATGATCAAGTCCAGATTCCGCAAACCGACATCAAAATCTATGACCGCCGTTTTGTGGCCTCGTTTTGCCAAGCCCATAGCGATGGCGGCACTGGTTGTGGTTTTGCCAACACCGCCCTTACCCGATGTTACAACAATAATTCTTGCCACAAATGTTCCTCTAGGTAGGTTTTATTAAGCAGTATCTTTAATAATTAAAGTATGTTCTTGTAAATAAATCTGCACTGGTTTGTTGCGCACTATCCCGCGCATATCTTCACTGATTTGATAAGTACCTGCAATGGAGATCAACTCCGCTTGCAAATCGGAACAAAAAATCCGCGCACCTAGATTTCCTTGCACACCAGCCAAAGCCCGGCCTCTTAAGGTATTGTAGACATGGATATTACCCTCCGCCATTATTTCCGCCCCCGCGCTCACTTGAGCCAAAATAATCAAATCCCCTGTCGCATAAATGCGTTGCCCAGATCGGACGGGTTGGGAAATTAACGTTGCTTGGGTGTTTAATGCAGTTTCAGAATGGCTTGATTTTATTTTCGGAGGCGAATCTTCAAGATTTTTCTTTTCGATTACCGGGCTATTGTGGACAGAATGGATAGGAATACCCAAATCTATGGCTATTTTATTTTGTAACCCGTTCCCGCCCCTTATACCGATTGGCAATAATCCTGCCTCACGGAGGACATTGGTGAGTTTGGTAAAATCAATAGGTAGATTATTTTTATTTATTGATTGAACGTCAAGAACGATTGGAGAGTTTTTGAAAAAATCCGGGGCGATTTGGATTTTTTTTTGAATTTGATCATTGATGACATCCAAATCGTTACTGGATATGACTAAAACAGGCACCGTAAATGTGTTGCTTTTAAATTCGATTGCAGTTGCTTTAGTGAGCGTGTTTTGTGGATCTGTCGTCATCCGTTACATCTGTAATAACTTAAGTTGTAGCCATTCTAGCATTGCTAAGAAAAAAAATCATTTCTGATTATTTGTTTTGGCCGCATCAAAAAACGCCGCCCACAAAAAAGGGTTGCATTATGTGCTAATGCAACCCTTTTATCGCCATCTTGTGGATAAAGATTAACGTTTTGAGTACTGAGGACGTTTTCTGGCTTTGTGCAAGCCGACTTTTTTACGTTCAACAATGCGCGAATCGCGTGTCACATAACCCGCATGTCTAAGTGCCGGACGCAATGTTTCATCATATTCCATCAATGCACGGGTCAAACCAAGACGTATGGCCCCTGCCTGACCTGAAGGCCCGCCACCTTTAACAATCACGTTGACATCAAAATTGCCGACCATATCCACACATTCCAAAGGCTGGCGGGAAACCATCTGGTCGGTTTTACGACCAAAATAATCTTCTATGGCCTTGGTGTTGATGATAATTTTTCCAGTGCCTTTGGTTGCGTAAACACGCGCTATTGCACTTTTACGACGACCTGTTCCGTAATACTGAGCTGCTGCCATGTGGTTTACTCGCTTATAATTCTAAAACTTTTGGCTGTTGGGCCTGATGTTCATGTTCTGGGCCGGCATAGACTTTCAACTTTTTGAACATTGCCCGACCCAATGGATTTTTAGGCAACATACCCTTAACAGCCGTTGTCAGAATCCGGTCTGGGAAGGTTTTTCTCAGTTTGCCTAAGCTGACGGTTTTCAAGTTGCCGATATAGCCTGTATGATGCTGATACAATTTATCTTTTTCTTTAGTACCGGTCACGCCAATTTTTTCGACATTGACGACAATAATATAATCACCTGTATCGACATGCGGGGTGAATTCTGGTTTATGTTTACCGCGAAGACGACGTGCAATCTCAGAAGCAAGGCGACCTAACGTCTTTCCTTCTGCATCTACCACGTACCAATCACGCTTTACTTCTGCTGGTTTTGCACTGAATGTTTTCATCGTTATAGTTTTCTGTAAAAAGCGTCTTTATGTAAAGCCTTAATAAAAGACTAACAATTTTACTAGACATATTTAGCTTTTACAAGGTTTATTTATAAATACTTACTTGGGCTGAGCTTGATAAACTTATTTGGCTACAATTTTATGTTCAACGAATGTAATTTGCGGTAAAGATGGGTGCGTTCCATGCCGACTGCGGCTGACAATTTGGCAACGCTGCCGCCCGTACGCTCAAAATGATATTCCAAATAGGCTTTTTCAAAATGATCCCTGGCTTCCTTTAGAGGCAGGTTAAAAAAATCCGGCACGGAAGACATCCCCGTCATATCGCCCATTACCGTCCCTAACCCGGTTTTGACTTCTTCAAGCTCAATATCCTCACCAACCCCAAGAATCATCAAGCGTTGCACCAGATTTTTCAATTCCCGGACATTGCCGCGCCAGCAGTAATTGCGTAAAAAATTCTGCGCCGCCATTGAAAACCGCCTGAACCCCAGCTTGTCCTGATTGACAAAAAAGTCGACATAAAAGCTCAACAAAGCAGGGACATCCTCACTATGGCTCCGTAATGGCGGAATCTCCATCGTCACTTCATTGAGCAAATAATACAGATCTTGCCGGAACCTGCCGAATTTGACCTCTTCATCCAAGCTGATGCGTGTGGACGCAACCACACGGACATCCACGCGCACCGCCTCGCTGCCGCCAACGCGCAGGAACGAGCTGGATTCCAACGCGCTCAACAGGCGTAATTGGGTTTCTTTATCCATACCGGCGATTTCGCCTAAAAATAACGTGCCTTTATGGGCGCGCTCCAGCAGGCCTGGGTAGGTTTTACCGGCATATTCCTTGCCAAAAAATTCGACCGCAGAATTTTCCGGCGAAATGCTACCCACCGCCACATCAATAAACGGCCCATCCCGGTGCGAGCTATTGTTATGCAAATAGCGGGCATACAACTCCTTGCCGACACCCGCCTCGCCAACAAACAACAATCGCGCATCATGTTGGGCCAGACGTTTCAACTGGTCCTTGATCCTGGCAACCGTGGCACTTTTGCCAACCGGATCAATTTCGACAACGGGGGCCTGCCTGACACCGGCGTTTTCCCGTTGCAAATAACTGGCTTCCAAGGCCCTTTCCACTATCAACAGCAATTTAGCCATAGACAAAGGCTTTTCCAGATAATCATAAGCCCCCAAACGGGTCGCCTCCACCGCCGATTCCACCGAACCATGCCCGGACATCATAATAACCGGACAATCCAAGGCATCCTCCGCCACCCATTCTTTTAACAGCGTAATGCCATCGGTATCCGGCATCCAGATGTCCAGTAAAATCAGATTGGGCTTAATGCTGGTTTTCAATTGCCTGGCAATTTGGGCATCTTCCGCCATATCCACTTTATAGCCTTCATCTTCGAGAATTTCGCTGACCAGACGGCGGATCTCAGGTTCGTCATCAACAACTAAAATCCGTGGGGTATTTGTATTCATCATTAGCTTATTAAAATGTGGCTGGCTTAAACATTACACGCAGGCAGTTGGATAATAAAACCAGCCCCCACTTTCCTTTGGGTGTCGACCCAGATTGCACCACCATGCTCCTCAATAATTTTTTTCACAATGGCCAAGCCGAGACCGGTGCCTTTGGCTTTGGTGGTGACATAGGGTTCAAAAATTTTTTCGATTTGTCCGTCTTTTATCCCTGGGCCGTCATCGTACAATGCGATTTCGATAAAATCGGTGTCATTTTTTTGTACCCGATGCAGGTTAATTTCTATCAAACCTTGCGTTTCAATGGCTTCGAGTGCATTTTTGATCAGGTTATGTAAAACCTGCCGGATGCTGACCGGATCGCCAGTAACCAATAAACCGCCACCGGCTTCATAATTGGCCTTAAATTTTACGCCAGATTTAAGCACATACAGCGCCAGCACCTCCTGTACAAGCACGGGCAAATCAATCGCCACCGTCTGTTTTTTCGACGGTTTGGCATATTCCGAAAAATCATCGACCATTTCCTTCATCGCTTCAACTTGCTGCACAATCGTGATGGTCGAGCGTTTTAAGATGGCCGCATCAGCTTCGGATAGCTTATCCGCCAATTTATGTTGCAAGCGCTCCGCCGACAATTGGATAGGCGTCAGCGGATTTTTTATTTCATGCGCCAAGCGTCTGGCCACCTCGCCCCAAGCGGCATTTTTTTGCGCCTGGATCAAATCCGTGACATCGTCAAACACCACCACGGCACCGGCGCGGGCCCCGTCTTGGGCAAACAACGGCGTACCCCGGCACAATAATTCCTGGCGGCCATTCGGCCCCAAAAAAGCGATGCGTTGCTCCCAAATATCGTCGGACAATTCCAGGAAGCGTTGCATCGATTTTAGCGGTTCCGCCAATTCAACCACATTCTTAGCCAATTCCAGCAAAGTGTAGCCTATGCACTGGTTCACTTGGATACGAAAAATCCGGTACGCGGCTTGGTTTGCCGTGCGGATTTTGAACACCGTATCAAAACTGATGACCCCCGCCGTCAAGTTAGCCAGTATCGTTTCCAAATAAGCGCGTTGGTTTTCCACTTCAAAACCCGCCATCCTCGACTCGTAACTGGCCCTGGCGATACGCTGCGTCATTTCGTTGAAGGATTCGACCAGAAACCCCAAATCGTCTTGCGCGGTGACTGGCAGTTGCTGGTCATAACGCCCCGAAGCGACGGCCTGGGTGCCTTTGACCAAGGCTTTTACCGGCGCGATGATATGCCGGATACTGATGAACGCCACCCAAATGGCCGCCAGCAAACTCATCAACAACACCAGGGACAATGCCAGCGAGAAACTGAGTTTTAAGGAATGGCGCAAAAAACTCATTTCCTGGTAGCGGACAAAGGCAAATTCCACCGAATCCGCCAAGTCGGCGATCCTGACCGGAACGGGATAGAGGGCTTGCAAATACAGCGGCTCTTGCCCGTTGATCTTGACAATGACACGTATCATCAATTCATCATCGCGCACCGGAGACAACGCCACATAATCGGTATGCTGCTGGCGCAATTGTATCCAGATATGCTCGTCCGGCAGGCTGGGCAAGATGTCACTGGGATTGTTGCTACTGGAAACGATGATGGTGCCTGGCTGGGAAAACAAGGTCATTTCCGAAGCACCGGCGAGCTCGCGCAAATTTTCAATTTCCGGTGCCAGAAGATTAGTTGGCGAAAATTCCAACGTGCTTGCCAATTGCTGGGTTTGTTTCAAATGCCAGCGCATCCGTTGATCCAGTGACGCCTGGCTCAGCTCCAAAGAGTCTTCCATAGCCCGGTCAATTTCAACATTAAACCAGCTATCAATCCCTTGATGCAAAAACTGCATCGAGAAATAAAAGACTATCGCCGCCGGAGCCAGGGCCAACACGACAAACAAGGACACCATGCGGGTAGTTAGCCTGGAACCCGCCTCACGTTTTTTCAATTGCTTGGTCAGCGTGTAGATATTGGCGCCAACCAGCCAGAGCAAAACCACCGAACCGATGGCATTCATCAACAATAGCCAGGAATACATTTCGCCGAGTTGCGAAGATTCCTGCGTAGCCGAACTCATCAACTGCAAAGACAGCAGGATCAACCCGGACAGTATGAATACCGACAGATTACCGGACAGCTTTAGTTTTTTAAGGGCCATAGTGTCCAATCACTAGATAAATACCATTGCTTACTGAGATAAGCCAAAGGACGCAGCGGCAAAGGCAAGGCATTGCGGTCAAAATCGACTTTCAAAGCCAAAACGGTTGCCGGTGCCGGGGCAAAACCGGCGTTGTCGAGAATGTGGAAATTACGCAACGTTGACATCAGATCCAATGCGGCGGCCAAACTGGAAACATTCTGGACATCGCCATTACTTTCGTTTTTGACGCGGTACATGTTCAACAAGGCATGGTATTGCAAACGATAGCGAATGCTGGTTTCCGCCAGCGTTTTTGACCAAAGCAACTCCCGTGGTTGCTGGATCTTTATCTGTAATTCCCAAAATAACGGCACCCCGTTTTGCAGGGCCGCCAAGGCTTTTTCGCTGAATTGATAGTCTATGTCGGCGGAAAGCAGATAATTTGGGCCTTCCCTCACTAACTGGGCCATTTTGACCTGGGCGGCACAACATTCCGCCCGCACCGGCAACGGCGGCCAGCAAACCAGCCAAGCCAGCATCCACAAGGTTTTATAATTTACGAAGACGCGCATAATAAAAACCGTCCATGCCTGATTCGCCGGGCAAAATTTGCCTGCCTGCACTAGCTGCGGCCCCCCATTCATCCGGGCAAGGTAATTCCTCAGCATCGGCATGACCAGCTAAAAAAGCCCTTATCTGATACTCGTTTTCCTGCTTGAGCACGGAACAAGTCGCATAAAGCAAGATGCCATCTTTAGCCAGCAAGGGCCAGATTGCGTTTAAAATCGTTTCCTGTAGGGCTTGCAACTGGGCAATATCTTCGGCCCTGCGCAACAATTTTATATCGGGATGGCGACGGATGACCCCCGTCGCGGAACAGGGTGCATCCAACAAAATACGCTCAAAGACTTGCCCGTCCCACCAATTTTGTGGATCAGCCGCATCACCGCAGATCAACTTCGCAGACAAACCTAAGCGTTGCAAATTTTCGCCGACCCTTTGCAACCGGCTGGCGTCAATATCGACCGCCATCACGATTTGTAACTGTGCTTGGGCTTCCAGAATATGGGCGGTTTTGCCACCCGGGGCGGCACAGACATCCAAAACCCGCTGCCCAGGTCGAAGATCCAGCAATTCGGCGGCCAATTGCGCTGCGGTATCCTGAACGGACACCCAGCCGCTGGCAAAGCCCGGCAATTCATCAACGGCTATCGCATTTCCCAAGACCAGTGCCGATGGGCAAAAATCAACGCTACTTGCCGTTATATCCTTGGCATTCAGTTGTTGCAGATAAGCTTGCGTATCAATTTTGGCCAAATTGATACGCAAAGCCATCGGTGCTTGCAGGTTATTTGCAATGAAGATTTGTTCCGCCTGCTCCGGCCAGTCTTGCTGGATAAGCCGGATCAGCCAATCAGGATGGCTCCATGCTGCCGTAGCCACTTGCCTGGCTTGCGCTTCCAGCGTGGTTTGTTCACGCAAATAAGTCCTCAGCAACGCATTCACCAAGCCTTTGGCCCAATTTTTTTTGCCCACCGCCAACACCGTTTCTGACACGGCGGCATGGGGTTTGACGCGCATAAACTGGAGCTGGTACAAACCGACTAAAACCAGGGCTTTAATGTCCATGTCTTTTAGCGGCTTGGCTACTAATTTGCCTAAGATAAAATCAAGGTGGTGGTAATGGCGGCAGACCCCGTAACAAAGCATTTGGATAAACGCCCGGTCTTTGTTGCTGGGTATGGAGGATAAAGTGTTATCAAGAATCGCCGTCAACGAATGTCCGTTTTCGATGACGTCGGCTAAAACCCGTGCGGCGATGGCCCGTGTGTTCGCACTCAAGTTAAGTTTGCTCCATTGGCATCATGGGCGTTAAGAAATGCTTCAACCGCCATGCGTTTGCCGCCTGGAAGCTGCACTTCGTGCAGACGCAGGATGCCTTTGCCCGTCATCACATCCATAATCTTGTGGTTACTGACCACCGTCCCGGGTTTATCGTTAGCCTCATTGTCGATGGCTTCGGCCCGCCAGATACGCAAAACCTCGCCCCGATACTGCGTTTGCGCCACCGGCCAAGCATTCAAGCCCCTGACTTTTCTGGCGATGGCTTCCGCACTTTGCGTCCAGTCGATGACCGCTTCGCTTTTGTGCAATTTTTCGGCATAGGTCACCACAGCCTCATCCTGCGGCTCGGCATTTACAGTACCTTGTTCAAGTTGCACCAACACTTTTGCCAAACCGATTGCCCCCAAAGCTGCCAAGCGGTCATGGACCTCACTGGAGGTGTCCGTTGCCGATAGTTCATATTCCTCTTTATGCAACATGTCCCCCGCATCCAATTTATGCACGATTTTCATGATTGTGACGCCAGTTTTGGCATCACCCGCCATGACCGCCCGCTGGATGGGCGCCGCCCCGCGCCAACGCGGCAATAGCGAGCCATGCACATTGATGCAACCCATTCTCGGCACATCCAGCACCGTTTGCGGCAAAATCATCCCGTATGCCACAACCACCATCAGGTCGGCGTCAAAAGCCCGGATTTGCCTAAGGTCATCGTCGGTTTTCAGGCTCAGTGGTTGCAACACAGGAATTCCCGCCGCTACCGCCAATGCTTTGACCGGGCCGGGTTGCAAATGGCGGCCCCGACCGGCTGGACGGTCTGGCTGGGTATAAACGGCACAGACTTCATGCCCCGAAGTGAGCAATATTTGCAAGCTAGGCACGGCAAATTCGGGTGTTCCTGCAAAAATAATTTTCATGCCCAATTTTTTTCCTGTTTATGCTGTTTTTCCAGTTTCTTTTTGATACGCTGGCGTTTTAACGGCGACAGGTAATCAACGAACAACTTGCCTTCCAGGTGATCCATCTCATGCTGTATGCACACCGCCAACAAATCCTGGGCTTCGAGTTCAAACGGCCGGCCTTCACGATCCCAAGCCCGCACCCTGATATGTTCCGCCCGCCGGACTTTCTCATAAAAATGAGGCACCGACAAACACCCTTCCTCCGATTCCTTGACGCCATCTTTTTCAATAAGCTGCGGATTAATCAGGCACAGCGGGGCATTTTTTTCTTCGCTGACATCTATAACGATGATGCGCTGATGGACATTAACCTGGGTGGCCGCCAGACCGACCCCTTTGGCGGTGTACATGGTCGTCAACATATCATCGACCAGTTTTTTGGTGTTATTGTCGATTTTCCCGACAGGTGCGGCTTTTTTACGCAGACGCTCATCAGGAAATTCGAGAATAGTTAGAATACTCAACAAACTCTCCACTATAATAATTGAATACTGGAATTCTATATGAAATCATCTAAACTTTGAATTTAAACAGACTAAAAAGACTCCGCAGGAATCACTATGGCTTTTCGCATACTTTCAGGGTTACTTCTTTCCCTATTCATCAGCACCCACGCGTATGCCGATGAATTACAAATCAACCCTTCGCACCCGGACCAATATACGGTCGTCCACGGCGACACCTTGTGGGACATATCAGGCAAGTTTTTGCAACATCCAACCCAATGGCCCGAATTATGGCGTTTTAACAGCCAAATCCACAATCCCCACCTGATCTATCCAGGTGACACCATTTATTTTGCTATGGTCAATGGTAGGCCGCAACTGAGCTTATCCAGAAACGAACAGCCGACTGCCGAGCTGAACATCCAGTCGCCCTGTGTCCTGAAAGAAGAAGAATTTAAACACGGGCGGACTAAATTCCCGGTTTCGGCGGATGGCAAGCTGATGCCCTGTATCCGCGAGAGCAATCTCAATCAAGCGATCAAATTGATTCCGAACGATAAAATCGACCAATTTTTGACGACACCGCGTGTTGTCGGTGCCAATGGGTTGAATGCCTCGCCTTATGTCCTTGAACTGGCGGGGGAGCATCTTGTTGCAGGCATTGGTGATAAAATTTATGTCCGCGCCATTACCGCCCCCAAAAATTCGACTTTCACCGTTTATCGTACTGGCCAAACCTATAAAAATCCTGAAACCGGTGAAATTTTAGGTTATGAAGCCCAATTTGTTGCCGAAACTACATTGCAACAAGCCGGCGATCCGGCCACGTTGGTCGTCACTAAAGCCAAGAGTGAAATTCGCATGGGAGACCGCGTCATGCCCAATCTCGAAGAAGATATCACGTTGAATTATTTTCCCAGGCCACCGGCGAAAAAAATTAACGGCAACATCATTAGCATTCAAGGCGGTGTTTCACAAATCGGCCTATATGACACCGTAGTGATTGATAAAGGCATACGGGACGGCTTACAAGTCGGACATGAGCTGGATATCCTTAGAAAAGGCCGGATGGTTATGGACCGGTTCGGCCCGATTAAAAATTCGATGGTGAAACTACCAGACGAAAAAGCGGGGATATTGATGGTGTTCCGTCCCTTTGAGCGTGTCAGTTACGCATTGGTGATGAAAGCCGGACAAGCCATCCACATTTTAGACAAAGTACAAACCCCCTGAGCCAGATCAGCCTGCAATCCGACGCAAACCTCCGTTACTGGCTCGCCCTCTTGCGTGTGCCAGGCATCGGTTGCAGAAGCTTTCTCAAACTACTGGACACCCATACACCAGAACAAATTTTTGCTGAACCCATCCCTGCCTTAAGCGCGTTGGGTTTAAAAAACAGTGTGGTTGATGCTATCAAACACCCTGACTGGACGCTGGTTGACCAAGACATGGGCTGGTTGGCGCAAGCAAACAACTGCGCCATCACCTTACTGGATGCGGCTTATCCTGCGCAACTAAAAGAAATTGCCGACCCGCCGCCTGTGTTGTTCGTGCGCGGTAAGCCAGACATCCTGGCATTGCCGCAAATCGCCATCGTAGGCAGCCGCAATCCATCAATCCAAGGCAAGGAAACCGCCCGCGAATTTGCCAAGGCCCTGGGCCAATCCGGTTTTGTCATCACCAGCGGCCTGGCATTGGGCATAGATGCCGCCAGCCATGAAGGCGCACTCCAAAACCAAGCGTACACCATCGCCGTGGCCGGCACCGGGCTTGACCGCGTTTATCCTGCCAAACATAAAGATTTGGCGATGCAAATCGTCACCACCGGCGCGATGGTGTCCGAGTTTCCTCCAGGCACCACCGCCAAAGCCAATCATTTTCCCAGACGCAACCGCATTATCAGCGGTTTGTGCCAAGGCTTGCTGGTGGTCGAGGCCGCCAAACAAAGCGGTTCGTTGATTAGCGCACGGATGGCTTTGGAACAAAACCGTGAAGTGTTCGCCATCCCCGGCTCAATCCACAATCCACTGGCCCGTGGTTGCAACGCCTTGATCCGCGAAGGGGCAAAACTTGTCGAAACCACGCAAGATATTCTCGAAGAATTACATCAATATATTCAATGGGATGTGAAATATTCACACATTTCAACGCAATCAATGCTTGACCTGGAGCAACAAACATTATTGAATCTAGTCATGTTCAGCCCAACTTCGATTGATAATCTAGTTGAAAATACAGGCTTATCCGTGGAAATGATCTCCTCGATGTTACTGATTCTAGAGCTGCAAGGTTATGTCGAAGCAACCGCTGGCGGTTTCTATACGAGACTAAAATAATCCCAACCTTAAGTGAACCATGAAAGAAAATATATTTGATGTACTGATGTATCTGTTTGAAAACTATATGGAAGATGAGGTTGAAATTCTTCCTGACAGTGATGTCATCAAAGTTGAACTTGAGGAGGCGGGCTTTGAATCCTGCGAAGTGAACAAAGCATTTGACTGGCTGGAGTCGCTGAGCCTGCAACGGGCGATAAAACCGAGCGCGTCCGTCGCGTTCCGTATCTTTTGCAGCGAAGAACAGGACAAGCTGGACATCGAATGCCGCAACCTGATTATGTTTTTGGAACATAACGGCATCCTGACGCCGGCTAACCGCGAAATTGTCATAGACCGCGCGATGGCGTTGGAAAACGAAGAAATATCCATGGAAAAACTTAAGTGGATCGTGTTGATGGTGTTGCTCAGCCAACCGAATGAAGAAATTGCCTTTTCAAGAATGGAAGACATTGTTTACGAACTGGTGCCGACTTATTTGCATTAAGTACTTAACTAACAAAACTTCATAACAGCTAAAGGTTCCCACTGCCGCAACGTCACGGATATTGACACATTAAAATATGTGAGGACAAGTACAAACCTAACCCCGCCAAGCCTCCGCACAATACATCCTTATTTTTACCTCTTGGCCCAGAGGACATAACCTTTCAACATAGATTGTAATTAAATGAGCAAGCATCTCGTCATCGTCGAATCGCCCGCCAAGGCCAAAACCATTGAAAAATACCTAGGCAAGGATTTTCAAGTTTTAGCCTCTTATGGACATGTCCGCGATTTGGTCCCCAAAGAAGGCGCGGTAGATCCTGAACATGATTTCGCCATGAAATATGAAGTCATCGAACGTAACCAAAGGCATGTGCTGGCCATCAGCAAAGCCCTGAAGACTTCCGACACCCTGTATCTGGCGACCGACCCTGACCGCGAAGGCGAAGCCATTTCCTGGCATTTGTACGAATTGCTCAACGAAAAAAAATTATTGAAAGACAAGCCTGTACATCGTGTGGTCTTCCATGAAATCACCAAAAAAGCCGTCACCGACGCGATTGCCCATCCCGAACAACTAGCGATCAACCTCATCAACGCCCAACAAGCCCGCCGCGCCTTGGATTATCTGGTCGGCTTCAATTTATCGCCGTTGCTGTGGAAAAAAATCCGCCGTGGTTTATCCGCCGGACGTGTGCAAAGCCCTGCCCTGCGCCTGATTGTTGAACGTGAACTGGAAATTGAAGCCTTCATAAGCCGCGAATATTGGTCGGTGGACGCCGCCCTCACCGCTGACGAACAGGCTTTCAAAGCCAAACTGATCCAATTCAACGGCGAAAAAATCAGCCAATTCAGCATCACCGACGAAGACAACGCCCAGCAAACCAAACAAATCCTGCTTGATGCCGCCGATGGGCAATTGCTGGTCAGCAAACTCGAAAAAAAGCAGCAAAAACGCCATCCGGCACCGCCCTTCATCACCTCGACCTTGCAACAGGAAGCCGCGCGGAAACTGGGCTTCACCACCAAACGCACGATGATGGTCGCCCAGCAATTGTACGAAGGCATCGACATTGGCGGCGAAACCGAAGGTTTGATTTCCTACATGCGTACCGACTCGGTCAATTTGTCCGAAGAAGCCGTGCAGGACATCCGAGCCTACATAGCCGAAAATTATGGCGACGGCAACGTGCCCAAAGAGCCACGGCTGTTCAAAACCAAATCCAAAAACGCCCAGGAAGCCCACGAAGCGATACGCCCGACATCCATCCGCCGCTTGCCCGCGGCCATCAAAAACCACTTGACCGCCGAGCAGTTCAAACTCTACGAATTGATCTGGAAACGCACCATCGCCTGCCAAATGCTCCACGCCACGCTCAACCGCATCGCCGTGGATTTGAGCTGCGCCGACGGCAAACATGTGTTCAGGGCGACCGGTTCGTCGATTGCGACACCGGGTTTTATGACCGTTTATCTGGAAGGCAAAGACGACAGCAATGAAGGTGACGACAAAGAAAGCTTCCTGCCGAACTTGCAGGTAGGCCGCCCCGTGCCGCTCAACGACATCATCACCGCCCAACATTTTACCGAACCGCCACCCCGTTATGGCGAGGCCAGCTTGGTCAAGGCATTGGAAGAATACGGCATAGGCCGGCCATCAACATATTCGACCATCATTTCCACACTGCAAAACCGTGAATACGTTACGCTCGACAGCAAACGCTTTTATCCGACCGATGTCGGGCGTATCGTCAACCGTTTTTTGACCGAGCACTTCAGCAAATACGTTGATTATGATTTCACCGCCAATCTGGAAGACCAGCTCGATGCGGTTTCACGCGGCGAAAAGGACTGGATTCCACTCATGCGTGACTTCTGGAACCCCTTCACGTCGCTGATTTCGGAAAAAGAAGAAAGCGTCCAACGCAAAGACATCACCCAGGAAGCGATAGACGAAAAATGCCCCGAATGCGGCAGCCCCTTGTCGATACGCCTGGGCCGCAACGGGCGTTTTATCGGCTGTACACACTATCCAGAATGCTCGTACACCCGGAATTTGGGCGATGATGGCAGCACCGAAGAAAAAGCCGATGTCGTCGAAGGCCGCGTCTGTCCCGAATGCGCCTCACCCTTGGTCTTGAAAGCCGGAAAATACGGCAAGTTCATCGGCTGTAGCGGCTACCCGAAATGCCGCCATATCGAGCCGCTGGAAAAACCGCTGGACACCCATGTCGACTGTCCGCAATGCAAAACGGGTAGCTTGCTGAAACGCAAATCCCGCAACGGCAAAATTTTCTATTCCTGCTCAGGCTACCCCAAATGCGATTACGCACTCTGGAACGCCCCCATCAAAGAAAGCTGCCCCACCTGCCACTGGCCTATCCTGACCGTCAAAACCACCAAACGCAACGGCGCGGAAAAAGTCTGCCCGCAAAAAGACTGCAAATATGCCACGCCTTATGAGGGCGATCCCGCAGATGCCGAAGGGCCTAAGCCAATGTAAACATGCAGTATGCGGCAATACGCCGATTTATCGGAACAATCCTCCGCAACCCTACACGCCTCCAGTTCCGCATCCCAGTTCGCCAACAAGCCATCGACCACGATACGCAAAAGTCGCAAAGGATAATCTTTAGGAATTCACTCCTCCAGAGAGCGATAGCGGAATAAAGTGTGTTGGCTTATATCCAGGCCACACTTTGATTGCTCTAGCATTTATTTCATATACTTAAACATAGAATCCGTCAGAATCACGGATTTATGCGGGGGGTGATGGGGCGAGAAAATCAACAGCCTGTTAAACGCCCAAACCCTAAAAAAATCCAGCATGATATGATAACGCCTCATTTTATCTTTTAAAAAACAGGAAAAAAATGCACGTACTTTACACGCAAGAGCTTTACCAAGCTCTGGAATATGCCCGAAGCGTAGATCAGGACAGCGGCAAACGCCTCATGATCCAACTGGAAATCGACCAACCGCTTTTGTTCCAAACCGTTTTTAACACCTTCCCCGCCATCATCACCGAAAAAAATGAGGACTTGGCGAAAGTGTTTGTGGATTTATGTTTTGATGTGGTCTGCGTCTACCAAAAAGCCTTCGGTAGTACGCCGAAATTCAAGGATGACCCGACCTGGATGGAACGGCAAGTGGGCTTGCTGGACAAGGAGTTGAAGCCCTTAATGGAAGGCAGGCATGTCAACGAAAAACGCAGCCAACGCATTAAAGAAGGTTTTTTCAAACCTAAAGCGGACGAATTGCAACAAAATGGCCTGATACAATTTTTAAACGAAGCCGTTGATGATGGCAGTGGTGAACAATGTGACCCAGGCGCAATTGACTTGACCAAGGCCATGCTGTTTGTGGTGGTACGCTTGTTCAACAACCTCTACACCAAACCAACGTTGCAATAAGGGCAGGTTACGCAGCAAAAAATGCTTAGGATGCAAGCCGTAACCGTTTAACAAACATATAATAATTAAAACAAAAATTTATGATAGCTAAAGAATTACTGGACAAACTTGACTCTTGTTTAGGCTCGATTGTCCCTGAAGAAAACCATCTGGGGATAGATGAAACCCGCGGTTTGTTCTATGCACAAATGATCACGCCCAATAAAAGCAAGCCGCTAGTGTGGTTGTCAGCGTTATTTTATGGCGAAAGGCCTGCGCTAAACGAAGACCAGATCAATGCCCTGGACACCACGGCTGCCGCCGTGCATGAAGCCTATAACGACTTGTTCGTAGCCAATCAACTCAACTTTCCATTTAATTTCGACCAGATTGACGAAGCAATGGCTGAGTCTGCCTACGGCTGGTGCCAAGGTTTTTATATCGGCTTGTTGATTGACGAAGAATTCTGGTTTGGTAAAAAGACTGAAAAATTAAGGCCGACTGACCATGATTTGCTGGCAGTCCGCAACAGCGCGAAGTTATTCTTGTGCATGATAACAAACGATTTCAGTTCGTTTGACAAAGCCAAAACCGCCGAACTTAAGAAACTGATTATTGAACAAGGCCAAGAGCCAAATGACGATATGCTGGCTGCGTCATTGTTTCCAAACGTGCCTATTGCAGTCAAAACGTTGCAAATTTATGGCACGAAAGTCATGCTGGGGAATGCGGCCAAAGCCGCCGCCCCAACCAGCCCTATCAAACTAGGCCGTAACGATCCCTGCCATTGCGGTAGCGGCAAAAAATTTAAAAAATGTTGCGGGGCGGTTTGACAAGAATATTTCAACAGCTTGAACAGGGACACGATATGAAAAAATCATCATCTATCTTCAAGGCCTTGGCATTACTAATTTGTTTATCCGGCTGTGATGGTTCTGGGGACGGCACCAACACAGCGGAAACACCAGCAACAACCAAGCCCAAAACGATGGTTGACCCTAAATTAACGGCAAGGACAGCACCGCTTCTGGGCCTTGACTATGACAAACGGGATGCAGTTGAAGATTTGGACACGGCGGGCATGGCAGCACCCTCAGAATCCGACAGGGACGCGGAAAAATACGATTACGATATCGACATGCCCGCCCCTGAATCTGGTGAACCAGTGACTGACGAAGAACTGCCAAAAGAATAAAACCCGCTGTAAAAACACCACCGTTTTGTTTAACCGACAAAACGAAGGTGTTTAACAGGCAAGCCATTACGGTTTGGCTATTTTAACCAGCCAGCCAGTTTGATTGTCACAACCCAAAACGGCCATCGCACCGACATTGATCCGCGCATACTGCCCGTTTAAAGCCACAGGTAATTTCGCGGTGATTTTATGAAACGTTGAAGTGCTTTCCAGCTTAAATGGTAACGGCTCACCTTTTGCCGTCAACTTAATCGTCGTTGTATCAATATACGCGGAAATTTTGATAAAAAATTCCGCTTCGGCTGGTACTTCAATATTTTTGGAGGCATCATAAGGAGTGAGATTAAAATCAGTAAATTTCGGTTTTTTACAATCCACTTCTTTTTCTTCAGGGCTATAAGCCGATGCTGTGCCAAACACTAGCAACAGGGCAAGCAGAAACATTGGTTTAAACATTTTTGTTATTGTCATTATTAAACTCCTCAGTCGAATGATGGTGTCAATAAAAAGATCGTCACACCGCCCAGCACTTTAATGAGTTTTTCCTCCAAATTCAACTAAATCCCTGGCGTTTCATTCGGGAATGTGGCCTCCACATCCTAGTGGACTGGATTCGCCCGCAACTTCAGTCCGCAACCTAGCCAACAATCTTTTCGTAGCCTATTTTTTAGGCATTATGGCAATAATTCCCCTTCTTCCGCTGCTTACACACAAAACTGGCGTAGTCTTGTACAATAGCGACATTTTATTTCCCCCCAGAGAGAACACCACCGTGAGTGCGAAAAATCCAGAAAGCCTGAATTACAAAAGTGCGGGCGTTGATATTGCCGCCGGCAACGAATTAGTCGAACGTATCAAACCAATAGCCGCAAAAACCCGTACCGCAGGGGTAATGGCTGGGCTGGGTGGTTTTGGATCATTGTTTGCTGTGCCCTTGGACCGTTACCAACAACCCGTGCTGGTATCTGGCACGGACGGGGTCGGCACTAAATTAAAATTGGCTATTGACCTGGGCATCCACAACACCGTCGGCATCGACCTGGTTGCGATGTGCGTCAACGACATCATCGTCCAAGGTGCGGAACCCTTGTTTTTCTTGGATTATTTTGCCACCGGTAAATTGGATGTGGACACTGCTGCACAAGTCATTGCCGGCATAGGCGAGGGTTGCGGGCAAGCAGGGGCGGCACTGGTCGGCGGCGAAACGGCGGAAATGCCCGGCATGTATGCCGATGGCGAATATGATTTGGCCGGGTTTTGCGTCGGCATCGTCGAAAAAAGCAAGGTGCTGGACGGCAGCCAAGTCCAAATCGGTGACAAACTCATCGCCATCGCCTCTTCCGGCCCACATTCCAATGGCTATTCTTTGATCCGTAAAATCATCAGCCACAGCGGCGCGAACCTTGCCGACCCATTTCAAGACACCACGCTAGGGAAAGCCTTGCTGACCCCTACCCGCATTTATGTCAAACCCTTGTTGGCCTTGCTAGAAAAAGTCCCCGTCCATGCGTTGGCGCACATCACCGGCGGCGGCATCACCGAAAACCTGCCGCGCGTGTTACAAAACGGAATCAACGCCGCGATTGATTTGCAAAGTTGGGAATTCCCCGCCATTTTCCAATGGTTGCAAAACCACGGCAATGTGCCGCTGGCGGATATGCTGACCACTTTTAACTGCGGTGTCGGCATGATTGTTTGTGTTGCGCCGGAAAATGAAGCGGTGACGTTGGAGACATTAACCAGCTTGGGCGAAACCGTGTTCATCCTCGGTGAGTTGGTCACTGGCGACGGCAAACCAGGGGTTGTGTACCGATAAGACCAATCGATTAAATCGGGATTTATCCCTTTACCGGAGAACAAGCCATGCAATGGTCAGAAGTGGTCGATAACCCTTATTTTCAAAACCTGCCTTTTAAAATTGAGCTAAACCGTTATGGAAAAGTTGAAATGACTCCCGCATCCAATCAACACGGTCGATTACAATTACACATCGGTGCTTTGCTTGAACGCAAGCTCAAAAAAGGCGAAGCCCTAACCGAATGCTCCATTCAAACCACAGAAGGCGTAAAAGTCGCCGATGTCGCCTGGTGTTCCAAAGCGTTCATCAAGCAATACGGCTATGCAACGCCCTACCCCCGCGCACCGGAACTCTGTGTTGAAATTGTCTCGCCGTCCAATTCCAAAGTGGAAATGACCGAAAAGGTACAACTTTATTTGCAAGCGGGGGCTGAGGAAGTCTGGGTGGTTTGGGAAAATGGGTTGGTGGATTATTACGGGAAGATGGGAAAGTTGGAGCAATCAGGTTATGGCATTAGTTTAAAAATACCAAAGTTCTGACTCACCCCCGCTTCCTAATCGCATAAACCGCCGCCGACAACACCAGCAAGCTAGGCATAAACGCAATCAACGGCGGATTTAAGCTGTAAATCAGGCCGATATGGCTGATGGTCATGTCGATGACGTTAAAGCCCATGCCGATGACCACGCCGATCAAAATACGCGTGGCGGCACTGATGCCGCGTTTAACGCCAATCACAAACGGTGCGGACACCAGCAACATGGCAAAAATGACCAATGGCGTGACCACCCTGCCCCAAAACGACATTTCATAAAGTTGCGATTTTTGTTGGTTGTCTTTCAAAAATTCCACATACATCGCCAAATCATACAGCGATAAATTGTCGGGATTGACGACGACGATTTTTAGCAAATCCGGCGCGATGGATGAATTCCAAATCTGTTCTGTCTGTGACTTGGCGTGCATTTGTGTCGTGGATACCGACGATTCCTGAATATCTTGCAGCCGCCATTGCTGCTTGCCCAAATACACTGCTTTTTGGGCATGGATGGAGCGTAGCAAATGCCGCTGGGCATCGGTTTCATAAATGCTGATGTCGGCAAGATCACCATTGTCTTCCAACAGGCGGATATTAATGAATCGTGTGCCTTCACGCAGCCAAATCCCGTACTTCAAGTTACGGAAAAACGGGTTTTGTTGCGCGGTCGCCCGCATCACCTGAGCCTTGCTTTCGGCAATCGGGGCGATAAATTCGCCCACCAGCACCGCCACGGCAATCCAGCAGCAACCCGCAACCAACACCGCCCTGATAATGCCAAACACCGACAAACCCGCCGCCCGCATGGCGACCAGCTCCTGGCTGTTGGCCATGCCGCCCAACGCAAACAGGCTGCCTATCAAGGCCGAGGCGGGCATCAGCTCGTAAAGGATGGTCGGGGACGTAAACGTGACAAAATAACAAACTTCCAGCAAACCATATTCTCCCCTGCCGATGTCGTCCAGCTCATCACTGAAAGTAAACAAATCAAACAAGGTCAGCAGCAAAATGGCGGCAATCGACGAGGCTTTTAAAATATCGCCAACAATGTAACGGGTCAGCACATTCATAGCGTGGCCTTCTGTCTTAACTTGAGATACAACCACCGCCAACCATACAGCCGCGCCAACAACACAGCACCGACAACCAGCAAGAGCAAGTTGATCGCCAATCCACCCAGCCAGCCAGGAATCACTTCTTTAGTCACCCACAATTGGCTCACGCGCAGAAGATTGCCATAGCAAAAATAAATGACAAACCCCGTCAGGATATTGCCAAATGCCCCGCCGCGTGGCGAAATTTGCGCCAAAGGCACACCCAGAAAACTGAGCAACACCAGACCCAGCGGAATAGACCAGCGCCGTTGCAATTCGGCATTGTCTATCGCCGCCGAAGACGACCAAAGTATTTCGGGGGCGACAGTGGTACGGCCAAAAAAAACAGCGGTGTCCGGCTCTTCCACCCTGATTGCATATTCGGTGAATTTTTCGATGACAAAATCCAAATTGCCAGGGACGCCTTGGACACGCTCACCGTGGTAAAAAACCGCATAACGTCCGTCTGGCAAATTACGCAAACGGGCGGAATCGGCAGTGATGATGCTAGGTGTGCCAGCCTGCCGATGTTGCACAAAAACATCGTGCATGACATTGTCATCAGTGATGTCCTCGACATAAAAAACCAGGTCGCTCTGGCTGTATTCGCTAAATTTTCCGGCGGCAATGCCGCGCAAATCGGCGGACTCATCGCCTTCGTGCATGATTTTGGTGGTCATCGCCTCCGCCCACGGCGTGGTGTACAAAGACAAGCCCGCAGCGACCACACTCAAGGGAAACACCAGCAGGAACACGGCGCGGTACAACGTCAACACGCCGCCGCCCGCCGATGCCACGGCGGACATTTCCTGATCGCGGTACATTTTGCCCAAGACCATCAGCACCGCCATAAATAGCGCGGCTGGCAATAAAGAGACACCGATGCTGATGGTTTTTAACGCCAGCAAAGTCATTAAAGTTTCACTGGACACCCGCCCTTGGATTGCCTTATCCAAAACCCGGATAAATTCGCGGCTGACGATGATGACGACGATCACCGACCATACTGACAGCAGGGTTTTCAGCAAATCTTGGGCGATGAGCCTATCCAGTACCGTCAGGGTAAACATCCGGCTGATTTGGGGGACTTTGGGGCAATTGACTAGCAAACAGGACTCCTTAACATAAACAGACAGGCTCAAAAAAATGTGGACTCAGGGCGTCACACTAACTTCGCTTAGCCCACGATGCGGAATTTACGGCTTGAAAGGTATATAATCCCCTTCCGAGCACGGGCTGGCAACGGTTTGCCGTCCCGAAACCCTTTTCTTCCGCAATTAGACGATAACAGTTATGGACTATTCTATAGAAACCTCACCATTAGAAAAACTCGAATGTGATTGCCTGATGGTCGGCGTTTACCAAGACCAACAACTCGCCCCCTCCGCGCAACACCTGGACGGCAGCACCCAAGGCCTGATAAGCAAAATCCTCAACCGTGGCGACATCAGCGGCAAAAATGGCGAAACCGTGTTGTTGAATGGCTTGCCGGACAGCCCTGTACAACGCATCTTGTTGGTTGGTTTGGGCGAAAACAAACCCGTATCCGGTAAACTTTACATCAAAGCCTTGGCGGCGGCGATCAATAGCATCAAAAAACCGTTCATCAAATCCGTCGTCTGCGCGTTGGCGGACTGTGAAGTCGAACAGGCCGATGTGACGTGGAAAACCCGCCAGATCGCCGAAGTGTTCAGCGATGCGGCCTACCAATATACGCACACCAAATCCGACAAAACCACCGAAAGCCAGATCGAAAATATCCGTATCTGTGCATCCGGGCAAGATTTGGCGGCGGCGCAAACCGGCTTGGCGCAAGGCCAGGCAATCGCCGAAGGGGTCAGCTTTGCCAAACATCTGGCGGATTTGCCCGGCAATCTCTGCACACCCACGTTTCTTGCCGAACAAGCCATCGCCCTGGGCGGACAGTTTCCTAAACTGACCACGCATATCCTGGAAGAAGCCGATATGCAAGCCTTGGGCATGGGCTCATTGCTTTCCGTGTCACGCGGCAGCCGTCAACCCGCCAAGCTGATTAGCCTGGATTACCAAGGCGGCGAAAAAAATAGCAAACCGATTGTCTTGGTCGGTAAAGGTTTGACTTTCGATGCCGGCGGCATTTCCCTGAAGCCCAGCTTAGGCATGGACGAAATGAAATACGATATGTGCGGCGGCGCGGCGGTATTAGGCACATTATTGTTTGCCGCAAAATTGAACCTGCCGCTGAACATCATCGGCCTAGTCCCCGCTTCCGAAAACCTGCCCGATGGCGATGCCAACAAACCGGGCGATATTGTCACCAGCATGTCAGGACAAACCATCGAGATTTTAAACACCGATGCCGAAGGCCGTTTGATCTTGTGCGACATGCTGACTTATGCCGAACGTTTCCACCCGGATGTTGTGATTGACCTAGCGACCTTGACAGGTGCGGTTTTGGTCGCTTTGGGACGCATCCCCAGCGGTTTGCTCGGCAATGATGACGGACTCTGTAATGATTTGATCGCCGCCAGCGAAACCGCCAACGATAGCCTGTGGCGTTTGCCCTTGTGGGAAGAATATCAGGAATTGCTCAAATCCAATTTCGCCGACATGGCGAATATTGGCGGCAAAGATGCGGGCACCATCACCGCCGCGTGTTTTTTATCGAAATTCGCCGGGAACTTCCGCTGGGCGCATTTGGATATTGCCGGCACCGCATGGCGCACCGGCCCGGCCAAAGGCGCGACCGGACGGCCCGTGCCGCTGTTAAGCCAATACTTGCTCAACCGCGCCAGCCAATTGGCTTAATAACCCACGCCGATGCCGGACATCAGTTTTTACATTTTGGCTACCGAATCACCACAAGAACGCGATGTGTTCGCCTGTAAACTGGTCGAAAAAGCCTACCGTAACGGCGTGGCCTGTTATGTATTGACTGATGATGGCGGACAAAGCCAGCGGTTTGATAACCTGCTCTGGACATTCAGGGCGGGCAGCTTTGTCCCGCACCAGATTTATGACGGGCAAACACCTGAATTTACCAATGTCACGCTGATAGGCCATCAATCCGCCCCAGAAGGCTGGCAGGACATATTGCTGAACTTGTCCACGCATTGCCCGGAAAATTTTCAGAATATAGGCCGGATTCTGGAAATCCTCGACAACAATAAAGCGGACAAAGCGGCGGGGCGGCAACGTTACCGGCAGTACCGACAAGCGGGCATAGACATCGCCACGCATAAGCTCTGAACACAAAGAAAAGAACATCAACATGGACAAAACTTACTCGCCACACGCAATCGAACAACGCTGGTACCAAACTTGGGAAGAAAAGGGTTATTTTATCGCCAGGGATGGTGTGTATGCCGCAAACTCGCCGGGAGCGGGTGCGGCAATCGCCAGGGATGGTGTGTATGCCGCAAACCCGCCGGGAGCGGGTGCGGCAATCGCCAGGGATGGTGTGACTACCGGAAATCCGCCTAGAGCGGATTCGGCAGAAGCGAATGCCGAAGCTCAAGAATCTTATTGCATCATGATCCCGCCGCCCAACGTCACCGGCAGCCTACACATGGGCCACGCTTTCCAGGACACCATCATGGACGCGCTGACCCGTTACCACCGCATGAAAGGCCACAGCACCTTGTGGCAAGCTGGCACTGACCATGCCGGTATCGCCACGCAAATGGTGGTCGAACGTTTATGCAACGCCGAAGGCAAGACCCGCCACGATTACGGGCGCGAGGCGTTCATCAACAAAGTCTGGCAATGGAAAGAAGAGTCCGGCGGCACGATTACCCGCCAGTTGCGGCGTATGGGCGCGTCCTTGGATTGGTCACGCGAGCGTTTCACGATGGATGAGGGCATGTCCGACGCCGTGCAGGAAGTATTCATCCGCTTGTATGAAGAAGGCTTGATTTATCGCGGCAAACGTTTGGTGAACTGGGACCCGGTCTTGCACACCGCCGTGTCGGATTTGGAAGTGCTGTCCGAAGAAGAAGCAGGGTTTATGTGGCATATCCGCTATCCGCTGTCGAACGGGCAAGGCTTTATGATAGTCGCCACTACGCGGCCTGAAACTTTGCTAGGTGATGCCGCCGTCGCAATCCATCCCGAAGACGAGCGTTACAAACACTTGCTGGGCGAGTTTTTGGAATTGCCGCTGACAGGCCGCCGCATCCCGATTATCGCCGACGACTATGTTGACCCTGAATTTGGCACCGGTTGCGTGAAAATCACCCCCGCCCATGATTTCAACGACTATGAAGTCTGGACGCGCCACCGCCACACCTCGGTGCTGATGGACGCGCCACACGGCGGTTTGTTCAACATCCTGACGGTTGATGCCAGCATTATTGCTGATGAGTTGATTCCAGCAGCGTATCAAGGTTTAGACCGTTTCGCGGCGCGTAAACAAATCGTCGCCGATTTGGAAGCGCAAGGTTTGCTGGAAAAAATCGCCGACCATAAATTGATGGTGCCACGCGGCGACCGCACCAATGCCGTCATCGAACCGCTGTTGACTGACCAATGGTATGTCAAAATCGCACCGCTCGCAGAACCGGCGATTGCGGCGGTGGAAAATGGCGACATTAAATTCGTGCCGGACAACTGGAAAAATACTTATTTTGAATGGATGCGCAATATCCAGGATTGGTGCATTTCACGGCAAATTTGGTGGGGACACCGGATTCCGGCCTGGTATGACGGGTTGGGCAATGTTTATGTCGGCGAGTCTGAACAAGCCATCCGCGAAAAACATGGGCTGGCGGCAGATTATGCGTTGAAACAAGACGAAGATGTGTTGGACACTTGGTTTTCATCGGCGTTATGGCCTTTCTCGACTTTAGGCTGGCCTGAACAAACGCCGGAACTGGCGAAATTTTACCCAACCAGCGTCTTGGTCACGGGCTTTGACATCATTTTCTTCTGGGTTGCCAGAATGATTATGATGGGCCTGAAATTCCAGGGCCAAGTGCCGTTTAAGGAAGTGTACATCCACGGCTTGGTGCGCGATGCCGAAGGCCAGAAAATGTCCAAATCCAAAGGCAACGTCCTGGACCCTATCGACATTATCGACGGTATCGGTTTGGAAGCCTTGGTCGCCAAACGCACGGCGGGCATGATGCAGCCGCATTTGATGAAGAAAATCGAACAGGCCACGCGCAAAGATTTTCCTGATGGCATTAGTTCTTACGGCACCGATGCCTTGCGTTTCACCTTTGCTTCGCTGGCTTCCACAGGCCGCGACATCCGTTTTGATTTACAACGCACCGAAGGCTACCGCAATTTTTGTAACAAGCTATGGAACGCGGCACGATATGTGTTGATGAACACCGAAGGGCAAGATTGTGGCTTGGGCGATGCACCTAGCGAATTTACCCAAGTTGACCGCTGGATTATTTCCCGTTTGAACCAAACTATCGAGGCCACTACCCACGCCATCGACCAATATCGTTTCGATTTGGCGGCCCAAGCGATTTACGAATTTACGTGGAACGAATATTGTGACTGGTATCTGGAATTGGCGAAAGTGTCCCTGCAATCGGAAGATGTCGCTTTGCAACGCGGTACACGCCTTACCTTGCTGACGGTTTTAGAAACCGTATTAAGGCTAGCACATCCGATCATGCCATTCATCACCGAAGAAATCTGGCAACGGGTCGCGCCGTTGTTGGGAATTATCGCCAGGGATGGTGTGTATGCCGCAAGCCCGTCGGGAACGGGCGCGGCAATCGCCAGGGATGGTGTGACTGCCGAAAATCCGCCGGGAGCGGATTCAGCATGTGGCGATACTGTCATGTTACAAGCCTATCCTATCGCCGACGCCGAAAAAATCGACACCGCCGCCGTTGCCGAAACCGATTGGCTGATGGCGGTCATTTTAGGTGTAAGAAGAATCCGCGGCGAAATGAATATCGCACCAGGCAAGCCGTTACCGGTTTTATTGCAAAACGGTTCAGCAGCAGACCGGCGTTTTGTTAGCAATAATATGATTTATCTGCAAAAACTGGGTAGACTGGAAACTGTGGTTTGGTTAGGTGCCGATGAATCCGCACCTGAATCAGCAATCGCACTGGTCGGGGACATGGCTATTTTGATTCCGATTGCAGGATTGATTGATAAGGAAGCCGAATTGGCACGTTTGGACAAGGAAATTCAGAGGATCAAGAATGACTTGCCACGCGTCGAGGGCAAGCTGAACAATCCCGCTTTTGTCGACAAAGCACCTGAAGACGTTATCAACAAGGAAAAAGCCAAACTTGCCGAAATGCAGGCTATGCTGAATAATCTTGGGCAACAACAAGTTAAAATCCGGGCATTGTAAATATCGCCCGATTGACGTACAGGCAAAACCAGCGTTTTCTTAAACTTGCCTGGTCAAGGTAGACAAATGCCTTATTTGCTCTATATTTTCTTAATGATGAAATTAAACCTATTACAATCCCATAAGATATTGCACAGTATCCTCTCAGGCTGTAAGCAAGGACTTTTGGGATTGTCATCTCCATCCAATGAGCGGCATGTGTTTCATAAGTGCTTGCCGAAACCATTTTAGCGAAAAAATCCATTTTTAAAGCAAGCACTTATGAAACAATTAATAATAATCGATGGCTACTGAACCGAGCAATCTTCAATTAAGAGGTCTTGCCAAGGTATTAATCCAGTCAGGGGTTTTAACCGAAGCCGAGGCTAGGGGACACATCCAAGAGGCGAAACAAAACAAGGTTTCCCTAGTGGGCCATTTGGTTGCCAATAAGTTTATTGATAGCAAAACCATTGCATCAAAGGCGTCTGATGAATTTGGCCTGCCTTGGTTGGATCTGGATGCGATTGACTGCCGTAGCCTCCCTATCGCGCTAGTAAACGAAAAATTGATCCGCAAGCATCATGTATTGCCGTTGTTCCAACGCGACAAGACTTTGTTTATTGCGATGTCCGATCCTACCAACCATCAGGGTGTTGAAGACATTAAATTTCAAACCATGATGCGCCCGGAAATTATCCTGGTTGAAGAAAACAAACTAACTATTGCCATTGAAACGGCTTTGGAAGTTGCCGACACAACCATGATGGATATGCTGGATGCAGATTTGGAAAATCTGGATATAGCCGATGACGGTGCGGTAGTTGTTGATGCCGACGCGGCAGCTGAAGAAGCCCCCATCGTCAAGTTTGTCAACAAAATATTGCTGGACGCCGTTAAAAAAGGTGCCTCGGATATCCATCTGGAACCTTATGAAAAAAACTTCCGCATCCGTTTCCGCCAAGACGGTATGCTTTATCAGGTGGCCAGTCCACCAGCCAACATATCCACCCGTATCATATCGCGGATTAAAGTCATGTCGAGGATGGATATTGCTGAACGTCGGGTCCCCCAGGACGGACGTATCAAAATGTTGCTGTCGAAAACCCGGGCGATTGATTTTCGGGTCAATACTTGTCCTACATTGTTCGGCGAAAAAGTGGTTTTGCGTATCCTTGACCCAACCGCCGCCCAAATGGGTATCGAAAAGCTAGGGTTTGAACCTGAACAACAAGAGCTGTTTCTACATGCCATACACAAACCGTATGGGTTGGTGCTGGTGACAGGGCCTACGGGTAGCGGTAAAACCGTTTCGCTATACACGGGCCTGAATATCCTTAACAGCATAGACCGCAATATCTCCACCGCCGAAGATCCGGTTGAAATCACGGTCGAAGGCATCAACCAAGTCAATGTCAACGTCAAAACCGGCTTGACCTTTGCCAACGCCTTGCGGGCCTTTCTACGGCAAGACCCAGACATCATCATGGTCGGTGAGATCCGTGACCTGGAAACTGCCGATATTGCCGTTAAGGCCGCACAAACAGGCCATTTGGTATTGTCAACGCTACATACCAACGATGCCCCGCAAACCCTCAACCGCTTGATGCAAATGGGGGTCGCGCCATTCAACATCGTCTCGGCAGTCAATTTGATCATGGCGCAACGTTTGGCCCGTCGTTTGTGTGAACGTTGCAAGGCTCCGGTCAAATTTCCTGAACACCTCTTGCTGGATGCCGGTTTTACCCAAGAAGAATTAAACGACCTGCATATTTTTGGTCCGGTCGGCTGCGAAAACTGCACGAATGGCTATAAAGGCCGCGTCGGTATATACCAGGTAATGACCCTAAGCGAAAAAATGTGTGGACTGATACTCGAAGGCGGCAATTCCCTGCAACTGACCCAATTGGCAAAATCTGAAGGCATTAACGACTTACGGGCTTCAGGATTAAATAAAGTACGCATGGGCATCACTAGCCTAGAAGAAATTGATCGTGTAACCAAGGAATAATCATGGCAGAAAAAACTGAACAGATTGACTACCTCTGGCAAGGAGTAGATAAAGCGAGGAACAAAACCAAAGGCGAAATTTCTGCAATCAGCGAAATTGTCGCCAAAGCCGAATTAAGGCGGCAAGGTTTTCGTGTCACCAACATCAAGAAAAAAGGCAAACCACTGTTTTCCTCCCGTCCCAAACCTATTACCGCCGGTGACATCGCCATTTTTGCCCGGCAATTGGCGACGATGATGGCGGCGGGTTTACCCTTGGTGCAGGCCATTGATATTGTCGGTAAAGGCCATGAAAACGCCAGTATGCAGAAACTGCTGATGAGCATCAAGGGCGACATTGAGAGCGGCGACACACTGGCTGAAGCGCTGAAAAGAAACCCCGTCTATTTCGATGAATTGTTCTGCAACTTGGTCGAAGCCGGGGAACATGCCGGGGTGTTGGAAACGTTGCTGGACAAGGTCGCCACTTACAAAGAAAAATCCGAATCGATGAAGAAGAAAATCAAGAAGGCCTTGACTTACCCTATTGCGGTTTTAGTCGTTGCCTTCCTGGTGACCGCGATTTTGCTTCTGTTTGTGGTGCCCGTTTTTGAAGACCTGTTCAAAAGCTTTGGGGCTGATTTGCCCTCATTTACGCGCATGGTCATCAGTATGTCGCAATGGTTGCAAGAATGGTGGTACATAATCGTTGGCATCCTGGTCGGTGCTTATTATGTTTTTGATTTTTTTAAAAAACGTTCAAAACCCTTCAATCATTTTCTGGACAGGATGTTGTTGCAGATACCTGTGGTGGGTCTGATCATCAACAAATCGGCAATTGCCCGCTTTGCAAGGACATTATCAACGATGTCAGCCGCCGGTGTGCCTCTGGTCGAAGCCTTGGAATCGGTGGCCGGAGCCTGTGGCAACATCATTTATGGCGAAGCCGTGTTAAAAATGCGCGAAGACGTGGCGAACGGCCAACGTTTGCAATTCGCGATGAGCCAAGTTGGCATGTGGCCGCACATGGTGCAACAAATGGTCGCCATTGGTGAAGAATCCGGCTCCATGGATGCGATGCTGTCTAAAGTGGCGGATTTTTATGAGGAAGAAGTCGATAACTTGGTTGACAACCTAAGCAGCCTTATGGAACCCATCATCATGGTCATCTTGGGCATCTTGGTCGGTGGCTTGATTGTCGCGATGTACCTGCCCATTTTCAAACTGGGTGCGGCAGTCGGCGGCTAACCACAGATTAACACTTTAAAAAACTCATTAAAGATGGAATTACTGGATATTCTCCTAAGCTCCCCCTTACTCTGCGCGGCATTGGCTGGCATTGTCGGTTTGTTGGTCGGCAGCTTCCTAAATGTGGTCATTTACCGATTGCCCGTGATGATGCAACGCAACTGGCGCAAAGAATGCCTTGAATACCTGGGGCTGCCCGCCGAAACGCCATCGGAAGCTTTCAATCTGGTCTTGCCTTTATCACGTTGCCCGTCCTGTGCAACGCCGATCAAGCCCCACCAGAATATCCCGGTGGTCAGTTACCTCGCTTTACAAGGTAAATGTGCGGCTTGCAGCGACCCCATCTCAGTGCGCTACCCTCTGATAGAAGCATTGACCGCCATCCTGTCCGTCATAGTCGCGTGGTATTTCGGCTATAGCTCGCAAACCCCGTTTGCCCTCCTCCTCACCTGGTCTTTGGTCGCGCTAAGCTTTATTGATATTGACCATCATCTGTTACCTGACTCAATTATCTTGCCCATGCTGTGGCTGGGGTTATTGCTGAATGTTTTTGATGTGTTCACCGACAGCCATGCCAGTATTATCGGGGCGGCGGCGGGTTATCTGGCATTGTGGTCGGTTTACCACCTGTTCAAACTTGCCACAGGCAAAGAAGGCATGGGCTTTGGTGATTTTAAATTATTGGCATTGTTCGGTGCATGGCTAGGCTGGCAAGTTTTGCCACTGATCATATTACTGTCCTCATTGGTTGGCACCATCATCAGCTTTAGCATCATCATCGTCGCTAAACGCGACCATACCATCCCCATCCCTTTCGGGCCTTATTTAGCCGTAGCAGGTTGGATAGCCTTGATCTGGGGGGCGGACATCAACAGGCTGTACCTAAATTCCATCGGTTTATAAGCGATGTTAAAAGTCGGACTCACCGGCGGCATAGGTTGCGGCAAAACCACGGTCGCCTTGTTGTTTGCCCAGCAAGGCGTACCTATCATTGACGCAGATGCCATAGCCCATGCCCTAGTGCAACAAGGCCAACCGGCATTGGCAGAAATACGGGACACCTGGGGCAAGGAAATACTCACGAAAGATGGATCATTGGATAGGGCCAGGCTCCGCGACCTCATTTTTACTTGCCCAAAAGAGAAACATAAACTTGAATCCATCCTGCATCCATTAGTTTTTCGGGACATACAAATGGCTGCGGGGAAAGTTACTGCTGATTACTGCGTCATCAGCATCCCCTTGCTATTTGAAACCGGCATGGCTTCCTTGGTCGACCGCGTACTCGTCATCGATTGCCCAACAGACACACAAATAAGGCGGGTCAAACACCGTGACCACTTGTCCAGCGAACAGATACAGGCGATTATTGACACCCAGGTAACGCGTGACTTTAGGGCCACCCACGCAGACGATTTGATCGAGAACACAGAAACCAACGACAAGCTTGCAGAACAGGTCAAAAAACTGCACAATTTATACCTTTCAATCAGCCACTGTCAGGATTAACTTGTCTGTGAACAACACCATTACCTATGAATTTCCTCTCAACGAACGTATCCGCGTATTCATTAGGTTAGAACAGCTCTTTCAACAATTCAGCCATTTTTCGGCGGGCTGCACCGTCCCTGACAAACGCGCCGCGATCAGTGCATTGCTCGACATTATGTCCATTTTCAGGCGCAACGACCTTAAATCAGAAATTTTAAAAGAACTTGACCGCAACGCCAAAACCCTAGGAAAAATAGCTAACAACCAACAGGTTGACTCGAAAATACTCGACAGAATCTTGGCTGAACTGACACAAATCAGCAAAAATCTTTATGCCGTCAACGGAAAAATAGGCATGAATGTCATGGAAAGCGACTTGTTCCAAAGCATCACCCAACGTAGTTCAATTCCAGGCGGCACTTGTTCTTTTGACTTGCCTGAGTATCATCACTGGCTGGAACAGGATGACGCCTTGTCCAAAAAAGACTTGGAATTATGGAGCGGCCCGTTCAATGACATCCGCACCGCTATCGAACTGATCCTTAATTTGATCCGCACCAGCAACTCCCCCACCCAGGAACTTGCCGTCGCCGGTTTCTTCCAGTTTACCCCTGACCGCAACCAAACCTTCCAGTTGCTCAAAGTCAGCCTGGATAAATCCCTGCCCTGCTTCGCCGAAATCAGTGGCGGCAAACACCGTTGCACCATCCGCTTTATGGTTCCGCCTGACGATGACAAACGCCCGGCCCAAAGCCCTGACAACATCCCTTTTGAACTGACCTGCTGTTTGTTCTGATGTCAGCCACCAGCAAACCGCTCACCGTGCAATGCCCGACTTGCAAAGCCCAAGTTGCCTGGTTACCTGAGCAACTGTTCAGGCCGTTTTGTTCTGAACGCTGTAAATTGATAGATTTGGGGGAATGGGCTATGGAAGAAAAAAGGATTCCTGGCGAACCCTTGATAACAGACGAAGAAGACAGTGGCGACCCGACTCTGTGGCATTCTTAAAACGCATTCTTAGGCGAGAAAAGCCCTGATCGACGCAATGCCTTGCGCCCCCGCCCCACGCGCCGTCTTGAGCAAGGGCAAGGCCATTCCGCCCAAGGCGTAAACAGGAATATTGACCTCCGCCACCCAATCCGCAAACTGCGCCCATCCTAGTGCAGCGGCATTAGGATGGGTCGGGGTCGGCAATACGGGGGCGAGGACGGCAAAATCAACGCCTATCCTTTCTGCGTGTTGCAATTGCTCAAAATTATGGCACGACGCCGCCAGCCAACGTCTATTTTCAGGGCGTTTGTCCAAGGCCAGCAAATCACGGCTGGTCAAATGGATGCCATGAAAAGCCGGATGCCCTGAGTGTGCCAACGCGGAATTTCCCAATAAACACGCATCGTGTTGCCGGCACAAAAGATAAGCCTGCTTGAGAAATTTTTCGACAACTTTTTCGACATCGTGGATAGGTAAGTTTTTCAAGCGGATTTGAATCAGCTTGACACCGTTGGCAAGAATTTTTTGTAGATTGCCCAATAACTGCGCTTCATCGTCAACTTCCAGAATCGCGTAAAAAGGTGGCAACCGGACGGCGGCAATAATAGGCCGGTTTGCCGCCGGAAACGCGTAATCCATCAACGCATCCACTGCCACCCATTGCAAGGGCTGGCCTTCATTGCCCTGTGCCACACCAGAAAAGTCCGCCACTTCAAACACCAGCAACTGCACCGCCAAATCCGGGTATTGGTGCTTGATGGTGATTAACGGGCTAGCTGAATTGACTGTGATAGCCAATTCTTCTTGCAACTCCCGGACTAAGGCTTGCTCCGCCGTTTCGCCCGCTTCAAGCTTGCCGCCAGGGAATTCCCATAAACCGCCTTGATGTAAAGACTCATCGCGCAAGGCGATCAAAACCTGGCCCGCCGCGTTTTTGATAACCCCCACGGCAACTTGCAAGTGATTTTTATCCATGCACATTCCTTACTTACTTATCTACCTACCCCATCATGTCCGATATTCGGCGTTAATTTTGACGTAGTCGTAAGAAAAATCACAGGTCAACACTTCTTGCGCAGACTTTCCACGACCCAATTTGACAGTGATGATGATTTCTTCCCTGTCCATCACGGCTTGCCCCGCTTCCTCGGTGTAATCCAAGGCACGGCCACCGTTGTTGACGATGCAGACCTCGCCCAGATAAATCTGCACATCTTCCAACACCATGTTTTCGACACCGGCACGCCCCACCGCCGCGAGTATCCGCCCCCAATTCGGGTCGCTGGCAAAAAACGCGGTTTTCACCAGCGGCGAATGGGCGATGGTTTTGGCAACCCGCACCGCTTCTTCCTCGCTAGCCGCCTCGCTGACGACTATGCGCATCAACTTGGTCGCACCTTCGCCATCCCGTATGATCAATTCCGCCAAGTGCTTGCAAACCGCCATCACAGCATCGGAAAATGCTTGATAATGCTGGGTTCCGGCAATAATTTCCGGCGCAGTCGAACAGCCGCTCGCCATCAACACACAAGCGTCATTGGTGGAAGTGTCGCCATCCACCGTGATGCGGTTAAACGAGAGTTCCACCGCCGCCGCCAGGCACTCTTGCAACAGTGTTTGGCTGATACACGCATCGGTTGCGATGAAAGCCAGCAGGGTCGCCATATTTGGATGGATCATCCCGGCACCTTTGGCGATGCCGTTGATGGTCACGGCATGTCCGTCCAGCATCAGCACTTTGCTGACGCCTTTAGGGAAGGTGTCGGTGGTCATAATCGCCCGCGCCGCCTTATCCCAATGGCTCTCGGACAAATCCGCCGCCGTGGCGGGCAACGCCGCAGTGATTTTCGCCATCGGCAAGGGCTGCCCGATCACGCCTGTAGAAAACGGCAGGACTTGGTTTTGTTTACCGCCGACGAGGTTGGCCAGGCCCGCGCAAGTATCCAGGGCATCTTGCATACCCTGTGCGCCAGTCCCGGCATTGGCATTGCCGGAATTGACCAGCAACCAGCGTGGCGATTGCGGCAAATGGGCTTTGGCAACCACTACGGGGGCGGCGCAAAAGGCGTTTTGCGTGAACACGGCGGCGCAGCTTGCCTGTGCCGGCATCGCGACCAGCAACAGATCGTCTTTAACGGTTTGTTTGATACCGGCACACGCCGTGCCTAAAGTAATGCCCGCAACTGCCGGCATGGCGGGAAATTCGCCTGGATTGACTGCCATAATCATCCTCGTTTGTTAGTGGAAAGCTTTAGCACCCAAAGCTACATTTTGAAAAACACCACGACATTATCCAGTTGCTGGATGTCGGCTTGCAATAACTGGCATTGTTTTTTTATTTTCGCCAACTGCTCAGGCGGCTCACTGAAGGCCATCGGCAACATGATTTCCACTTCCGTTTTGCCGTCCAGATAATGCAGGCGAAATTCGGCGGCACCGGCTTTGATTTCCGTGAGATAGCGGTCGATCAAACCCTGCACTACCGTGCGGGACAAAGGTTGCCTGCAACCGTCAAACTCCTGGTCATCTTCAGGATCGACATGCACCAGCACATCCAGCACATCATCGAAACGGGCGATCAACGCATCCCTGACCGCATCACCGATACAATGGCCTTCGGATACCGTGATGCGCGGATCGACAACGATATGCGCGTCAATATAAGCATCTTCGCCCATACGCCGGGTACGCAACAAATGGATGCCCTGGACGCCGTCTATGGTCAGGATGACAGCGCGGATTTCATCGACCAGCGGCAAAGGCAATGCGGTGTCAACCAACTCTTTGATACTATCCAGCACCAAGCCTGCACCCATTTTGGCGACCATTAAGGCCACCACCACCGCACCTAAGGCGTCTGCAAACGGATAACCCAGCAACACACCAATGATACCGCATAGCACCACCAGCGACGACAGCGCGTCGCTACGCTGATGCCACGCATTCGCCAACAATAATTTTGACCGGGTGGCCTTGGCGATACGCTTGGTGTAGTGATAAAGCCATTCGTTCAGCAAAATCGACAAGGCGGCTATGCCTAAAATATTCGCATCGGGGACTGGCAACGTTTCCGGTGTCGCCAAGCGTTCCAGGACATGCCAGACAATACCCGCACCAATACCAATCAAACTGGCACCCAAGATCACCGTGGCAATCGTTTCAAAACGGCGGTGACCGTAGGGATGGTCGCCATCGGCTTCGCGGCTGCCAAACCTAACCGCGATAATCACCAGAAAATCGCTGAGCAAATCCGACAACGAATGGATGCCATCGGCAATCAACGCCGCCGATTGCCCCAAAATGCCAAACGTCAGCTTAATCGCCGTTTGCAAAATATTGACCGCCGCACCGACATAACTGGCACGGGCTTTCAGTTTGGCCATTTTTGCCATATCCAGTAGTTCCGCCATTAGCCACCTACCTCCAGCACAATCGTATATTCATGCCCGCCTGACATCGTTTCCAGCACCTTATGCCCGTTGATGCGGCACCAGGCAGGGATGTCCTGCATGATGCCAGGATCAGTGCCCACCACTTCCAGCACATCGCCCGCTTGTAATTGTTTAACCCTATCCTGGGTGCGGATGACGGGCAAAGGACAGAGCAGGCGGCGGGTATTTAAGGTGTATTGGGGCATTGTGGTTTTGTTGTTTTGTTGTTTTGTTGTTTACTTATTTGGCTGGGCGATTCAATATCTCCATTATACCTTGCGGATATAATGTAATACTGGCTACCCTTTAAATATACCAACTTTTAAATATACCAACTTTTAGCGCGTAGGCAGGGATGAGGTAAGGAATCCCAGCACTTTCCAACATCTATTTGTTGGGATTACGCTATCGCTACATCCCGGCCTACATGCTAAAGCGAATCCGCTTTACAGTGTTTTGCACAAAAAAAGGGTGGCGAATCGCCACCCTTTTGCCGACAGATGCCTAAAATCAGGCGGCGCGGCGGGTGAAGCGGAGAGCCGCCAAGCCAATGCCGAATAGCGACAGCGATACCGGTTCGGGGACGAGGGTAAAGTTGTTATGGGAATCTTGATACGCCGCATTTGCGGCAATGCCAAAGGTATCCAGCACTTCTATGTAGTTTCTCGCGTCAAAGTATTGATACCCTGTATTGCTGCCATCCGTGCTGGTGAGGGTCAAGAAGGGGCTGCCAGCGGATAAGTCAAACAGATCCTTAGTAGCGGTCAACCCAGTACCTGAACCCACCTTCACCGTATCGAACAATACGTTTGTCATCAGGATTTGGTGTGCTGTCATACTGTAGCGGATATCGCCTCCACCGGCATAAGTGCCACCAGCTAGCCCAGAATAGCTAAACCCGACATCATAGTAATCCTGCCCGTTGAGTTCGAGCTCTTGTAGGGTAACCATCGTATTAGCTGCATCGAAAGAACCGCCGTTCGAAATGTAGTCGAATGTTATGTCACCGTCGGTGGTGGTTATCGCCCCCGCAGTACTCCAATCATTAACGCTACCTGTCCACAAAAATGTACCCGCCAACGTGGAACTGCTGGTTATCAGCCCCACCGCTATTATCATTGCATTAACAGCACTTTTTAGTTTCATTGTGTATGTCCTCATAAATTGATTGATTTTTTGGGTCGGGTTTGTAGGGATACTCGTTGCCAAATAAAGGCAAGCTAATAAAGCAAAATTAATGCCATAAAACAAAATAAAATAAATTCAATTGGTTATGAATTTTCTGTTTTTTTAAGCGGAAAATATGTAAAAATTCCAGACATAAATTAAGGTTATTTTAAATAGCGTATAGGCTAGGATTACGCTATCGTTGCATCCCTGCTTATTTGGTTGGGCGATTCAATTTCCTCATTATACCTTGCGGATATAATGTAATACTGGCTACCCTTAAATATACCAACTTTTAGGAATCTCCGCCTTGGGCAATGGCGTGACGGTGACGATCCGCTCCAAACCCGCCTTATCGGTAATGGCGACAGCCACTTGCCCCGCTTCACGCCCTTGTCCAAAACGGGCGGTGATGCGTGCGGCTAGATACAAATCTTCTGCCGAGGCTTCGCCGTCCAGCAACACTAAAGGCCCGTTGTGGCTGACAGATAGCAGGCTGATGTAGTCATTTGTGTAGCCTTGCAAAAACCGCCCTTCGCCTTCGTCACGGGCCACGATCAATTTAAAATTCGCGGCGGGGCGGATATGGCGGCCGACTTTTAACAGCATGACATCGTCGAGTTCGTAATCTTTTGTACCTTGGGCTTGCCATAAATCGACCAGTTTGGCGGTGTAAAACTTATCCACCAAAAAGCAGCAACCGCCCGCAGGTTGGGAGTAATCATCTATGCCGAACTGCCCTGCCATCGCCATTTGAGGTTTGCGCGAGCGTCCGGTGATGTCGTGCAATTTTTCCCTGTCCACCCAACCTTCGCGCTCCGCCAAGGTTTCCGGCAAGTTTTTCGCGCACAAAGGCCGCAATAGCAAATCATCGGCACCGGATTGTTTGGCGATAATCGGCATGGTGTTTTTGCGTTGCGACATGGGGCGTTGCCCTATCACTTCGCCGGTGATGATAAAATCGAAATTATTTTCCACCAACCATTGTTTGGCGCGGTTGACCATGAATATTTTGCAGTCCAGGCAAGGGTTTAGATGTGCGCCGTAGCCGTGTTTAGGATTGATCAGCACCTTTTTGTATTCTTCGATGACATCGACTATATGCAGTTTGATGCCCAGTTGCTCGGCAACCCACAGGGCGTTGTTGCGCTTGGGCTTGGCTTTGTCCTTGTCGCGGATGGCGTGGGTGTGGCCTTCGACGCAAAATCCCGTGTAAAAATTGATGCCTTCGACATGGATGCCCTGCTCCATGACGGTTTTGGCGGCGAGCATGGAATCCAGTCCACCGGAAATGAGCGCCACTGCTTTTCTTTGCTGATTCATGTTCCTTTGTGGTTTTTGTAGTTGTTTGAAGTTATTGGATAAATCGGGGCATTATACGCGGATATTTTATATTCTGGCGTCCTCTTCCCAATTTGCTAAACTTAACCCTGTTATCAACCTCCCCCTAACGAGCTTATGGAATTTAAAGATTATTTGACTATTCTTGTCCGTCATGACGGTTCCGACCTTTATCTGACCGTAGATGCACCGCCTGCCGCCAAATTTCAGGGGATGCTTAAGCCCTTGGAAAACATCAAACTTTCAAACGAACAACTCAAGGAAATTGCTTTCAGCTTGATGGATGACGACCAGAAAAAAGCTTTTGAAGCGATACCGGAAATGAATTTGGCGATTTCCGAACCGGGCATAGGGCGTTTTCGGGTGAATATTTTTAAGCAACGCAATAATTTCGCGCTGGTCATCCGCAACATCAAAGTGGAAATCCCTAATGCCGACAAATTGGGTTTGCCGGCAATACTGAAACAAGTGATCATGGAAAAACGGGGCCTGATTTTGTTCGTCGGCGGCACGGGTTCGGGAAAATCAACGTCCCTGGCGGCATTGATAGACCATCGCAACACCCATTCGTCCGGTCATATCATCACCATTGAAGATCCCATCGAATACATCCATCCGCACAAAAAATCCCTGGTCAACCAGCGTGAAGTCGGCGTTGACACGATGAGTTATGAAGACGCGCTGAAAAACACCTTGCGGCAAGCCCCCGATGTGATCCTGATCGGCGAAATCCGTAGCCGTGAAACGATGGAACACGCGCTGGCTTTTGCCGAAACCGGACATTTGTGTTTGTCCACGCTCCATGCGAACAACTCCAACCAAGCCCTGGACCGCATCCTCAATTTCTTCCCAGAAGAACGCCATAGCCAGTTATTACTGGATTTGTCACTGAATTTGAAAGCGTTTATTTCTCAGCGGCTGGTGCCGACCATCGAGGGCAAGCGTGTCGCGGCGATTGAAATCCTGTTGACTTCGCAATTGGTGCGGGATTTGATTTTGAAAGGGGAAATCCAAAACATCAAGGAAGCGATGGAAAAATCGGAAAATATTGGTATGCAAACCTTTGATAGCCATCTGCTGCGCTTGTATAAAGACGGCATTATTTCGCTGGAAGATGCTTTGCAAAACTCGGACTCACCGAACAACCTGAAACTGAAAATCAGTTTGAGCGAAGGTTTGGGTTCCAAGTCTCCAGTTGCAGTAGGGAGTTCAGCTAGAGCATTGTCGCTTCAAGACATCCATAAAGAAGAACACGGTGACGAACACGAGTAGCCGCTGATTTTGAAAACAATCGGTTTAGGCAACTCGCAAAAATAAACCGCCACAGATTCGCAATACGACTGATTAATCCACTAAAAGAATTGTCCACGAAAATCACGAAAGGCACGAAAAAACATTCAAAAGCATCGTGTTGTGGTGTTTTTCGTGCTTTTCGTGTCGCCTCGGCACACCGCTACGCTGCTCCTGCATTGCTCTACCTCCTGCATCCGTGCAGTCGTAATGCGCCTACTGTTGGCTTTCGTGGACGATGTTTTTTCTTGTTCCAGGGAGATTATTTATTGCGGGTTGCCTTAGGCCAACAAACTAAACAACCGCTGCCAATCAAAGGTGTCTCCCGGATCAGTTTTGCGTCCGGGTGCAATATCGCTATGACCGGTGATACGCTGGGGCGACAACCCTGGATAATGGGCCAGCAAAACCCGGATCACCGCCGCCAGTTGCTGGTATTGGTCATCGGTATAAGCCGCCTGCCCGCATCCTTCCAGCTCGATTCCGATAGAAAAATCATTGCAGCGTTCGCGCCCCTGATAATGGGATAGGCCCGCATGCCAGGCGCGTTGGTCAAAAGGCACATATTGCACACAATTGCCATCGCGTTTGATCAACAAATGCGCGGAGACTTTAAGTTGGTAAATTTCTTTAAAATAGGGGTGGTCATCTGGATTGAGCTGATTGGCAAACAACTGATCGATATAATCATTGCCAAACTCCCCGGGCGGTAAGCTGATACAGTGGATGACCAGCAATGAAATGTCTTTTGGATCAATGCGTTGGTCACAATTGGGTGTTGGTTTGCGGATGGCGTCGCTTAACCAGTGTTGGTCTATCTTCATCAGGTTTACAACAAGAAATGGAAAAACGCCTATTATTAATCGTTTCATAAGTGCTTGCACAAAAGATGTGAAAATCCTCACTCAAATCATTTCGGCAAGAATAAATTGGACAATTAATACTAGACATTGCACTGATGGCGTACAGTTTTTGGTGGTGCTTGACTACAAAGCGATTCCATTGCATTTTAGAGTACAAACCTAGTACTCAGTCAATGTTGAATTGTCGGGTTGACGTAGGCCGGAATAAAGCCGCCCGTGCGAAGCGCAAGGTGGGTGTTTCCGGCAATAGGAAAGGATGTTTGCCGGAAACACCTGTTCTTGCTATCGCCCGAACGGTCTTATTTATGCCCTGCGGGTATTCCGGCCTACGCAAATACCCATCTAACTAAATGACGGGGCACTAGGTTTGTACTCCGCAACCGTATAATTACAACTACTCAGTTTTTGACACACCACTTTCAAATGGGCACATAAATGAATCCGACGCTGGAAATCTTTTCACAAGGTGAAGAAATTGTCACCGGACAAACGGTGGACACCAATGCCGCCTGGCTGTCACAACAGGCGATAAACCTGGGTTTTACAGTCACCCGGCATACTGCGGTCGGCGACAAGCTGGATGATTTGGTGGCTTTGTTACGGGAAATAGCGGGGCGGGCGGACTGCTGTATTTGCACGGGCGGCTTGGGCCCCACGCTGGATGATTTGACCACCGAAGCCGTTGCCCAGGCTTTTGCATTACCGCTGGTTTTCGATGCCACGGCTTTTGCCCAAATCCAACAGTTTTTCAGCCATCGTAACCGGCCCATGCCGGAATCCAACCGCAAACAGGCCATGTTGCCACAAGGCGCATTGCGGCTGGATAACGAATGGGGTACGGCACCAGGCTTTGCGGTGCAGCAAGGCCGGTGCTGGCTGGTTTTTTTGCCGGGCGTACCATCAGAAATGCGGCCCATTTTTCTGGACAAAATCCTGCCGGAATTGCCGCAGCGTTTTTCTTTGTATCCCAGCCAGTTAATCACCATCAAAACGTTTGGCATAGGCGAGTCGGATATTCAGCAGCGCATGAATGGGTGTGACATTCCGGCTTCGGTGCAACTGGGGTTTCGTGCCAGCCTCAATGATGTCCAAACTAAGCTATTGTTTCCCCACGCTTATCCAGAACCGGCACGGACTGCCTTGGTGGCTGATGTGGCCCGTTTATTAGATGACTATGTTTACGCGCTTGAAGGGCAACATGAAGAGTCCACAGATTTGCCGGGGGTTGTCAACCAATTGATGGACCAGGGCAAACATACCTTAGCCATCATAGAAACCGCCAGCCAAGGCTTGTTGGCTAGCTTATGTATCGGCGTAGATTGGCTGCTGGAATCACGTTACGAACAATCGCTAGAACGGCTTACACAAAAAATGAGTATCGTGATGGATGCTGAAAATCTATCGGATTCGGATGTCGCCAAACAATTGGCCCTTGAGCTACAAAAACATAACCAGTCAGAATTCGCCCTGGTGCAAGTTTATACAGGCGGAAGAGATGCTTTGGCCGACAAGAACCAAGCCGTTACGGTATACAGCGTCCTGCTGGCGGATAAAACGTTTCATGACTCGGCCCACACCGTCGCCGGAAGCATCAAACGCAAACAAAACCAGGCGGCGTTATTGGCGTTGGATTTGTTAAGACGTTTCTTGCAATTTGGGCAGTACAGCAAGTTATCTACATAATTTTGCATGCCACAAAATAACTAAACTTTCTAAAGGAATAATACCAATCCCAACAAGTTTTCATATTTAAAGCATAGGATTATACTTGAGCTTTAAAGTAAAGACTAAAGAAAGGAGGCCGCCATCTCACGCCCAAAACAATTCCCCTTATCGCTCCAGGCACAT
>NZ_JAQTZU010000012.1 GCF_028687615.1 Methylovulum sp.
AATGTTAAATGTTAAATGTTAAATGTTAAATGTTAAATGTTAAATGTTAAATGTTAAATGTTAAATGTTAAATGTTAAATGTTAAATGTTAAATGTTAAATGTTAAATGTTAAATGTTAAATGTTACGGATACGATCATAGTTGTGACATATTTACAAAGACAAGCTGAACTAATGGATGTAAATTCTATACCGTAAATGCGTTGTCGCGTTTACACATGAAATTACATCCAGAAGATACCAACACCATCCATGTTTTCTGGAATTATTAATAAGGGTGGCTTTGAAAGTACATGAGGTAATTGATATGTTGACAATAAACAAAACTGCGTTATCAGCTCTATTGGCCATTGGTTTATTCGGTGCCGCCCAAGTCAGTATCGCGGGTTGCATTCAGGACCAATATGGTAACCAATACACGCTTACCGTAGACGGTAAACATAATTCCATCACAGGAACCGCTGTAATGGCGCAATGCAGTGGTGAGGTATGGCCGGTGATTGGCAGTAATGTGATCATCGGATCGGATAAAAACTACAATATCCAAGAAATAACTACCATTAAACCACAAGGATCAACTTCATCCTGCGTTGATTTTTTTATGTTAAAAGGCACATATCCAAGTTTTTCTTGGTACTATGGTAGCGGGTACGGTGCTCAGGCCAGCAAATTTGTTGCTTGTGGTTCTCCAACAATTGCACCTGCCGCTGGCGAAACCGGCAACGGAGCCGTCCGTTAATTTTAACGGCTTAAATATGCCGCTAACCTGAGTTAATGGCATATTTCTGTTATGTTTTGGCATTTTAAAGGTACTGGGGTGACGCAAGTGATCCCAGCACTTTTTTAATTGACCACAAACTACTTCATACAACACCGCTTAAATTTTTTGCCGCTACCACAGGGGCATAGCCCGTTCCTACTTTGGGCAAGAGGCTTTAGTGCCGTACCTTTGACTTCCCCATCCAAGTAAAACCAACGCCCCGCGAGTTTTCTGAAACGGCTAGTTTCACCCATCACCTTTTCTTCACCCTCCTGGACAAAATAAGCATTAAAACTGACAGTGCCTTTGCTATCCGTTGCCAAGCCTTTTTGGCTGCCGACAATCTCCAGCCGTACCCATTGGATAACATCATGATTGAAATCAATATTGGTAGGCCGCGTCGTGGCGTCCCAGGTCGCTAACAAATAGGCACTGTTTTGCAGATAAAAGGCGACAAAACGTGAACGCATCAAGGCTTCGGCAGTGGCAGGGATTTTTTCGCCGGAATGGAAAGGTGCGCAACACTGCGCATAAGCTAAAGTTGAACCGCAGGGACAGGGTAGGGTATGATCCATGTTCTTATTTTTACAAGCTAATTTACACAAATTCTTGTGGTGAATTATTTAAGCTTTGTTGTTGGATTGCAAAGCGGACATCAATTTTATCGCCCGCTTGCAGTAGCGCATCTTCGGGAAGCCGGAATGCAAATCCACACAGTTCATGGAAACGTTTGTTTTGGCTAGGCACATCGGGACGCGGCAAACAGGCCGTGATAGTTTGGGTCAGTGTGCCATTAACCCACAATTCCACCGCTACGGGATCTTTGTGTAAGGTTGATAATGCCCAGCCGGAGACGTGGTTGGCGGCAAGCACATCAATATAACCGACATAATCTTGGTTTTTTTTGATGGCTTTGAAATTGACCAAGGTATTGGTGTAAGTTGGCGGTGACGGTTTGATGAACACCACCGCCTCGGTGATCTGCGTGGCATCGTCCAAACCCAAAAACTCTGCTAATCCGGTGACAAATTCTTCAGGAAACAACAGGGCTTTTTCATACGAAGCAATGAAAATCGGGCGTTTGGTAAAACGCAAAAACAATAGCAACTTAAAATTTAGGGCCAGCACCTTGAACATCTCTGTCAGCAGCGAGATGTTATAGATGGTGACACGGCGGTTGGCGGTCGCATACAGGTCGCGGAGTATCACGACGTATACGGGTTGGCGGAACAAGTGCCGCCATTGCCATAAACGCAGTTTTTTTATGCCCCAGACCGGATAAGCGTTGTTGCGTTTTTGGATAATTTTTTTGGCTTGCTTTTTATCGTTACGATCTAGGCAATCAAGTAAGGCAGTATCCTGATAGCGTGAAGACAAGCCATCACCCATGTAAATACCGAGTTTCGACAACACACCAGCGACCATAGACGTGCCGCCACGGCCTATGCCCAGGACCAAAACGGTTTTTTGGGCCAAGCCGGCGGCATCACCGTTGAGTATGGAATATCCGGTATTGTTGTTGCTCATAAAGACAGGCGGGATGCTGTGGTTTGATAGGTGGCCTTGATGTTGAAAGCCCCGGCAGGTGAAGAGGGTTTTTGAAATGTTTTTAAGGATTGGCAGCCAAGGGCTTAAGCCCTTGGCTGCCGTGCAGCCGCTTATTTTCCGCTGACTTTTTTCACTAAATCTCGGGAAAAATCAATAATCAACTGACGTTTGACAATTGCCGCATAGCTTAACAAACCTAATAACAGGCCTTGCAATAATTTGCCAAATGCCGGGCTTTGTTCGACAGTTGTGCCGTTAGCATCGGTTTTGACAGGCGTAGCTTGCACGGCGACTTTGGAAGGTTGGTAATCGGCTTTCAGATCCGGCAAACCTAAGCTACGCCAGGCATCATAATCTTGCCAGATAGGGTAATTGCGTTGCCAAAAAGCCTTGGTGAAATAAGGGGCCAAGCTCATGCCGTGGGCTTTGGGTATGCCACGATCATCAAGAAAGTCTTTATAAACCACCAGGCTAATATCGCCGCCTTCGCCGTTGCCGTTAGTGGTGAAAGATTTTTCGACATGGTCATGGAACATCCAGATGCCCTGGCCGAAGCTATGCAAGCCATCGTCAACACCGCTCAATTCCAAATCTATCCGTTGCGCGGGTTCCATGCCATGCACATCGCGTTGGATATACGATGAAGGGCCGTTGTCGACACCATCATAATGGGTGATGGTGGGTTTATGTCCGTGGATGTGCAGGGCAAAGGATTCGGTGTGGCCATTCAGGACACGCAGTTTCACTTTTTTATCCTGCTCCATTTCAATCAGGGATTCGCGCAAGGTGTACGGGAAAGAACGCCCGTTGAGCATAAAATAATCATCAGTCGCATCCGTGGCGTCGTATTCCATGTTCATGTGCTTGGCGATCAAGCGCGGGTCATTCGCCGAACGGGCGACCACTTCATGCAGCTCCTTGTCGGCGCTCTGGTAATGCAAGTCATATTCGCGGCTGTATTTTTCCATAACCGCAACTGAAGGGTGGCGGACTTGCCCTGCCCCGACGTTCAACGTTTGCACCCAATTGTTCGGACGGTTTTCCTCAACGACAAAAATGCCCTGCAAACCCATAGGGATATGCGTGTGCGGCTGGACGTGGCAGTGGTAATACATCGTCCCAGGCTGGCGCGGCTTGATCACATAGGTTTTGCTCTCGCCAGGCATGGTGTCCATATTGCTGGTTTGGCCGACGCCGTCGTTGCCGCCGCCGGAATGATCCATAAACGGATGGTCGATACCGTGCAAGTGGATGGAATGCGGCAAATAATGGGTGTTTTCCAGGACTATCCAGACCGTGTCATCCTGCTCGACGCGAATGACGGGCGATGGCGCACGCAACAAGGCATTGGCTTCCGGTTCGTACAGGCTTAAAGTGGACATATCGCGGGTTTTCGGCGCATAAACCCAAAATGTCGGTTGGATGCCAGGGGCAATATCGAAAGTGGTGATAGGGGTTTTGACATCGGGGGAATGTCCGTTCAGTTCCACGACTTCCAATTTGATGATGATTTTATCAGGATCGCCATCGCCGTCCATATCGTCTGACAGCGTGATCGCATCGGCGGCAAGCTGGGTTGACATCAAGGTGTCCATCGAAACACCATTCGTGCCTTTGACAAACGCGGCAATATCGGCAGGGTTGTCTGGATTACACAAATTCGACGCCTGGATTGTTACGCCGTCAATAACCTGTTCTTTGCGCCATTCGGGTGCAGTAAAATTGGAACAGACCTCTTCCGGTTGCCCCATCTCAACTTTGGCCGTCGGCGGCAAGTCAGTGGTCGCCTGGCTCAAGGAAGCGTTAAGGAGCAACGCCGCGCCCCCGGTAAAGGTAAGAAGTTTTTTACGCATAAAATGTCCTCAAAACACACGATTGACGAAAATAAACGCCGCTAAAGTAAACGGAAAGATTGACTAACTTGCTATTTTAACGCAATAAAGCCCCCAAGTCTTTCCCATATCATTAGGACGGTAATTCCCGATTTTCTAGGCTAAAGCAATGGCTTGGGCTAAAAACCAGCAAAACTGGGCAATCACAAAGATTTTGGCCGGCTTTGCGCGGTGATAAAGCTAATTTACCGTGATTGGTACCCGCATAATGGAATGCTTATACACCTAATTTAACGGCATATCGTCAGGAGTCAATGCGCGTGGCTTTTAATTGAAGTTGGGTAAATCCCCCATAGTGCCTTTGCCGCATGAATCGCCAGGCATCCGCTTTCTCAATGACCCAGTATCAACAGCCTGTTGTGGGGAATAATGCTGCTAAGCTTTTGGAAGCGGTCTAATTTACAGGCCAAATTACCCGTCCGGCCCATCAAAAGAGGCACTTATGCTTCAAACGGTCAAGTTTTCGGTTTTTAGCCCGCGTAGGGCGCATTAGCGATAGCGTAATGAGCCGAATGATCAAAGGCCAACATGCGGTGCAATACGGCTACCGCCTATTGCACCCTACGATATGCGTCTTACGGGTTACCTGACTTGTCCCCCCCAGCAAGCCATAAAGCCGTTGGTGCGTATGCCGCAAGCGAAAACGCCGCTCGCACTCATTTGAAGAAATTTCCCGGCGGGAGGGGGGGCGGCTAGGCCGTGGTTATTGCCCCAGCAGGCCAGAGTCTTGTCCGCCTTGACGGCGCAGGTGATATACCAGTCCGCGCTGACTTGCCGGAAGGCTCCGGCTGGCGGGCGGGCTTCGTCGGAGGAGTTCCAGCCCCAGCAGGCTAGGGTGTTGTCCGCCTTCACGGCGCAAGAATGAAAGGCACCTGCACTGACCTGCCGGAAGGTTCCAGCGGGCGGGGTGGCTTCGCCGTCTTGGTTCCTGCCCCAGCAGGCCAGGGTCTTGTCCGCCTTGAGAGCGCAGGTGTGAGACTGCCCCGCACTCACTTGAAGGAATTTTCCGGCGGGCGGGGTGGCTTGGCCGTAGTAGTTCCCGCCCCAGCAGGCCAGGGTCTTGTCCGCCTTGACGGCGCAGGTGTGAGACCCTTCGTTGTTCGAATGCCCGCCCGCACTCACTTGAAGAAATTTCCCGGCGGGTGGCTTGGCTTGGCGGTAGTTATTCCTTCCCCAACAGGCCAAGGTGCTATCCGCCTTGACGGCGCAGGTATGGGCTCCGCCTGCGCTCACTTGCCGGAACACCCCGGTGGGCGGGGTGGCTTGACCGTAGTAGTTCCAGCCCCAGCAGGCCAGGGTATTGTCCACCTTGACGGCGCAGGCGTGAAAGATGCCCATTTCCACTTGCCGGAACTGCCCGGCGGGCGGGGTGGCGTCTTCCCCCCAGCAGTCCACAGTGTTGTCCGCCCTCACGGCGCAAGTATGATAGGCATACGCACTGACCTGCCGGAAAGCTCCGGTGGGTGGGGTGGCTTGGCCGTAGCCGTTAGCACCCCAGCAGGCCAGGGTGCTGTCCACCTTGAGGGCGCAGGTGTGATCATTGCCCGCGCTGACTTGCCGGAACGTCCCGGCGGGCGTGGTGGCTTTGCCGTAGGCGTTATCGCCCCAGCAGGCCAGAGTGTTGTCCGCCTTGAGAGCGCAGGTATGAAAAGCACCCGCGCCCACTTGCTGAAAAGTCCCTGGAGGCGGGGCGGCTTGGCCTTTTTCGTTGTTTCCCCAGCAGGCCACGGTGTTGTCGGCCTTGACGGCGCAGGTGTGAGCCCCCCCCGCACTCACTTGCTGGAAGGCTCCGGCAGGCGGGGTGGATTGGCCGTAATGGCGCTGCCCCCAGCAGGCCACGGTGTTGTCCGCCTTTAGGGCGCAGGTGTGGAAGTCGCCCGCGCTGACTTGCAGGAACTTTCCGGCAGGCGGGGTAGCTTGGCGATATTTGTTTTCGCCCCAGCAGGTCAGTGTATTGTCGGCCTTGAGGGCGCAGGTGTGGGTGCCGCCCGCGCTGACTTGCCGGAACGTCCCGGCGGGCGGGGTGGCTTGGCCTTTTTCGTTGTTTCCCCAGCAGGTCAGGGTGTTGTCGGCCTTTAGGGCGCAGATGTGGGCTCCGCCTGCGCTGACCTCCCGATACACCGGCAGCGTGAGGGTCTTGTCCAGGTAGCCGACGGGGTTCAGGTAGCCGTGGCTGTTGGGGGTGGTGGGCGGCGATGCGGCATTGCCGACGTAGCGGAAACAGGTCCCGGCTTTGGCGTTCAAGGGGTCGGTGGCACAGTCTTGGCTCTGGTTGCCTGAGCCAAACGGGTTGCCGGGGATCGCCTTGGCCTTCATTTCCAGATGCAGGTGCGGGGCAAAGGTGTCGGCATTGCCGTTGCCGGAACCGCCGATGACGCCCAGGGTCTGGCCTTGGGCGACCTGCGTGCCTGCGGTGATGGCGGCGTCGATGCTGGCGAGGTGCGAGTAGCTGCTGTAGACAACGGCGCAGTGGGGGCCAGGCAGGACATGGCGCAGAATGACGTTGTTGCCCATGCTGTGGTCTTGCGGGTTCAGGGTTTCCACGCGCACCACGATGCCCAGGGCGATGGCGGTGGCCTCGCCGCTGCCGGAGAAATTCATGCCGGTGTGGCGTTGCCCGGGTTGCAGGCAGGTGAGGCCGCTGTAGTCGCATTCGGCGTCCACCGCCCGCGCGGGGCGGGTGGCGGCACCGAACACGGTTTGCACGGGGCAGTTGATTGGGGCGGTGGAAGCTACGCTAATGCCTTGGGCGGCAGCCTCGACCCGCAAGCGACCGTCGCCGTTTGCCATCACCCGCTCCGGCGGTTGCCGCCAGTCCATCTCAAAGCCAACCGCCGTTTCCTGGATAGCGGCGGTGTGGTCAGCCAGAGCCGCCTGCAACGCCCCGCTGATGTCCTCGTCCTGCCAAACCCAGGCGGTCACTTCGCCGAAACCCAAGCCGTCCTGATGTGCAGGCCTTGCCCCGTGCGCGTCACCGTCACCCCCACGGCGCGGCTGACCGCCCCCTCCACCCGCACCGCCGATGGCGCGGCGGCAGGCGGCGAGGCCGTCAGTGCCTCGCCCAGGCCCGGCAGCAAGGCCAATATCAATATCGGCAGCAGCCGACAATACTTGTTCTTTTTCATGGTTTGTTTCCTCATCAACTAAAAAACTTCGGAAAAAGGCGGCGGCAAACGGCGTCCCGCGAGGGATCGGATCTGTAGCCGCACACGGGTTGACGGCATTGCCGTCAAAATAAATGCGTGGGTCGGGCAAGCTGGCTGGAACAGACCGGAACGGGTTTGTTCCAACAGTAGGCGCCTTAAGCGGCCCGTTCCGTCAGGTTTTAATGGCTTGTCGGTATCTTGAAACGTTCAGAACGGAGTTGCAAAACCCCGCCCCGCTCCGGTTGCGGTCAAGATGACCGCGCTCCCTCACAGGCTTTAATGGTTTGTCGGCATCTTGAAAGTTTTAGGACGGGCCTTGCAAAACCCCGTCCTGCCCAAGTTAAAGACAACCCTGTTTCGTAATGCTTATATCAACAAGTATAGTCCTCACAAAACGCATTGATGATGAAAGACTCACATTTTTAAAATAAATGCAAGATTATTTTTAGGTTGGATGAGTTGTTTAGGGTTTGGTTGAAAATAATCTGCCGAATTATTGTTCCCACGCAGAGCGTCACTGCCCACAGTTAAGAGTTTAATTTAATTAAAAAAATGTAATCGTAACCGCATGAATATTAATATTTATTCCTTAACTGTGGGCAGTGGACGTTCTGCGTGGGAATCATTAGCGGAAGTTATTTTTTGCCATATCCTTAGTCCTGCAATCTCGCAGGTAAGTAGGGTGAAAAAGTTTTTTAACATTGATTTTCACAGAACAAACGTCCACTGTTTTCACTACAATATTGAGGAAGCATCGTCATTCCGGCAGGGATTGCCGGAATGACAGCTTCTCTTAAAATGTTAAAAAATATATGCACAACTACTTATGTAGCGATAGCGGAATACGGATGATTTTGCTGGCGAACCAGCTTGGCGACAAAAACCAACTTGCAAAATACCCATTGCTATGTAATAAACCTAAAAGCCCCCCTTCACTTTTAGAACCATTACAAACTGTGCAAAATCCAGCTTCAACTTATCTAGTCGGCATCGACTTGGGGACCACCCACACCGTGGTTGCCTATTCCCGCATCAGCACCGAAGCCGACCATAAAACCGCCGACATCCAGATTTTTCCCATCGAACAACTCATTGCACCGGGGCAGGTGGCGGCCAGGCCGTTGCTGCCGTCGGTGCGTTACCATCCGGCTGAAGGCGAATTGTCGGCGGCAGATGTCAGTTTTTCACCCGCCGGGGAAGACGCTGTGATAGGCGAGGCGGCGCGGGTGTTGGGCGCAAAAACCAAGGGCCGCTTCGTCACCAGTGCGAAAAGCTGGTTGTCGCATCCGTCGGTGGACCATAGCGCGGAGATTTTGCCGTGGGGCAGTGGCGAGGACATCACCAAAGTCTCGCCGATTGATGCCAGCGCCAGTTATTTGCAACATATCCGCACGGTCTGGCGGCATAAATTCCCTGACGCACCTTTGGAGCAACAAGACATCGTCATCACCGTGCCGGCGTCATTCGATGAAGCGGCGCGGTCGTTGACTTTGGAAGCGGCGAAAATCGCTGGGTTAAATCAAGTGCGTTTGCTGGAAGAGCCGCAAGCGGTGTGTTACGACTGGTTGCACCGCCATGCGGGAAAACTGCAACAAATTTTGGCGGATGTGCATTTGTTGCTGGTCTGCGATGTCGGTGGCGGTACGACCGATTTGACCCTGATTAAAGTCGAGCAAGGCACTAACGAGCCTAAATTGACCCGCATCGGCGTGGGCGATCATCTGATGCTGGGCGGCGACAATATCGACCTGGCCTTGGCGCATTTGGCGGAAAGCCGTTTGGGTTCTGCGGACAAGCGTTTGTCGGCGGCGGATTTTTCGCAATTGATCGAGCAATGCCGCATCGCCAAAGAACGTTTGCTGGCGGAAGACGCTCCAGAGCAAGTCAACGTCACTTTGTTGGGCGGCGGTTCCAAGTTGATTGGCAGTTCGCGTTCGGCTATCTTGGCCCGCGAGGAAGCCAGGACGATTGCGCTAGATGGTTTTTTCCCGATCTCCGGCTTGCACGATTTGCCCGACCGCAGACGTAGCGGCGTGGTCGAATTTGGCTTGCCTTATGCCGCCGAACCCGCCGTTAGCAAGCATATCGCGGCGTTTTTGAAGCAGCATAAAGTCGCCGCGCAAGAGGCGCTGGGCGGTGCGGGTGTTGTGCCGGACGCGTTATTGCTGAACGGCGGCGTGTTCCGTAGCCAACCGATCACCCAACGTTTATTGGCGCTGTTGGCTTCGTGGCGCGAACAAGCCCCCGTGTTGCTGGACAACCAGCATCCTGAACTCGCCGTGGCATTTGGCGCGGTCAGTTATGCGGTGGCCCGACGCGAGAAAAAACTGAAAATCGGTGGCGGCGCAGCGCGGAGTTATTTCTTGCTGGTGGACACCGATGACCAGCAACAAGGCGTGTGCATCTTGCCGAAAGGCAGCGAGGAAGGCGATGAAGTCATTTTAAAAGACCGCCAATTCGCGTTGCGCTTGGGTGTGCCGGTGCGTTTCCATTTGGCTTCGACCACGGGCGACAACGGGTTCAAGCCCGGCGATGTCGCCAATATCACCGATGATTTCCATTCGTTGCCGCCGCTCGCCGTGGCTTTACAAAATGATGGCGATGCGCCGGCTAGCGAAGTGGTCGTGCAATTGGCGGTCACGCAAACTGAAGTCGGCACCTTGAAAATCCAATGCGTCGCTGTCGATAATCCTCTGCAACGCTGGGATGTGGAATTTCAAATCCGCAAAAACAATCGTGCTTCGGCGCAAGCGGATGTGGCCTTGTCTGGCGACAAAATGCAGCGGCTGGAAGAAAAAATCCTAACCATTTACGGTACAAAATCCAAACAAGTCGATCCCAAAGCCGTGAAAAGCCTACGCGCCGATTTGGAAAAAATTGTCGGCAGCCCGCGTCCTGAATGGGTGACGCCGTTGCTCCGCGCCTTGTTTACGATGTTGCTGGAGGGGGGCAAATATCACCGCCGTTCGGAAAATCACGAGCGTATTTGGTTGAGTTTGATCGGTTTTTGTCTGCGGCCTGGGTTTGGCTATCCGCTGGATGACTGGCGGGTCGGGCAATTGTGGAGGCAATATCCGCAAGGCATCCAGTTTGTCAACGAAATCCAGAATTGGACGGAGTGGTGGACGCTGTGGCGGCGCATTGCAGGCGGCCTGGACGGCGCCGCGCAAGAGCGGTTGTTTTCTGACATCAGCAAATACCTCAATCCCGCTTCGGCGCGGCAACCTAATGTCGCCAAGCAACTGAAAACACGCGGTTATGAAGAGATTGTACGCTTGGCGGCGGTGTTGGAACGCTTGCCCGTGGCACAAAAAATCCAATTGGGCGAATGGTTGTTACAACGCCTGCAAAAAGCCGGTGAACCTGACCAATCCTGGTGGGCGGTAGGCCGCATCGGCGCACGGGTTCCGTGCCACGGTAGCAGCCACAATGTCATCCCGCCAGAAACGGTCTCAATTTGGCTGTTGCGCATGATGCAGGAGGATTGGAAAAAATCCCCGCCTATCGGCTTTGCCTCTGCTTTGATTGCGCGGATGAGCGGCGACCGTAGCCGTGATATTGATGAGGATTTGCGGGTGCAGATCAGCAGTAAATTGCGGCTTAGCAAAGCCCCTGCCTCATGGGTGGAATTGATTGAGGAAGTTAAGGAATTGGATGAGAAGGACGAAAAGCAGATTTTCGGGGAAGCTTTGCCGCCTGGGTTGAAGTTGATCAAAAATTAGGATGACCGTATGTTTGATTCGCTACCACTTCATGATGCAATACTGAATTCTATAAATGTCGATTGGAAAGGGGGGATTTGTGTTTTCCAATTAGAAACATTTGTTGAGAAAAATTGCCTGCTTGTCTTCAATGGTCTTTCCCAAATCAACATACCAAGGCATGAACCATGGGGGGCATCCATTTCTGTCAACTCATTACGCCAAGTGGGAAACAGTAAGTTCGAAATCGAAATTCAATCAGGTGACGTTATTAGTATTTTTGCAACGGATTGGGCGTTTCATGGTGTACGCCCGGCGTATGTGGCAAATGGAAAAAATTGAAAGAAATTCTGACGCAGACCAATAAAAAAGGCGCGTTGCCGAAACAACGCGCCTTGTTATTTTTAGCTAGGTTTAGCTAAAAATGCTTACAGTTTGTCAGCGTTTTTGTCCAGATACTCAGCGACTCCGGCTGGGCTGGCGTTCATGCCGGCATCGCCTTTAGTCCAACCGGCCGGGCAAACTTCGCCGTGTTCTTCGTGGAATTGCAATGCGTCAACCATGCGTAACAATTCGTCCATGTTACGGCCTAATGGCAGGTCGTTGACGACTTGGTAACGCACCACGCCGCTACGGTCAATCAAGAAAGTGCCACGGTAAGCAACGGCAGCGGCGGCTTCGACATCGTAAGCTTTACAAATGCCATGTGACAAATCAGCCGCCATTGTGTAACGGACGGGGCCGATACCGCCTTTGTTGATAGGGGTGTTGCGCCATGCGTTGTGGGTAAAGTGTGAATCAATTGATACGGCGATCACTTCCACGCCACGGCTTTTGAATTCGTCCATGCGGTGATCCAATGCGATCAACTCGCTAGGGCAGACGAAAGTGAAATCTAATGGGTAGAAAAATACTACGGCATATTTGCCGCTAGTCGTTTCAGAGAAGCTGAAAGAATCAACTATTTGACCATCGCCTAATACGGCAGGAACTGTAAAATCAGGGGCTTGCTTACCAACTAATACGCTCATTGACTATCTCCAAGATATTGAAAAATAAAGTGTTATTGGGTTTTATCAGCCACTATGCCAGTGGAGTGGCGCTTATTCTACACTAGATTAGTCAGGAATTGTCTAGTGCTATTATTTTTTTGCTTGCATTTGCAGTGTCTTTAGCGATAATTATTACAGCTAAATTACAAATTGGTTGACGATTTTTTAAAACTACAGGCTGATGGCGGCATAACCTTGCCGCTAACGGCATACTATTCTTGGGGAAGGGTATTTCCATGGAAAAAAACAAACATATTACAGAACCCGACGTATTCGGTTATCAAGTGCGGATTGTCAGGCGTGGCAAAGAGAGCAGCCGTTATTTTTCGCATAAGCTTTGGGGCAACCGGAATAAATCCTTGCAGGCCGCCATCACTTGGCGCGACCAGATGCTGGTGGTGTTGAAAGGCAGCAAAACCCGCTTTTTGAAACCGCCTAAAAACAAAACCACGACGGGCTTGACTGGCGTATCCAGAACCATCAAATTTGACCATCGCAAAGACAAAAGCTATTTATGCTATACGGTATTCTGGGTCTGCAATGGCAAGGCACGCAACAAAACTTTCCAGGTGGGCAATGTCGAACGGGTTACCGCCGATGATGAACTGCACGCTTTCCGCACCGCGCGTTTGTTCAGAAGCTGTTACGAATACGCCATAGATAATGATTTGGAATTCCATGACGAAAAATTCTTAGGCTGGAAAAAAACGCGGATTTACGAAGATGAAAATTTGGATGTAGTTTAAGTTTTTCGCTTAAACCAAGTTGGTGGGCAAGGATTCGCCCATTCTTCCCTGCTTAGGATTTGGCTAAAAATAACTTCCTTGAACCATTCTTGAAACCCTAGACCTGACAGGTTTCAAAAACCTGTCAGGTCTTAATATCGGGAAGTTATTAATGGCCAAATCCTTATCTGTGACAAGCTTATCCCTTAATCAATAGGGATTGCCTGCATTGCGGATCACCGCTTCAAACGCTCACCGAAACGTCAAGCCCCAGTGCCCTGATTTCAGCGGCAAATGCCTCCATCGTTTCTGCGGGTAGCTTTGCCAACTGCCCGGCTTCCGGTTGCGCTGACGGCCTGGCTATGGTGTACAGCATAATCCTATGTACATTACTGTGGTTTTTAATCTGTTTTAAAATTTCCAGATAAGCTAATTTTTCGCTATCGGGCAAACCACGGCCTGCAAAATCAAACAGACAGGTTTGCAGTTTGGTTGGACAGAGCTGGCTGGCAATCAGCAAATTTTCCACCGCCGCCAGGCAGCTTTGGCTGGAGTTATTGACCAGCTTCCGGCCTGCTTCCGTTGCACTGTCAAACTTAAACCAAACTTGCCCGTGGTAATCGTTCAATATCTTCAAACCCTCTTGTACCCTGGGTAGATGGATCAAGCTACCGTTCGTGATCAACACATAATCGCTGGCAGGAAATACGCCCGCCTCCGTAGCAATCTGCCCAATCAAACCGACCGCCCGCGCAAAGTCTTTTAGCGTAGTTGGCTCGCCATTGCCGGCGATGGCAATGTCCTTAATCACCCGTTTGTCTGCATCCACCCCAAAACGGTCATAGAAATCGCCGTGTAGCACATCGTCAAGAAACAGGCGCAATTCCTTAGCCAGCAAGTCAAAATCAATGGGCGGAGCCGCGCCGATAGTCAAATTAGGCACTTGGCAATAAACGCAACGCCAATTGCAGGTATTATTGGTGTTGAAGTTGATGCCGATAGACAAGCCGCCCGCACGTCTGGACAGCACGGGATAGATGTAGGTTAAGCCGATCACGTCGGAGCGGTGGTTATTGACTGATAATTTTGAACCCATGTATTCTGCTTAGTAGTGGCTTTTTAACCGTGTTATTCTACGGCTTTATGACCGTTTGATTTGACTTTTTTGAACACCTTAAAATAAATACTATGCCCAATTTTGTAGCAACTGCCGAAATACAAGTTTTTCTCGATGAAGACATCGGTTCCGGCGACATCACCGCAACGATAATTCCTGAAAGCATGTCGGCACAAGCCCAAGTCATCACCCGTGAAACGATGGTGGTTTGTGGACAAGCCTGGTTTAACGCCGTATTTACCGCGCTGGATGCCAATGTCAAGATCATCTGGCAAGTGGCGGAGGGCGATAGGGTCAACGCCGACACCCTATTATGCACCCTGGCTGGCAACGCCCGGGCCTTATTGACGGGTGAGCGCACCGCCTTAAATCTCCTGCAAACCTTATCGGCCACCGCCACCATTGCCAGACAATACGCCGATGCGGTGGCAGGTACGGGTTGCAAGGTGCTGGATACCCGCAAGACCTTGCCTGGACTGAGAAAAGCCCAAAAATATGCTGTCGCTTGTGGGGGTTGCCACAATCATAGGATGGGCTTGTATGATGGCGTGTTGATCAAAGAAAACCATATCATCGCCGCCGGTTCCATCACCAAAGCCGTGCAAGCGGCGCGGGCGCATCCGACCGCTCCGGTCGAAATCGAAGTGGAATCCTTGCAAGAGTTGACCGAAGCACTGGCTGCCAATCCTGAGCGCGTCATGCTCGACAATTTTACAGTAGACGATTTGCAAACCGCCGTTGCCCTAACCGCTGGGACCGTCGAACTGGAAGCGTCCGGCAATATCAATCTCACAAATATCCGCCGCATCGCCGAAACAGGCGTGGATTACATTTCCATCGGTGCGTTGACCAAAAACCTGCAAGCTATTGATTTATCAATGCGTATCCAATTGGTACAAGAACATGATGACACAATTACCAGAGCTGTTTAAGAATATCAACACGGGGGTCTATATTATTGGTGTCAGTGACGGTGGGCATCACCACGCCTTCACTGCCGCGTGGGTGATGCAAGTCTCCTTCAACCCGCCGTTGCTGGCAATCAGCATCAACCCGCACAATTATTCCTACCAACTTCTACAAGCGGGCGGCATCTGCACCGTAAACGTGTTGGGCCAGGAACAACTGGCTATCGCCGGCCATTTTGGGCGCAATGATATAGCCGACAAAATGGCGGGGTTTGTCTGGCAACAAGACTGCACCGGCGCACCGATCTTAGCCACGGGTTTGGCCTATTTCGATTGCCGGATCAGCCATTATGCCGATGCAGGCGACCATAAAATCGCCATCTGCGAAGTACTGGCGGCAAACAAACTGCGTGACGGCAAACCCATGCTGTATGTGCAGACAGGTGAAATGGACGGTAGCAGCCAGCTTTATGCAAAGGATTAAAATAAGCCATTGAAGCGTCAATAAATCTTAGTTGGCTATATTCAGGCAAGCAGATTGACAAAGTCCGGCGGTATCAGTATAGTGCGCCCTCAATCGCTTTACTGCATTCTCTGCCGAGGTGGTGAAACTGGTAGACACGCTAGCTTCAGGTGCTAGTGGGCGTAAGCTCGTGAAGGTTCAAGTCCTTTTCTCGGTACCACGGAATAAAAAAGCGCAAAAAATTCGAAACCCGCAAGCTGTTTGGCTTAGCGGGTTTTTTATTGTCCAGCGAAAACTCAATAAAGACACGGACTACAGGGCGGCTAAACTTAAAGACAAGTATTACACCAGCAGCTATGGCGGCGGGCTGACCTTATTAGTGAAATCCAACGGAGTTAAGCCGCCACTTGTAAGCCTTGTTATTTTAGCCAAATCCTAAGGCGATTTCGGCTACGCTTTGCGCCCAGGCGATGAAGCATCCGGCGCGATCCGTAAAACGGGAATTCTTCCAGCTAAGATCAGGAATATCCCCCAAGCGGTTTCGTCGCTGATTATCAATAATAAGCCTTTTTTCTAGGAATTATTGTTTATGAAGCCCGTCGCTTTTGTGTTTGCCAGTTTCTTGATGTTTCCTCTCATTGCTTTAGCCCACGGGCCAACACCTCAAAAAGCCAAAGAAAGCGTCACGATTAACGCGCCCGTCGCCACGGTGTGGGAGACAGTAAAACCATTTGACGGCATCGCCAATTGGCATCCCGATGTCAAACACAGCACGGGCGATGGTAAGCACGAATCCGGCGGCACGCGCACCATCACGCTGCAAAACGGCGGGCAATTGATTGAAGAATTGGATTTTTACAGCGATAAAGATCACGAATACAGCTACCGCCTGAAAACCGAAAACGTCCAGGCCTTTCCGGCGAGTTCCTATTCCGTGACCTTACAAGTCATCCCAGGCGGCGATGCCAGCAATAGCACCGTAGTGTTAAAAAGCCGTTTTTATCGCGGCGACACGGGCAATACGCCACCCGAAAATTTGAATGACGAGGCGGCGGTGAAAGCCATGAACGCATTTTTTAAGAATGGTCTTGACGGGCTTAAGCAAAAGTTGGAGAAATAGCCATTCTCAGCCCAAACCCGTCAGGTTTTGAAACCTGACGGGCGCATTGCCAGCCTATCCATCATCTTGCAGCGCATTATGCACTTCGATTAAGCCTTGCCTAGTCGCCAACAACGTCAATTTGGCAAGCGTCGCCACCCCCAACTTTTCCTTAATCGCCGTGCCGTGGTTGCACACGGTCTTATAACTCAAACACAATTTCTCCGCCGCCTTATGCGTGGTGTAGCCGTTTGCCAATAGGCAAAACACGTCGAATTCACGCGGCGACAATAATTTAATCCTTTCCGAACCGTCCAAGCCTGAAGTCATGGTAATTGCCAGTTGCTGGGCGAGTTCGGGTTCAACAAACGTACCGCCTTGGGCGATTTTACCGACTGCCGTGATGAGGGTTTCGGGGACGCTGTTTTTGGTGATATAGCCTTTCGCCCCGGCCTTTAAGGCGCGGGTGACGTAGACCAGTTCATTATGGATGCTGAACACCAAGATTTTGGCGTGGGTGTCGCGGCTGATGAGCCGCCGGATGGTTTCAAAACCGCCAATGCCGGGCATCGACAAGTCCAGCACGACCAAGTCGGGCTGATGCTGGTTGTACAACTGGCAGGCGGTTTCGCCACGGTCGGCTTCGTAAATCTGCCCGACATTTTCCGATAAGGACAGATAGGTTTTATAACCCGCCCTGACCACCGCATGGTCATCGACCAACAAGACATTGATTTTTTGTGACACCTTATCCTCCTTACCGATAAAACGCCCATGATGCCGTGTTCGGCCTATTGGGGCTATAGGAGGATTTCCTTTTTACGCGCCGTTCCAAAGCCAGAGCTTATGGGCATAAATGGGAACGAGCATCGCAGGAATATTTCCCCCAAATTTACTGCCATTTTCCCCGCTGTTTTAAAGGCTTATTCCGTAACGGCCTTCCCGTCGCCCACCGTATCATTTCCGCCCAGCATAGCCGGGTGTCCTGAACCAACCTTGCCAGATCAAGCAAGCCAAGCACTTATTATCAGGACATTTGGCTAGGCCCTATTGAACAAAAAACAATAACATTCTGGAGGAATCATGCGGATTTTGAAAATGGCTCGTTGTGCCGGACGTACTGCGTTGGCGACGGGCATTGCCTTGGCTTTGGCGCAACCTGCGCTCGCCAACAAAGAACTGGAAAAACTGTCGCGCCAAAACACCAACTGGGTGATGCAGACCAAAGATTACAGCGCGACCCATTTTAGCGAGCTGTACGACATCAATATCACCAACGTCAAAAACCTGAAACCGGTCTGGTCATTTTCCACGGGCGTGTTGAACGGTCACGAAGGCGGCCCGTTGGTGGTCAACGGCATCATGTATGTGCACACGCCGTACCCGAACAATATTTTCGCCATCGACTTGAACGAGCCGGACAAAATTCTCTGGGAGTTCAAACCCAAACAAAACCCTGCTGCCCGCGCCGTGGCCTGTTGTGACGTGGTCAACCGCGGCTTGGCTTACGCACCGGAAGGCAACGGTTATCCGGCGACCATTTTCCAAAACCAATTGGACGGCCATATCGTCGCCTTGAACGCCAAAACCGGTGAACTGCTTTGGAAAATGGAAAACTCCGACATTGCGATGGGTTCTACGCTGACCATTGCGCCGTTTGTCGTGAAAGATAAGGTCATCGTCGGCAGTTCCGGTGCGGAATTGGGTGTGCGCGGCTATGCAACCGCTTACAACATCAAAGACGGCAAGCAAGCGTGGCGCGTTTATGCCACCGGCCCTGACGAAGACATCAAGTTGGCGAAAGGTTTCAACAAAGCCAACCCGCATTACGGGCAGTTTGGTTTGGGTTTGAAAACCTGGGAAGGCGATGCGTGGAAAATCGGCGGCGGCACCAACTGGGGTTGGTACGCCTTCGACCCCGATTTGGACATGCTCTATTACGGTTCTGGCAACCCGGCGCCGTGGAACGAAACCATGCGCCCCGGCGATAACAAATGGACGATGACGATCTGGGGGCGTGATGTCAACACAGGTGAGGCCAAATTCGGCTACCAAAAAACCCCGCATGACGAATGGGACTACGCAGGCGTTAACTACATGGGTTTGTCTGAGCAAGTGGTGGACGGCAAAAAACGCAAGTTGCTGACCCATCCTGACCGTAACGGCTTGGTGTACACGCTGGATAGGGAAAATGGCGATCTGATTAACGCTTTCAAAATTGACGACACCGTCAACTGGGTGAAAAAAGTCGATTTGAAAACCGGCTTGCCGATTCGTGACCCGGAATATTCGACGCACATGGATCACGAAGCCAAAGGCATTTGCCCGTCCGCGATGGGCTACCACAACCAAGGCATCGAATCTTACGACCCCGCGAAAAAACTGTTCTTCATGGGCATCAACCACATTTGTATGGATTGGGAGCCGTTCATGCTGCCTTACCGTGCCGGCCAGTTCTTCGTCGGCGCGACCTTGAACATGTACCCAGGCCCGAAAGGCACCTTAGGCCAAGTCAAAGCCATGAACTCCGTCACTGGCGAGTTTGAATGGGAAGTGAAGGAGAAATTCGCAGTGTGGGGCGGCACGACGGCTACCGCTGGCGACTTGGTGTTCTACGGCACTTTGGATGGTTACATCAAAGCTCTGAATTCCAAAACTGGTGAAGAGCTGTGGAAATTCAAACTGCCTTCCGGCGTTATCGGTCACCCTATCACTTATCTGCATGACGGCAAGCAATATGTGGCGATTTATTACGGGGTTGGCGGTTGGCCTGGTGTCGGTTTGGTGTTTGACCTGAAAGACCCGACGGCAGGTTTAGGTGCGGTGGGTGCGTTTAAAGAATTGGCGCATTACACGCAAATGGGCGGCGGCGTGATGGTGTTTGCGTTGTGATGTGTAAAGAGCAATCGAGATAGCAATATCGTCATTCCGGCAGGGATTGCCGGAATGTCTTAATGCAGGACGGGGTTTGTAACCCCGTCCTTAAGGTTTTGGAACACCTCTCGAGCACTAGAAACGTTACGGAACGGGTTGCAAACCCGTTCCAGCAGAATTCTCTGAACTTGCATATAGATTGATTGGAAGCGAGAACAAACATGCCATTAACAAAAAAACACCTGTTAGCCCTCGTGTGCTTAGGTTTAAGCCTGTCCACGGCAAACGCCGACGGCAGCCTCAAAATCTGCGCCGCCGAAGATGAAATGCCGTACTCCAACAGCAAAGGCGAGGGTTTTGAAAACAAACTCGCCCAGTTAGTCGGACAAGCATTAAACAAAAAAGTCGAGTACGTCTACTGGACTGACCCGCGCTATTACCTGCGCGACACCTTGGACAAAGGCTTGTGTGATGTCGCCATCGGCGTGGATACGGGCGACCCGCGTGTCTCCACCAGTGTGGCGTATTACCGTTCCGGCTATGTGTTCATCACCCGCCAAGACGGACAGGCGATCAACTCGTGGGACAGCGAGGCTTTGCAAAAAGCCCGGCGTATCGCCTTTGTGCCGGGTTCGCCTGCGGAAGTGATGTTACGCGCCATCGGACGCTATAACGATATGTTCAATTATTCGCAAGAACTGATCGGTTATAAATCCAAACGCAACCAATACGTTAAATACGACACGGCAAAACTGGTCAGCGAAGTGGCCTCAGGCCATGCTGAAGTAGCGGCGTTATGGGGGCCGGCGGCAGGGCGTTATGTCAAAGCCTCCGGCACACCGTTAACCATGACCGTGATCCCCGACACCAACCACCGTGCCGACGGGGAAAAAGTCGGGCATCACTACAGCACGTCGATGGCGGTGCGTAAAGGCAACGAAGCCTTGCTTGCACAATTGAACCACGTTATTAAAGCGAAACAACCGGAAATACGGCAGTTGCTGGAAGCCGAAGGCATACCGTTGCTGGACGCAGAACAAGTCGCCGTTGCCGCAACCCATTAAGGAAAAAATCAGGACATGAAATTATCAACACTCACCCTGTGTGCTTCGCTATCGCTGTTTTTTAGCGCGGCTCAGGCCGACATCACCCTGCATAACGCCATCACGGGCGAAACCTTGGATTTGAGTTTCGCAAAAAAAGGCGGCAACACCGATGCCTTCAAGCAGTTTATGCAAGACGGCAAAAACCCCTACAACGGCAACAAAGAAGTCGTGGAAAAAGGCAAAAGCCTGTACATGACGGGCTGTTCTGGCTGCCACGGACACGAAGCGGAAGGCAAACTCGGCCCAGGTCTAGCGGACGATTATTGGACTTACCCGCGCAACGCCACCGACCAAGGTTTGTTTGAACTCTTGTTCGGCGGTGCCAACGGTATGATGGGGCCGCAGTACGTCAACTTTAACACCGATGAAATGTTGCAAATCATGGCGTTTATTCGTGACATCTACACAGGTGATCCGAAAAAGGCCAAATGGTTAACTAAATAATGAGGATAACAGTATGAAAAAATTAGTATTATTCAGCATGGCGGTACTTGCCGCCGTATTGTCAGCGTCCGCCTTGGCCTACGATGGCACCAACTGTAAAGAACCCGGCGTGTGTTGGGAGCCAAAACCCGGCTATCCCGACAAAGTCGCAGGCAGCAAATACGACCCCAAGCATGATGTCAACGAACTGAATAAACAAGCCCAATCGGTTAAGGAAATGGAAGCGCGTAACGAGAAACGCCGCCTGAATTTCGTCAAAACCGGCAAGTTTGTTTATGACGTGGATGACATCGCCAATTAAGTTTGGGTTCGTCAGTTGCGCTAGTTCCCAAGCTCCGGCTTGGGAACTCAAGTCCCAGAAGCTCTAGCTTCGAGAATAGCTGTAGGCTCTAGTTTCCTGACATTATGAGAATGCGAAGCTAGAGCTTCGGCTACCGCATTCCCAAGCTGGAGCTTCACTGCCATTAAGTTAAGAAAAAATGTCAATAAAACATTGGTTAGGTTAACAAATCCCCCCTAGCCCCCCTTTTTCAAAGGGGGGAATTTAACCACTTTTTCACTGAAATTGTAAAAAAGTGATCCTCCCCCTTTGAAAAAGGGGGATTGAGGGGGATTATTAAAATCTACAACTTAATGATTTTAATAATCTTATTTCTTAACTTAATGGCAGTGAAGCTGGAGCTTGGGAACGAGTGAATGATGCGCTTCCCTTCGTTCAACACATCCTACGATTTGTTTTTAGGCTAATCCCCCTCAATTCCGGCAAACCTCCCTTGCCGGATTTTTTTACAGAAAACCATGACCGACTTAAACGCCAGCCGCGAACAAGCCTTACGCTTTGAACACCAGCTCAACCAAATCGTCATCGGGCAAACTGCCGCCGTGCGCCATTTGTTATTGGCAGTGTTTGCACGTGGACATGTTTTGTTAGAAGGCCATGTCGGTGTCGGCAAAACCACCTTGCTCCGCGCCATCGCCCACGGTTTGGGTGGCGATTACCAGCGCATCGAAGGCACGATAGACCTAATGCCCGCCGATCTGATTTATTACACCTACCTAGATGCGAGTGGCAAACCCCGCGTCGATCCCGGCCCCTTGCTCAACCACCGCGAACGCTTGGCGACCTTCTTTTTTAACGAAATCAACCGCGCCCGCCCGCAAGTCCATGCCTTATTATTACGGGCCATGGCGGAACGCAGTGTCAGCGCGTTTAACCAAACCTACCACTTGCCGCATCTGCAAGTATTCGCCGACCGCAACCGCGTCGAGCGCGAAGAAACCTTTGAATTGCCCGCCGCCGCCAAAGACCGATTTATGTTTGAAATCAGCCTCGACACGCCTAGCGATGAAGCGGTGTTGCAAGAACTGATGTTCAACCCGCGCTACCACGACACCGACCGCTTGGTACAAGAAATGCCGGGTGGACAAATCGCCTATTACCAACTGAATGAAGTCGCCGCCAGCATCCAAGCCCACATCCACAGCAGCGACAAACTCAAGACTTACGCCTTGGCCTTATGGCAAGCCTCGCATAATCCCGCCAAGTTCGGCATCCGCTTGGCAGATGTCGATATGGCGGAATTGATACAAGCCGGAGCCAGCCCGCGTGGCATGAGCTTTTTTCTCCGCGCCGCGAAAACCCGCGCTTGGCTGGAAGGCCGCGACAATCTATTGCCGGAAGATTTACAGACCGTTTACGCCGTGACGATGGCGCACCGGATATTTTTCAGCCCCTTGTACGCTTACCGGAAAGAGAAGCTGATGCCGCAATTGATACAAGGGATTTTGGGGCAGATTGCTGCGCCGTGAATGTGTAGACAGGCTCGTTTCCAAGTATCAGCTTGACTGACAATAAGTTAAGGATTTTTCCGTTCGTGCTGAGCCTAGTCGAAGCATGAACGGAAAAATCCGATCCTCGCAAAGTAAACCGTCCACCTTTCGACTTGGCTCAAGGCGAACGGCTTACCTTGCTCAATTAAATGACAATGAAGCCGGAGCTTGGGAACGAGCGTCACGAGTGTAAATCATGAACACCACTATAAAAAATCAACTAAACGCCGTATTCGACCTCACTGCCTTACGTTTAGCCATCGCCGCATACGCAGGCTTAGGTTTGTTCGTGGTGCTCATCGCCGAAGGCTTGGACAACCAAGAACCCGCGCCCTATGCCGCTTATTATGTCGGGGCGGTTAACGAGTCCATCAGCCCGAAATTTTGGGATTTGCTCAGCGACACCAGCTTATTGCTGCTGTGCCTGAGCCTACCCGCCGCGTATCTGTCCAGACGACATCAAGCCTTATCGACCCCGGCAAAATATTTATGCCGCATCAATAACCGATTGTTCCTATTGGCGTTTACCTTGGGCGCGACAGCGTGGGGGATTTTATTGGCGCAAATTATCTTGCGCTTGGCGGATGGCGCGTATCCCGCCGCATGGGGAAACTTGTTTTTTGACGCGCCCGGCTTTTTAATTTTAGTGTTCTTGCCTTTGCTCAACAGCTTATGGTGGTGCGCCGCGCAAACCGTGGCGCAACCGGACAGTGCTGCGTTGCAATGGCTGTTTGACAAATTGGGCAAATACACTTGGCCTGTGTACGGCGTGTTTACCGGCTTGGTGGTGTTTTTGGTGGTTAATCAGCAATGAGTAATTCGTCCCGAAAGACACAAAAAACTCGGCTTGTTCCCAAGCTCCTGCATCACTGTCATTAAGATAAGAATTTATGCCCTTAATTTCAATAAGATAAGAATGTCGTAGGGCGCATTAGCGATAGCGTAATGCGCCGGATGCTTGAAATCCAACATGCGGTGCAATACGGCTATCGCCTATTGCACCCTACAATTGGTGCTTTATTGGTTTTTTAACAATTTGATTTTAAAAGTAATTTAATTAACTTAATGGCAGTGAAGCTCCTGCTTGGGAACACAGTCTAGGAAGCTCTTGCTTCCCGACTCTTTATAAAGATACGAAGCTAGAGCTTCGGTAACGGCATTCCCACACTGCCCAGCGGGTAAGCTGGAGCTTGGGAACGAGTAAAACCATGAACCCAACCCAAATATTCCAATACCGCTTAAACACACCCAGCAACCGCGTTTATCCGGGCGCACATGTCGGGCGCAGGGTCAGTAGCGGGCATTTGTTCAAGCAACACGAACCGCTGCTGGCGCATCCCGATCCTCGGCGCATAGATTTGCGGGCGAGTGTGTTGGATGTGTTCGGGCAATATTGGGTGCGGGTTTACCAGCAACACAGTCTGATTGATGTGCTGTTGCTGGCGGATTTGTCGGCATCTATGAATCAAAACAAAACCTTATTACTAGCCTGTCTGGATGCCATCGCCGAATCGGCTTTCAGTTATGGCGACCGTTTTAGTTTTATCGGATGTGGCAGTGAAAGCAAGCACTGTTATCAGCTAAGCCATTGCCAACAACAGGGCGCACTCCGTAGCTTTAGCCAACAATTGCAAGCCGCCCGTTTCACGCCACAGAACCCGCATTGGCAATCAGCTCTGCCACATTTGCCCAAGCGCCCGTCCTTGGTGTTTTTGTTGTCGGATTTTCATTTTGATTTGGCTAGCCTTGCGCCCATTTTGCCGCAGTTGCGCCAGCACGATGTCATCCCGCTAGTCGTCTGGCAAACAGCCGATTATGAAAACCTGCCGGAATGGGGCTTGGTCAGTTTTCAAGACAGCGAAAGCCGCGCCACGCGCACGGTGTTTATGCGTCCGGCCTTGCGGCGCACGATTGTGCAAAATTTCCAGCTACGGCGGCGGCATCTGCAAAGTTTTTTCCGTGGCTATGGCTGTGAACCGTTGTTTTTGCAAGATGACTTTAACGCCGCGCAGCTGCAAGCGTATTTTTTACAGAGGGTGGCATGAGCAAGTGGCTTATTTTCGGTTTGTCGCTGATTTTGTTGGCGTGTAGCAATGCGCCCGACACACCGATTAGCGATTTTGAATTTTTAACCCCGCGCCCGTTCGGTTACCTCAACGGCGATGAAATCCGCCACAAAATCATTCTCGAAACCCGCAACGGCGTGCAATTGCAACGCGGTGGCTTGCCCAAGCGCGGCGTGGTCAACCGCTGGCTGAATTTAAACACTATCGCGGTCAACGAAACCAAAATCAGCGGCGGTTTCCGTTATGAAATTGATTTGGTCTACCAAGCCTTTTACGCGCCGCTGGAAGTGAAAATGCTCACCATCCCCAGCTTTGATCTGCCTTTGGCGCAAGGTGGCAATAACGCCAGCCAAACCGTGCCCGCTTGGCATTTCACCTTATCGCCGTTGCGCGAGTTGTCGATCAGAAAAGACGAGTCGGGGCAATATATGCGCCCCGATGCCGCGCCGCCGTTGCTCGATAATGCGGGCGTAGTTTACGGTTTGTGGGCGGCAATTGCTGTCACGTTGGGCAGTGCGGGCGGTTTGGCTTATCTCTACGGCTATTTACCAGGCTTGCCAAAACGCCGCGTGTTTAAACGGGCGGCGAAAAAACTCGCCGGATTGTCAGACGCGCAAACGGAGGAAGCCTTGACCGTGTTCCACCAAGCCTTGAATGCCGTCAATGGTGCGCCCTTGTTCCAACATCAATTGGCGGATTTTTACCAACGCCATCCGGCTTACCAACCCGTTGACGCGCAACTGCGGTGGTTTTTCCAAGCGTCGAATCAGTTTTTTTTCAGCGATACTGCGCCAAACCAGCCCGAAACACTCGCCAGTTTACGCAAACTCTGCGCGGCCTGTTTGGATAAAGAACGGGGTTGGCGATGACAGTGGCTGTGGATACGCCGTGGTGGCTGGCGGCTTTGCTGCTGGCGGTGTTGCCCTTGTTCAATAGTGGCATCCAGCCCAGCACTTACCCGCACTTGCAGATGCTGCCCATCGACCCGCTATCGCAGGCCATTTCGGTGGTGTTGCGGGGTTGCGCGATGGCGACGATTGCCGCCTTGGTGTTAGGTTTGGCAGGCCTGCATCAAACCGAACAAAGCCGTGAGCGCATCGGTTACGGCGCAAACATCGTTTTGCTGTTAGACCGCAGCAACAGCATGGACAACACCTTTGCCGGCAAAACGCCGGATGGCGCGAACGAGTCCAAAGCCACGGCGGCGCGGCGTTTGTTAAGCGATTTTGTCGGACAACGCCCGCACGATTTGCTGGGCATAGCCGAATACAGTACCGCGCCGTTGTTCGTGTTGCCGCTAACCGACAACAAAGCGGCGATACACGCAGCGATCAACGCCACCGCCACGCCCGCCTTGGCGTACACCCATGTCAGCAAAGGTTTGAGCATGGCCTTGGATTTGTTTAAAGACCAACCTTTGAGCGGTTCGCGGATTGTGTTATTGGTGTCCGATGGCGCGGCGGCGATAGACCCGGACAGCGAATTGCAACTGCGTGTCGCTTTTAAAAGGCAAAACATCCGTTTGTACTGGCTGTTTTTACGCACCGTCAACAGCCCTGGGATTTTTGATAAACCGCAAGACCCACGCGACGATAACGCCGGAGCGATGCCGGAGCGTTACCTGCATTTGTTTTTCTCCAGCCTCAACATTCCTTATCAAGCCTACCAAGCCGAAAGCCCCGATGCCATGCAGCAAGCCATCGCCGACATCAACCGCTTGGAACACGCGCCGCTGCATTACCGCGAACGCATCCTCAAACGCGATTTGTCGGCTGATTGTTATGTCTGGGCGACCGCTTTATTGGCGGTGTTGCTGGCGGTGAAATTTTTCGAGGTGAAACGATGATGAAACCAATCGTATTATGGACGGTGTTGTTGCTCGGTTCGGCGGCGATACTGGTACAAGCGTGGAAACTGGTCGGCATCAGCCAAAGCAACCAATCTATTGCGGACTTGGCAGCAGGCAAAGACGTACCGCTGGAGAAAATCGTCAATGCCGCGCCGCAAGTGCGCTTAGCGCGGGCGATGGTGTTCAAAAAGCAACAGCGCTATGACGAAGCTTTGGCGACTTTGAATTTGATTTTAGACGCACCCGATCCAGCCTTGCAGGCGAAAATCCGTTACAACTTGGGCAATATTTATCTGCATCTAGCTATCGTCAAAACCGAAGCGATGGCAATCAACGATGCCATGCCTTTAGTGGCTTTGGCAAAACAAGCCTACCGCCAAGCCTTAGCGTTGGACAGCCAGTTTTGGGATGCCAAATATAACCTGGAAGTCGCCATGCGCTTGTTGCCGGAAATGGACAAGGTCAGTAACGAAGAGGAAAGTCCGGTTAATCAGAAATCGCAGTTGTGGACGACGGTGCCGGGGTTTCCTAGGGGCTTGCCTTAAGTTCTAGCTCCCTAACGAAATTCAGAAAGCCGGAGTATGGAAAAGAGGGATAAGAAGGGTCAGTGAAGGAGTTTACGGTTCGGCATTCTCATCAATGCGATTTTCTTTGCTATGCCAAACGCGGATGATGAAGACGGCATCGTTACCGTAGAGGTAACGCAAAACATAAGCCCCCGTACCAAAGGGCGCGATCATTTCCCGGCGCGGCGTTCCGTCGTCCATCGGTCGCCCAATTAAAGGAAATTGGGCGAGTCGATCTGCGGCTTCTAAGATTGTTTGGCCTGCGCGTGTTGCCGCATTTGGATTCTTGTCTGCAAGGAAAAGTCTCAGCCGGAGAAGGTCATCAAGGGCTTCGGGTAGCCAAATTACTTGGGACACGGCAATTCGTTGTCACTGCCCCATGAACTCAGCCACTCAGCTACCGATGAGTGCGGAACGGCATGGCCTGATTGTTGGTGATTTTGCCAGCGCAGCATATCCTCAGCTTTTTCGCGCTCGTAAGTCTCTTCCCGCGTGACGTAATCTTCAATGGCGGCATTCACTAGCCATTGTGGGCTTCGGGATTTGAGCGTACTTAAGGCGGTCAATCTTGTGAGCAGGGATTCATCGAGTTTGATGGCGCTGTTGGTTTGGGGGATTGCTTGCATGTAAAACACCTCTTGCGACTTTCAATCATTTTACGGGTTTTAAGCTATGCCTTAGTGTAACGCCACCCAAAATAATATTCCAATTTACAGCCATTTAAGCGCTCTATGATTCCAAATATCGCCAAAAACTACCGCTTCTGGCTATTAACCCTAGCCCTAACCGCCATGCTAACCGCCTTCATCCGCCCTACCCAAAACCAGCCGCGCCCTATCTACAATTACACGTTCATCATCGACATCACCCGCAGCATGAACGCTGCCGACTACCAACTCGACGGGCAAGCAGTCAGCCGATTGGATTACGTCAAACACAGCTTACGCGGCCTATTGGCGAAATTGCCCTGTCAATCGAAAATTGGCTTAGGTTTGTTCACAGAACGGCGTTCGACTTTATTATTCGAGCCGATAGAAGTCTGCCAAGGCTTCAATGATATTGATACGGCCCTGGCGCAAGTTGATTGGCGTATGGCTTGGGCGGCGGATAGCCGCATCGCCAGCGGTTTGTTGAACACCTTGCAGATGCTGGAAAAACTCGGCACCCATGTTGTGTTCATCACCGACGGGCAAGAAGCCCCGCCCGTCAACCCGCGTTACCACAGCGATTTTGCCGCCGTCAAAGGCAAGGCCAAAGGCATGGTTATCGGTGCCGGTGGTTTGCAAGCCGTGCCTATCCCGAAATTCAACCATAAAGGCGAGCCGGACGGTTTTTACCGCCCCGATGACGTGCCGCACCGCTCGACCTTTGGCGAAGCGGATTTGAACCCGGAGAATATCCAAGGTTATAACGCCCGCAATGCCCCCTTCGGTAGCGAAGCGGCGGCGGGCAGCGAGCATTTGTCGGCTTTGCAGGAAAGTTATTTGCAAATTTTAAGCGAGGAAGCGGGTTTGCATTATCAGCGTCTGACGACCTTGGACGACTTGGCTACCGCGCTGCAAATCCCGGATTTTGCCGTACAGAAAACCATTGCCGTGGATGTGCGTTGGCAAGCGGCAATGCTGGCTTTGGGCTTGTGTGTCTTGGTCTATGTGCGGATTGTGCGTGGCCAATCACCCGGCGCATGAAGGACAGGCAAGGCTTAGGAATGTGCATGAAATAATTTCCGCACCGACCCGTCAGACCTGTCAGGTTTTCAAAACCTGACAGGTCTTGATCCGCGAATTTATTCCATGCACATTCCTTAGTTGTTACGCTCGTTCCCAAACTCCTGCTTCGCGTGGCGTGACAGGAAGCTGGAGCTTCCCATCCCGCATTCCCAAGCCGAAGCGTCACTGCCCACAGTTAAGAGTTTAATTTAATTAAAACAATGTATTACGAATTTGTAGGTCGGGTCGCCTAATGCGCCTACTGTTGGTAGCGATAGCGTAACCCGACCTACAATTGATAGTAACCACAAAAACATAATCGTAACCGCATGAATATTAATATTTATTCCTTAACTGTGGGCAGTGAAGCCGAAGCTTCGGAACGAGCGTGTAAAACCAACGCGCCAACAATAATTTATAAAATAGGAAAATCTTATGAGATTTAACGGCTTGTTTTTTGTACTTTTGCTTCTATCTGGAGTTGCCCTTGCCACAGAAAAAACGCCCATCCGCATAGGTGTCCAAACCACGGGCACGGTCGCTTGGGAATTGGCGGTGTTACTAACCCTGGAGACCGATTTTGATGTGCTCGTCAACGAGATTGCCAATCCTGAAGCGGGCAAGGCGGCGTTGCAGGCGGGAGAAGTGGACATGATTGTTTCAGATTGGCTGTGGGTGGCGCGGCAACGGGCTAGCGGCGCGGATTATACGTTTTATCCCTATTCCACTACCTCAGGTGCCTTGGTCGTACCTAAAGACAGCCCTATCCACAGTATTAAGGATTTGCTGGGCAAGCGGCTAGGCATAGCAGGTGGCGAGCTGGATAAAAACTGGTTGTTGCTGCAAGCCTTGGGGAAACAAAAAAATGTGGACTTGAGCGCGTCGGTGGAAAAAATTATGGGCGCACCGGCGTTGCTCAGCGAAAAACTCCGCCAAAACCGGCTTGACGCCGTGCTGACCTACTGGCATTTCGCCGCCCGCTTGGAAGCCGAAGCTTATCGGCAAATTGTTGATGGCAAGGGCATTTTAAATGCGTTGGGGATTAACGGAAACGAACCGGCCTTGGGTTACATGTTTAAACAAAGCTGGGTAGCGGCGCATAAACCAGCGGTCAAGCATTTCTTAACCGCCAATTTACAGGCCAAAAAGCAATTATGCGTTTCCGATGCGGCCTGGAAAAATGTCTTGCCGTTGACCCAAACGAATGACCCAGCAACCCAAGCCAACTTGCGCCGGCATTATTGTGCAGGCAATATCCAGCACTGGGGCGGCCATGAACAACAAGCGATTGCCCGTATCTACACTTTGCTACGCACCTTAAGTGACCACCAACTCACGGGTTCATCAGAAAATCTGCCAGACGGCACATTTTGGTCAATTGATTAGCTTTTATGGTCATTTAATAAAAATCAATGGGTTGGTTTTATTAAAAGCGAAACTCCATTCGTTTTTGAAAAAACCAGGCATTCCAATCAAAAATTTCGATTACCGGAATGTAGGATTCATGCGGCTTCGACCGTAGTGTCTACATTTTAAGTTCGCCGTCTGCGACAGAAAACCTCAAAGCCAGATACAAAATAGCTTTATGTTATTGAATATAAACTACTTTCAATAATAAGAATTGCAGGGTATTTACGCCACTTGAAATCTACTTTTATGGCTGCCTCCCCCGGTTTTGCATGGACTCACTGGCATCGGGTGGACGCCGAACCCCTCTGGCTATTTCGTTCACCGCCTCCAACGCCACTTTCGCTTTTTATGTACCGGACAGGATCGTGCGCTTTTTTCACTCATCCCGGCCTACCTTTTTATGATAGACACCCTCTTAATATGCCGTCTGATTTTGGCATCCATATACTAAATTCCTAGCCAAATAACTCGGCACATCTAGGATTGCAATTTTAAAATTAAGCGGCTATCCTTCTGGGCAGTTTATTTTACGTTAGCATCGTCGTACTTATGGCTCGCAAAATACTCGGTATTAGCGATAACTTGCCGAATAAAATGCCTTGATCGGGAACGATAACAATGAGAAAACGGCTGGATTATTACTGGCGTTTGTTTGCTACAGGCCTGAGTTTTAGTGTTTTTGGGATAGGCGGCGTTTTATTATGGGTACTGGTATTTCCTATACTAAATGTCGTTCCTGGTAGCCCCCTTAAGAAAAGGCGACGGGCGCAAAAATGCGTGCATTACAGTTTTTATATTTTTATTGGCCTGATGCACCGGATTGGCATTATGACTTATGAAATTAATGGTTTGGAAAGGCTGAACCGGCCCGGACAGTTAATTTTAGCCAACCATCCCACCTTGGTGGATATTGTGTTTTTACTCAGCAGAATCCCCTATGCAAGCTGCATTGTCAAAAGTGAGTTATTCCATAACCCTTGCATGAAAGGGTCTATCGTCAATGCCGGGTATATCAGCAATGGCGATCCAGAACAGATGATCAATAGCTGTGTGGACTATTTAAAGTCCGGTGGCATCATGATCATTTTTCCTGAAAGTACCCGGACCGTGCCCGGTGTCGAGTATAGTTTCCAGCGCGGCGCGGCAACTATCGCATTGTTGGCTAATGCCGTGGTGACGCCGGTTACGCTACATTGCTCCCCCAGTACCTTAACGAAAGCGGAAAAATGGTATCAAATACCTAGCCGGCGGTTTCATTTGTCGATGACGGTAGGTGAGGATATAGTGCTGGATGATTTTAGGGCAATAGAACCGAAAAGTATTGCAGTACGTCGCTTCAACAACTATTTACAAAATTATTTTATTCAACAACGGAGCATTCATGAGTAGCGGTTTGGAATTGGAAGATGAATTAAAGCAAATGATTATAGACACGCTATCCTTAGAAGACTTAAGTGTTGCCGAATTTAACAGTCAGGAAGCTTTGTTCGGGGGGGGTTATGAACTGGATTCTATCGACGCCTTGGAGCTGGGTTTGGCTATAAGGAAAAAATATGATGTTAAGATTGATGCGGAAACAGATGATGTGGAGAAAATATTCGCGTCAGTGGCTCACTTAGCCGCTTTTATTTATTCCAAACTTGAATCCAGCCCACTTGAAGCCAAGCAGGTTTGAATCCAGAAGGGCTATAGATACGCTATGAATGAAGATACGCTATGAATGATCGTGATGAGATTTTGGCTGCTGTCCATAAAATCATGTTGGAAATGTTTGAAATTGATGCGGGCCAAGTGACCTTGGAAGCCCGCCTGTATGATGACCTGGATTTTGATAGTATTGATGCGGTCGATATGATCGTGAAACTGAAAGAACTCACACAACGGGAACTGAAACTTGAGGATTTTAAGACGGCGCGGACTGTGGGAGATGTCGTTGAATCTATATTCAGGATTATGAACCCTTGATGTTCCGCTTGCTTTTAGGTTTGGTCTTGCTGCTATATCCCTTGGCGGTCTATCTGGGCATTGGGGCATTGGCACCGTGGAAAATTTCGCTGGCTTTATTGGTGGTGCTAGTGGCCCGTTTTTTCTTATCGCCTTCAGATAAGCAATGGGGCGGCGTACTGATTGGCTTTGGTGTCCTCTATTGCGTTTTTGCCATCTGGCAGAATAGCGAGTTAAGTTTGCGCCTCTATCCGGTGGGCGTGAATGCCTGTTTTTTCCTGTTATTTTCCCTTAGTTTGATATTCCCCCCGCCCATCATTGAACGCCTGGCCAGGCTGCAAGACCCCAATTTATCGGCTCAAGGAGTCAGCCATACCCGAAAAGTGACCCAAGTCTGGTGTGTATTTTTTATCATCAATGGTTCGATTGCCGCTGGTACTGCCTTATGGGGCAGTTTTTTCTGGTGGGGGCTTTACAATGGTCTCATATCATACCTATTGATAGGCTTATTGATGGGTACTGAATATCTAATCCGCATCAGGTTGCAAGCGCGTGAGCAATAAATTGAAGCAGACACCGCTTACGCAAATCGCTTTAGGACAAGTTTCGGGAGCGCCTGTTGCTGTTTATCAAGGGCGGCAGATAAGCCACGCTGACTTTTGTCGCGATGTGTCAGCTAAAGCGGAGGCTTTAGTGCGCCAACCACAAACCGACTACGCTTTGTATTATGATGCCGCTTATCCCTTTGCCGTGATGCTGTTTGCCTTGTGGCACGCTGGCAAAGCCGTCTGGATTGCCGCCAACAATAAGCCCGCAAACGCTGAAAAGCTGATGCAGCAAGGTTGCGCTTTATTGGGTGACTGGCCTTCTGGTGAACCCCTATCATTGCCCGGCAGCGCGGGTTCGCTAGCTTTATCTGCATTGGATTTGCAAGGCTCGCGCTTAACGCTCTTTACGTCAGGCTCCACAGGCCAGCCGCAAGCCATCCAAAAACAGTTGTGGCAATTGCAAGCTGAAGTGGACGCTTTAGAACAACAATGGGGGGAGGCATTGGCGAACTCCCAGGTGTTGGCAACCGTCAGCCATCAGCATATCTATGGGTTATTGTTCAAAGTATTGTGGCCTTTGGCGGGCGGGCGTTGTTTCCATAGCCAAATATACCTAAATCCAGAGTCGCTGTTAAAAGCCGCGTTGCGGTCTTCGGCCCCGTCCTATTGGGTAGCCAGTCCGGCCCAGCTAAAAAGGCTGGATGACTTGACACCTTGGTCTGAAATGCGCCGCTTAAAAGCTATATTTAGCTCTGGCGGCTTCTTGGAAGCGGATGCTGTTAGGCAAATTGAAGTTCACGGTAGTGGCCCCAAACTGATAGATATTTATGGCAGCTCTGAAACCGGCGGCATTGCTTGGCGGGAACCCGTAAACGACGGACGCTGGCAAGCTTTTTCCGGCATCAGGATAACGCAAGCCACAGGCAACCAGCACTTACTACAATCCCCTTACTTGCCCAAGGATACGCCCTATGTATTGCATGATAAGATCGAATTTTACAAAGATGGCAGGTTCAGTCTGTTAGGCCGAAGTGACCGCATCGTAAAAATAGAAGAAAAACGTCTGTCGCTGACTGAAATGGAGCAGGTGCTAGAGCAGTCGGACTGGGTAGGCCAAGCACATTGCCGGCTCTGGGGCGATAAGCGGGTGCGGGTCGCCAGTGCCATCATTTTAACGGGCTTGGGACTGGACTACCTGAACAATAAGGGGCGCAATGCGTTAATCAAAGCACTAAAAATGCACTTGCTGGACAGCTTTGAAACTGTTTTCCTACCGAGGAAATGGCTGTTCATGGATCGTTTGCCCTTATCAACCCAAGGCAAAATCGACCATGACAGCATAGCCAGTTTATTGGCCTTGGATAGCCGGATATACCCCGAACTGCAATTCTTAAGCCAAAGGGATGATGGCGTGGAATTGTCCTTGCGCACCCAAGCCAGTTTGCTGTATTTTGCCGGACATTTTCCCGAAATGCCGATTTTACCCGGTGTCACCCAACTGGCTTGGGCGGAAAACTATGGCAAGCTGTTTTTCCCCATTACCCAGCCGTTTTCAAGTATGGAAGTGGTTAAATTTAAAAAAATAATCCGCCCTGGCGACAAGCTGACCCTGCAATTAAATTGGAATGCGGACAGCGGCAAATTGTATTTCGACTTTAGTTCCGCCATCGAGTCACACAGTTCGGGCAGGCTCTTATATGGAGTTGATCAATGAGTACCTGTATCGTCATCCCCGTGTACAACCATCATGAGGCCATTGCTTATGTGGTTGATGCCATCCGGCAATTTAATCTGCCTTGTTTGTTAATTAATGACGGCAGTTCTGAGGAGTGCACGGCAGAATTAAGGCGGCTGGCGGAACAGGAAAAAACCTGGCTAATCCTGCATGAGCGGGAACAAAATGGCGGCAAAGGCGCGGCGGTCATCAGCGGCCTACAGTTAGCCATAGACAAAGGCTTTAGCCATGCCATCCAAATCGATGCCGACGGGCAACACAACTTGGCTGACATGGGCCTGTTCCTGTCCGCCAGTGCGGCAAACCCCGAAAAATTAATTTTAGGCATGCCCCGTTATGATGGCGGCATCTCCAAAAAACGCTTGTATGGCCGGCAATTCACCAATTTGTGGATTTGGATTAACACCCTGTCTTTCGATATAACTGACGGCATGTGCGGCTTTCGGTGCTACCCGCTAGCCGCTGTAGACAAATTATTCCAGTCAACAACCCTGGGCCAGCGCATGGATTTTGATATAGAAATTGCCGTGCGCTTGCACTGGCAGGGTGTAAAAGTCATCAATATCGAAACGGATGTGCGCTATCCCTTAGACGGCGTGTCCCATTTTAGAATGCTGGAAGACAATGTCTTGATCTCGAAAAAACACGCCCAATTATTTTTCGGCATGTTGTGGCGGCTGCCGATGCTGTTGCTGAGGCGTTTGCGATGAGCCACTGGGCGCAGCTTGAAGAAAGCAGTTTCATTTGGGGAATGCAACTGTTGCTGAAAGTTTACCTGTTATTGGGGCGGCGTATTTTGCAATGCTTTTTGTATCCTGTGGTGAGCTATTATTGGCTAATTAACAAGCCTGGGCGGCAAGCCAGCCGCCACTATCTGCGTAGATTGTCGGCATACTTGCCCGAACAGGGCGGACAAAGGGCGAATTACAACAGCTACCGGCATTTTCTCAGTTTTGCCAATTCAATTATCGACAAATTAGCCGCTTTGAGCGGCTCACTATCTCTCCAAGAGATTGACTATAAAGGCCGCGAGGCGATTATTAGCCATGTTGATAAAGGCCAAGGTTTGTTGCTGCTTGGTTCCCATCTTGGCAACATAGAGGTGTTACGCGCCATTGCGGGCTTACGCAAAGATGTGACGGTGAATGTATTGGTCCACACCCGCCACGCCGAAAAATTTAACGCCTTATTAAACCGCAACGCAGAGTCAAACCGGGTCAAGCTCATCCAAGTGACCAGCATCACTGCGGCAACCGCCATGCTATTGCAGGACAAAGTGAATGCCGGGGAGCTGGTGGTGATTGCGGCGGACAGGACGCCCGTGAGCGGACAAAACCGAGTCTCCCGCGCCATTTTTTTGGGGGATCCCGCGCCTTTCCCGCAAGGCCCCTACATTCTGGCATCCTTGCTCAAATGCCCTGTTTACACCTTATTTTGCCTAAAGCACCAACAGTTGCAGACTATTTACTTCGAGCATTTTAGCGATGCCATCGTCCTCCCGCGCAAAGACCGCGAAGCCGCCATCCAAAAATACACCCAAGATTATGCCGACCGGCTACAGCGTTATTGCTTGAAAGCCCCCTTGCAATGGTTCAATTTCTATGATTTTTGGCAGGAAGGACATGATTAATCCAGCCGTGCTTGTTGATGGCAGCAGCTTAACCATTGAAGACATTTGCCAGATCGCCCAGCAAACGAAAACCTTGCGATTGGGCGAAACCGCCGTTTTTAAAGACCGGATCAATAAAGGCGCCGAATTTCTCACTACGCTACTGCGGGAAGAAGGCTTTATTTACGGCGTCACCACGGGCTATGGCGACTCTTGCACCGTGCCTATCCCCATAGAGCATGTCGCCGACTTGTCGCGCCACCTCTATACCTTCCACGGCTGCGGCTTAGGCGCCCATTTTGACCTGGCGCAGACCCGTGCGATTATGGCGGTGCGGATCAATAGCCTGGCGCAAGGGTTTTCTGGTGTCCGTTATCAATTATTGCGGCAGATCAGCCTCTTGCTTGAACATGACATACTGCCTTTAATCCCGCAAGAAGGCTCGGTCGGCGCCAGCGGTGATTTAACGCCTTTGTCTTATCTGGCGGCGGTGTTGGCGGGTGAAAGGGAAGTTTGCTACCAGGGGCAAACACAAGCGACGATAAGTGTTTTTAACAACTTAAACATTGCGCCGCTCACGCTAAACCCGAAAGAAGGTTTGGCGATTATGAACGGGACGGCGGCGATGACCGCCCTTGCCTGTTTGGCGCATCAACGCGCCGCCTATTTGGCACAGTTGAACACCCGCATCACCAGCTTGGTGTCAGTTGCGCTACAAGGCAACGCCGGGCATTTTGATGAACGCCTGTTCAGTGTCAAACCCCATGCCGGGCAAATCAAAGTGGCGGGGCGTATCCGTGAGGATTTGTCGGTTGCCGCACTGCCCACCCGAAATGACACCCGTTTGCAGGATCGTTATTCTTTGCGCTGTGCGCCGCACATTATTGGCGTATTGGAAGACGCGCTGCCTTGGTTCCGGCAATTTATTGAAAATGAACTGAATAGCGCCAATGACAACCCCATTATTGATGCGGAAAACGGACGGGTATTGCATGGCGGGCATTTTTACGGCGGCCATATTGCCTTTGCAATGGACAGCATGAAAACCGCCGTCGCCAATTTGGCGGATTTGATGGACCGGCAGTTGGCGCAACTGGTTGACCCTAAATTTAATCATGGCTTGCCCGCCAATCTTTCTGGCGCAAAAGCCGAACAAGCCATGTTGAACCACGGCTTTAAAGCGGTACAGATCGCCGTTTCCGCATGGACGGCGGAAGCCCTGAAATTGACCATGCCCGCGAGCGTGTTTTCCCGCTCCACCGAATGCCATAACCAAGACAAAGTGAGCATGGGGACAATTGCGGCACGCGATTGCCTGCGTGTGCTGGAATTAACCGAGCAAGTTGCCGCCGCCACCTTGATAGCCGTTGTCCAAGCGGTTGAATTGCGGTGCGGCAACCAAGCCCTCAGCCCAAACTTAACGCTGACCCTGTCCCAAGTCAGGGAGCATGTGCCTTTTTTGGAGCATGACCGGGCATTGGAACAGGCATTGCGCTTATGTATAGGGCTAATACGCGACCAGCACTGGAGCTTGTATGAGTAAAAGCGTCGCCAGCTCAGAGACTGAAATTGACGTGCCGTTTTTTGATGTCGATTTAATGGAAATTGTCTGGCATGGTCACTACGCCAAATATTTTGAAATCGCCCGCTGCGACTTGCTCGATAAAATTGATTACGGTTACATGGCAATGCGGGCTTCTGGCTATGCCTGGCCCGTGATCGACCTGCACATCCGCTATGCCAAGCCGCTGATATTCAGGCAAAAAATCATCGTCCAAGCAAACTTGGTCGAATGGCAAAACCGCCTAAAAATCCATTACCAAATTGTCGATAAAGCCACAGGCGTCCGTTTATCACGCGGCACTACCTGCCAAGTTGCCGTTGACATGGCAAGCCATGAAATGTGTTATGAAAGCCCCGCGATAATCTGGCAAAAACTGGGGCTGGAAAAGCCATGAGCCACTATGATGCCATTGTCGTTGGCAGCGGGATAGGCGGGTTGACCAGCGCGGCATTGCTTGCCCAAGCCGGGAAATCCGTCCTCGTGCTGGAGGCCCATGACCGGCCTGGCGGCTATGCCCACGGCTTTAAGCGGAAAAAATACCAATTTGATAGCGGTGTGCATTTGGTCAGCGGCTGCGGCCCCACAGGCTATCAGGGCGGTCAGATAATTTATAAGTTGCTTCACGCTTTAGGTGTTGCTGATGAACTTGAATTTATTGACGTTGACCCGTTCAGCCATGTCTATTATCCGGGATTCGATAGTGCCCTGCCGCAAACGATGCCAGCCTTTATCGACACTCTGGCAAAGCATTACCCCGGGCAACGTCAGAGCTTGGCGGATTTAGTCCAGCTCTGTTTGCAAGTCACCGAAGAAATCGCCTTGGCTAGCGAAATGGCCTTGACGGACTACGACACCGCCAGCCGCTTAGTGCCTGCCTTATGCCGATACCGTAAAGCGACCTTGGCCGAGGTGATGGCGGAATATATCAATGATCCCCAATTATGCGGCGTTTTTGCCAGCAACTGGCCGTATCTGGGCTTGCCGCCGTCAAAGCTGTCGTTTATTTATTGGTCGGCTATGCTGATGGGCTATATGGCTGACGGCACTTATTATTGCAAAGGCGGTTTTCAAAAACTGGCCGATGCCTTGGTGAAAGGCATCCGTCAGCATGGCGGATGCGTACAACTGCGCTCGCCTGTCGAAAAAATTATCATTGAAGACCAGCAAGTGGCTGGCGTTCTGGTAAAAGATACCCGCTTCAACACGCCCGTGGTGGTTGCCAATGCCGACATGCGGCAAACAGTCTATGATTTGGTCGGCGCACAGTATTTCTCGGATCGGTATCTGCAAAAGCTCAAAAAAATGCAGCATTCCGTGTCTATCTTCGTGGTTTATATCGCCACCGATTTGGATTTGGCGCAGTTGGGTATGGCGCATGAATCCTTCTATTACCAGGATTTTGACCATGACCGGAATTTTGCCCGGACTCTGGCTGGCGATGTGGACTGGATGGGCATGACGGTGCCGACTTTGATAGATCCAGGACTTGCGCCTGCGGGTGAACATTTGCTGGTGCTCACGGCGTTGCTACCCTATAGCGTCAATGAGTCCTGGCAAGCCGCCAAACCCGCGTATATGGACAAGCTAGTGGCTATTGCCGCACACTACATCCCTAACTTAAAGCAGCATATTAACTTTATTGAAGGCGGTTCACCCGCCACCTTGCACCGTTACACACAGAATTACCAAGGCGCGGCTTATGGTTGGGACGTGATACCCAGCCAGATCGACCCTATCCGCATCAAAAATGCCTCGCCAGTGCCGGGCTTATATTTTGCCGGACATTGGTGTTCCCCAGGCAGCGGTGTGTATGGCGTGAGCATTTCAGGGATGCAGGCCGCGCAACAAATTTTAGGTCTGAAAAAGCCATCGGAATTATGGCAAGCACTTCTTCCAACAACTCAGCAAGACGTGTGAAATAACCCCAACAGCTTGCCCCCCTGCATGGTAAGGATTTGGCTAAAAATAACTTCCCGAACTGTCATTGCCGAAACCGTAGAGACCTGGCAGGTTTTTGAAACCTGCCAGGTCTTAAATCAGGAAGTTAATATTGGTCGAATCCTAAGGCCAAGATTCTGTTGATACTGATATTTTTTTAACTACAGAGGAATAAGCAATGTGTATAAGTTTTCGTGGCATACTTTTTATCATGCTGTGCTTGCCATTGGCGGCCTGCAATAAAAAATTAGATGCAACCAGTTTGTCCGCCAATGTTGCAGAGGGCGGCATTTATTACACTCAAGTCGGAATGCATTACCAAAAGAATGTCTACCCCACGACCAATTACCAGGTCGGCATTCGCATCCCTGTCAATACCCAAATTAAATTACTGGAGATGGGCAGTAAAACCATTGATATTGAAGTGGGCAACCCAGGCCAAAAAATAGTGGTCAAAAACATCGAAAATCATACGGGTGACACTATCCAACAGGCCTTCAGCAAATTATTTGCCCGCCAAAAGGTCAACTTGGTCCAGTTTAGTGCTTTGGAAAAGGAACACATTGATAGCGGCACGGTAGCTGTAGGCATGGGCAAAAAAGCCGTGACAACCGCCATTGGCTATCCGCCCATCACCCGGACACCCGATATCAATGGCAACTCTTGGGTGTTCTGGCGTAACCGCTATAATACCTTCATGGTTAATTTCAAAGGCGGCAAAGTATCCGACATTGTTGATTAATTGGGCGATACTCAGCATAAGGCTTCAGGACGGTGAAAAGAGTCCATTAAGTTAAGTTACCCTTGCCTAGCATGGAAAGCGGCATGAGCTGACAAATAAAAATATTGACACGTTATTTCTTACTACTTTTTGATTAAAGGCAAAAAATGAAAAAACTAAAAATACTTGCAGTAGTAAGCGGGCATATTCTCATACAGAACAGCGAGGCCGTAAATTGTGTGCGGCAAGAAACGCTAAAAGCCAAGAGGGTAATGTCGGTGCTACACCACTCCCCCGAAAAATCGACAATGTACAGCAACTCCAACAACGGAATATCTATGAAGTCAACTCACGCACTCGCTTCTGGGTTTGTAATTTTGACGCTCGCCATCGCCGGATGCGCCACCAGTTCCAGCACACCAAAGCTCTTCAACAGCGCGAATCTCGTCATAAAGGCTGATAACGTCATCACCGTCCCCCCTGAACTGCCGAAGGACTTTGTAGAGACCGTTCGCAATAGAACTGTCTCGATCACACAAGCTGAGCTTGTGAAGCAAGGCGACATGAATCCAGTTGATACATGCGGTCTGAAGGTAATGAAAATCACACAAGATATAACTGCAATTTCGATGAGTCAAAACCAGCGGGCGAGACCCCTCTTCTTCGGGGTGACTCAGGACACAAAGCAAGTAATCAACATTAGCACGTCACTTAGGTTGGAAGATTGCCAAACTGGAAAGCTTTTATATAGTTATGACTACGCTGTAAAAGGAAATAACGCCGTCCAGTTACTTCAGAAGCTTGTGGCTTACAACATAAAGCTGGCTTATCGAAACCAGTATCAGCGCTAACTCTGGTAATCTTCATGGTAAATTGCAAGGTATCAGAAGTTGTCGATAAATAGGGTTTCGTTAAATATGCAGCAAAAGGCGTTCGGCATACTGAAAGGCTTCGCCTTTGCCAGCTTGTTCATAACGTATCCTTACCTAGTTTACAGAGGCATGGAAAGCGGCATGAACTGGTTGGCACCACTGGTTTTTTCGGGCATTTTTTTATACCGGGCGTGGCTTGCACAAGAATTTCGCAGGCGTGTATTAAACCTGGTTTTTGCTATTGCCTTATTGTTGGGGGCTTATTATGTGCAAACCCTCACGGCGAAAATCTTGCCCGTATTGGTGCAGTTGACGCTGATGGTTTTTTTTGGCCGTGGCTTGTTCGGCGACAAAGAACTGACGTTTATCGAGCGCGTTGTCCGCTTGCAATTTCCCGAATCCCCGCCCGCAGTCAGTATCTATTGCCGCCAGCTTAGCCTGATTTGGACGGTTTTTTTTGCAGGCAATGCGTTGGTATGCACCCTGCTGGCGATTTACGGGACTGGGTATGGGTGGGCTTTTTACAACGGGGTGCTTATCTACGTCTTAATGGGTGTGTTGGGCATTGGCGAATATATCTACCGCCGCATCCATTTTGCCGATCTCAGTGTCCTGCACCAAGGCATACCCGATCCGATGACAACAATTAAAGCTCTGTTTATTAATGGCCGAAAGGTTTTTCTGGAAATGAAGGAACGTTAAATGCAAACAACAAAAATGGCTATTTTTAGCGTGATAGGCTTATTTTGGCTGGCTACGGGCAGTGCTTATGCCGAAGATTCCCTGCTGAAATTAATGCAAAAGCTGAAGTCCGAGCCGATGTCCAAAGTGGCCTATCAGGAAACCCGAAACCTGAAAATGCTGGCCCAAGCTTGGCACGGCAGCGGTTATTTGTACGCACTGCCACCGGAGTTGATGATTCGGGAACAGCTAGTACCGGAGCGTGTGCTGATGGGAGTGAAAGGCGACCAAGCCTTGTATTTTGACGCAGGTAAAAATGAACGGCATCAAGTGGATTTGCATGACGATAATGAGCTAAATGCCCCGCTGACCGTCTTCAAAGCCATCGTGACCGCCGATGAAGCCTTGTTACGCAGTGTCTACAATATTATTTTCACTAGCCATTCAAAGGACTGGCTGATGGAACTAACGCCAAAACAAAAAGGTGGCGCAGTCAACCGGATTTATGTATCAGGCCGGACGGGCCAGGAAGTCGATAAAATCACTGTCCTGCAAGAAGATGGCGACAACAGCGAATTTACCTTACAAAAAGAGTCCGGTAATGCCAAAAACAGCGGCAACATAAGCTCCCTGTATCAGGAATTGGTTGGAGAATAAGGTGTTTAACTGGCGCACAATAGGGTTTTATGTCCTGCCGCTGCTATTGGCAGTGGCGGTGATGGCGGGTGTCCGTTTCAAAACCGATATTTCCGCGTTTATTGTTGCCGGTGACAACGCCGAAGAAATTTTGCTTGCCAGTGAAATGCAATCCGGCGCGTTGTCACGGCGTTACCTGATTGCGGTTGATGCCAAACCGCCGCAAGCCGCCATACCGGAAGCCTTTATGCAAACGCTGAAAAGCCAGCTTAAAGCCATTGATGGCGTGACCGACGTTTGGTCGCCGGAAGACCATGCCGAGACATCCGAAACCTTGCTGGCTTTATACGGCCCCCATGCCAGTGCCTGGTATAGCCTTGACCCGAAACACGATTTAGCCGGGCTATTTTCTGGACAAGGATTGCAAGGACGCGCCGAACTACTGAAAAAAGCCTTGCTGTCACCGCAAAGCACGCTAGTCAAAAAAATAGCGGCGCAAGATCCCTTATTGTTGTCCCTAGCCGCTTTTAAAACCCAGGGCCTTGCCATGCAACAGGCGGGGAAAGCGTCTGGTGCTTACCGCAATTTGATTTTGGAAACCGCCATGCCAGGCTTGGATGCACCGCAACAAAAGCGTATCCAAACCGCGATTAACAAGGCATTTAACCGGATTAACCACACCAATCAAGTCTTAGCAGCCCATTATCAATTGTCCATGACGGGCGTGCCGGTATTTGCCGTCACCACGCAAACCCTGATCCAAGGGGACATTCAAGTAGTCAGCCTCTTATCCACTATCGGCCTACTGGCCTTGTTTTTGTTGGTTTTCCGTTCATCCCATGCGTTGTTGCAAGTGTCCGGCATTTTGTTTGTTGCCATTTTGACGGCGATACTCGCCACCCAAGCGGTGTTTGGCTATGTGCATGGCATGACGGTTGCGATAGGCTCAACCCTCGTCGGGATTTGTATCGACTACCCTATACATGCCATCGCCCATGCCCAAACGGTTAAGCCCGAACACAGGTTGCCTACGATAGCCAAAATATGGCCCAGTATGGTATTGGGCGGGATCACCACGTTGATCGGGTACATGGCCTTGGGCGCGTCAGGCTATCCAGGCTTTAAACAGGTGGCGGTGTTTGCGGCTAGCGGCATTATTGCCAGCTTATTGCTGACCCGTTTTGTGTTGCCTGGCTTAGTGAAAAACCAAACCAACAAACCGTTGAATGTGCCGTTTGTAGGACAGTGGGCCGTATTTTGCCAACGTTTTAGGCCGGTATTATTGGGGGTGTTGGCTGTGATTTCGGTGGCATCCCTGTTTGGACTCTCATCACTGCATTGGATGACGGATATGCAGGAATTGACCCCTGAATTGAATTATCTCAAACAAAATGACCAACGCATTCGTGGGCGCATGACCAGCATCGAACCAGGACGCTTCGTGCTGGTTGCCGATAAAACCATCGAAGCGGCCTTGCAGCGTAGCGAAGCGGTTTATAAGGTGTTGGACCAGCTCAAGCACTCACACCATTTGGACGGATATTACCCGCTTTACCCTTGGGTCTTGTCACAACGGCAACAACAACTTAATCAAACGGTATTGCAGGGTTATCTAAACCCTGAAAACTTAGTGCGTTGGCGACAGGCTTTGACGCAACAAGGCTTGTCCGTAGAAAAACTGGGGCATTTTAATTATCCGCAAAGCTCAGCCATGACCTTTGAGCAAGTGCTGGCGGCACCGGTAAAAAAACTGCTTGATAACCGCGTCATCCAAAGCAAAGACCAAACTCTGATTATGATCTGGCTGGCAGGACACCATCCCGAAGCGGTCAAAGCGGCTTTGGTGAAGATGGAAGGCGTCCAGTATTTTAGCCAGCGTGACGTGCTCAACACCATGACACGGGATTTTACCGAGCGGGCGCAACAACTGTTGTCCGCAGGGCTAGTCCTCATCATCCTCTTGCTGATGGCCCGCTACAAAAGCCCGCTTAAAACGGCGCAGACTTTATTGCCCGCCGTATTGTCCGCAGTCATTGTTTTAGGCTTTTGGTCATCCACCGGTGTCGCCATTAGTTTCCTGCATTTGGTGGGTTTTTTGCTGGTGGTCGCCATCTGTGTCGATTACGGTATTTTTTATCAAGAAAACCGTGGCGGAGATAGTGTCTTGACTTACCAAGCGATGGGCGCGGCGATGCTGACCAGTGCCTTGGCGTTTGCCTGCCTGATGGTGTCAGAAAGCACCTCGCTGAAGATTTTGTCAGGGGTTGTCGTGATGGGTGTGGTATTGGGGTATTTGCTTTGCCCGATTATTATCAAGCCCAAGCGTCCGTCCGCAACATGATTTAGGCATGGGCATAAAACAAGTTCGGCTTGTTCCTAAGCTCCAGCTTCACTGCCTTAAGTTAAAGTTTTTTATTTTTATTATCAATTGGATATGTCTTATGTAGGTCGGGTTAGCGATAGCGTAACCCGACAACATCGGAGCGGTAAATGTTGGGTTACGCTATCGCTAACCCAACCTACACAATTCGGCTTGTTCCCAAGCTCCAGCTTGGGAATACAGGGTAGGAAGCTCTAGCTTCCTGTCATTAGATACGCGAAGCTAGAGCTTCTGCCACTGCGTTCCCAAGCTGGAGCTTGGGAACAAGCGTTAAAATTACGGGCCGTAACGAATGAACCACACCCAGCTCCATACTCTCTTCGTGCAAATTAGCTTGATGCTGGCGGTTGCTTGCCTATTCGGTTATTTGATGAAAAGGCTAGGGCAACCTGTCGTGCTAGGTGAAATTATCGGCGGCATCCTGCTCGGCCCCACTTTTTTGGGTGCTGTTTTCCCCGATATTTATGCCGCTTTGTTTCCGGCTGATAAAACGATTGTCACGGGCATGGATACCCTGCTAAAAGTAGGGATGATGTTCTTTATGTTTGCGGCGGGTTTGGAAGTCAACTTAAGCCATTTCCGGGACAGCAAATGGACTATTATTTCTACCAGCCTATTCGGTGGCGTATTGCCTTTCGCTTTAGGTTTCGGCATGGTTTTGCTATTGCCCGGCTTTTGGGGGCAAACTGGGCACCCCATGCTGCTCGCCCTGTTTATGGGCACCGCTTTAGCCATTTCCGCCCTACCTGTCATCGCCAGGATACTGATGGAAATGGATTTGCTAGGCAGCCGGGTCGGTATGACCATCATGACATCGGCGATGATTAACGACTTGGTCGGCTGGGTGCTGTTTGCCTTTCTCTTGCGTCATTTAGGGCGCGAAGCCGTAGGCGGAAACATATTCACCGCGCTGGCCTTGGTGCTTGGCTACGCACTGCTGACTTTAGCGATAGGCCGCTGGCTGCTGCGCCCCATTTTGAAGAGTGGCTGGTTGTTCAAGAACTGGCCGGGGGGCTTGCTAACCTTTATCGCCTTGCTGATCATGTTGGCCGCGGTCGGTGCTGAACAGATTGGCATACACGCTATTTTCGGCGCGTTTCTGGTCGGTATGGCGCTCAGCCAAGGCCACGATCCCGAACAGGAAAAAACCATCAATTCAATGATCCAGCCGTTTGCCCTCAACTTTTTTGCCCCGCTGTATTTTGTGTCCGTGGGGCTTAAAGCCAATTTCACCAGCCAGTTTGATGGCGTATTGTGTTTGCTGATTTTTGTGGTCGCTTGTGTGGGGAAAATTGTGGGCGCGGGTTTGGGTGCAAAGCTGGGAGGGATGCTTTGGCGGGAGGCATTAGCGGTTGGCGTTGGCCTGAATTGCCGGGGGGCTGTCGAAATTATTTTGGCCTCCGTCGCCCTGGAATATCATCTGATTGACCAACGCATTTTTGTGGCCTTGGTGTTGACGGCTTTTTTGACCACGCTGTTAAGCAGCGCCCTATTGAAACCTTTGCTCAAACAGTGAGTTTCCTATGAAAACTAAATTTTCCATCCTCATCTTTATTTTCAGCCTTGCGGGCTGTCTGTTTCAACGCCCGGAATATCTGAAAGCAATAACGGCGGCTGAATTAAACAAAACCATGCAAAACGGGGACATATTCCTTGTGGATGTCCACACGCCCGAACAGCGGCATATTAAAGGCACGGATATTTTCGTCCCCTACAACGAAATAGAAAAATACCAAAACCGTTTCCCCAGCGACAAAAACGCCCCCATCTATCTTTATTGCAAAAGCGGGCCGATGGCCAATGCCGCCGCACACGCCCTTTATAAATTGGGTTACCGTAATATGACTAACCTTGATGGCGGCATGGATGCTTGGAGAAAGAGTGGTTTTGATGTTGAATGATAAACCCACGCACTGGGATTTTGTCTTAAAGACCTGGGCCGTTTGGCCGCCATTGACCGCGCCCAGTGATTTGGAATTGGAAGCATTGCAAAAAAACCGGCTGGCATTTATTCCCCATCACTTGAAACGGCGTTTGTCGCCCTTGGCGAAAACCGTTTTTTGCGCGGCGGGCCAATGTGATAGCCTAAAAGACAACTTGAAAGACACCTTGAAAAACAATTGGCCCGTGGTGTTTAGCTCAACACATGGTGAATTGGGCAAATCCTTGGAAATGATTAAATTGATCGAAGCAGGCGAGGAAATTTCGCCCACGGCATTTAGCCTATCCGTCCACAATGCTATTGCCGGGCTGTTCTCGATAGTTTACGGCAACACGGCTGAAATGACGGTGTTAGCCTCTGGGGAAGATGGCATAGGCCCGGCGTTCCTAGAGGCATTAGGCTTGCTGCAAGAAGGCGCGGCAGACGTGTTGATCGTCTTTTATGACGAACCGCTGCCCGATTTTTACCCGGCGGCACCCTTTCAATTAAGCACCGATAGCCGATGTGCACTGATGTTGGCAATCAGCAAAGACGGGGATGGGCAAACCATACAGTTCCAGCGTGATGGGCAGTGTGGCTATGCCGGTGAACAACCGGTACAGCTTCCGCTATTGATACAGTTCCTATCCGGTGCGGATACCCGCTTACAGATTAAAACGCCTAGACAAACTTGGCATTGGCAGAAGCTGGAAAGCCTAGTTGAAACAGCTGAAACCGCATAGTGTCAAGCGGCTCCAAATATAGGGTAGTGTTTCAGTTTGAAACTAAAACAACGCTTTCGTAGGCCGGAATAAGATCACCTCGCGCATCGCGCGGGGTGGGCGTTTCCGGCAGATTCGGACACTATGCCGGAAACGCCTGTTCTCGCTGTCGCCCGAACAGTCTTATTCCGGCCTACAAAAAATTCAAACTGAACCACCGCCCAATATATAAACGGCCTAAAGCCCACATACAAGAGAATCACCAAGAGAATCACAATGCCTTCTAAAAAAAATATTGCCATTATCGGCGGCGGCCCCGCATCTAGTGCCTTAGCGATACATTTGTGCCGACAAGGTTATAAAGCCGTCATTTTCGCCCTGCCGGAACGCGCACCGATTTTAGTGGGCGAATCCTTTGTGCCTATGATTGTGCCGCTCTTGCAAGAATTGGGTGTGGAAGCCGAAGTGGCCAGCTATAGCGTTTACAAACCCGGTGCGTGTTTCACTTATAACGCCGATGAAGTTTTTGAATTTCGCTTTGCCGACACCCCTAGCGATTTGCCGTCTTATTCGTATAACGTCCCTAGGGACCGCTTTAATGCGACCTTACTCACCGCCGCACAGGACGCAGGCGCAAAACTGATTGCGCGTATGGTGCAGTTAAGCCGTGTCGATGACACTGACCGCATCGCCTTGGATGCAGAATCATTACAAGCGGCGGCGGGTTGTTGGGATTCGGCAGAACCGGATTTGATCGTTGATGCCGCAGGCCGCGCCAATTTGATTGGCAGGCTGCTCAACATCCCCATGCAAAAAGGCCCACGGCAAGATGTCGCACTATTCGCCCATGTGGACAAGACCGAATTGGTTGATCCGGGTTATGTGCATAATGACCGGATGGATCAGGGCTGGTGCTGGCGTATTCCTTTGCCCGGACGGGTTTCTTTTGGCTTTGTCGTGCCTGAGGCTTATGCCAAGCAACATGGGGAAACGCCTCAAGAGCAATATGAACAATTGTTAAAAACCGATTCGGTGTTGCAACGTTTGGCTCCTGAAGCCAAGCGGGTGACGGAAGTGTTGCGCTTCAACAATTACCAGTCCATCTCGGACCGGATATGCGGCGAAAACTGGATCATGCTGGGTGATGCGGGTGGCTTTGTCGATCCGGTATTTTCCAGTGGCCTATTGATCGCACTGGACAGCGCGAAAAAATTGGCGGACACCCTGCTGGAAAATAAACCCTTGGCGGATTACGAAGCCCTCACCCGTCGGCATTTACATGCGTGGTTTGAAATCGTCGGCTATTACTACGACGGCCGTTTGATGGGCAGCATCAAGGCCGGGCAAACCATGCCTGTCAACCGCTTCACCCGCTGGTTGCTGGCTTGGGTCAGCGCCCGCGTGAGCCGGATTTTTAGCGGGGCGGCGGCAAGCAACCCATTCTGCCTGAATTTGCTACGGTTTTTGGTGAAATACACGGTGATAGGATTAAGCCCTGATCGTTACAAAATAAAATAGCTGAGGTGTTTAATGGCAAAGAGGCATACAAAAATGACCGCCAACCTGACCCAAGATGAAATCGAAAGCCAATTGTGCGATTTTCTCCACGCCAATATCCTGGCAGGCGATGTGGCTGTGTCTGCTGATACTGAATTGGTGCTGATTGGCGTGGATTCCTTTTCGCTGATGGAATTGGTGTTGTTTATTGAACGCCGCTTCGGCTTGGAATTGCCGGCGGAAGCCTTAACGCCCGACAATATTGCCAGTGTCAGGACCTTAAGCGCGTATTGCCTGGCCTTGTTGACGCAAAACCGCCATGTTTGAATCCGCCAGCCCCTTACCTGATAGCATCACCCTAAATGGGGCCGATTATTTCTGTTTGCAGTTGGATAGGCTTATGTGGCAAGCCAGCGGCAAACGCAATGTCTGCACCTTGGCGGTGACGTTGGCGGAACGCTTGACGCTGGCGGATTTACAGCAGCACTTAAGCCAACGTCCGGCGTATCAATGGCTTTGCCGCTTACGCTTGCGTGCAGGGCTACCGTTTAGCCTCGCAAAATGGGTCTATGTTGCCAAGGCGGAATTACCGACGATTAGCGAACATCATCTGGCAGATTCTGACACTCTACCCGACGGCCTGCTTTCGGCGGCTTTGGATATTAACAGCCAAGCGCCGTTTAAGATTGATTTGTTACAGCTAGGCGAGGCAGAATCCGTACTGGTTTTCACTTGGCATCATGTCTTAATGGATGCCCACGGCGGCGAGCTGTTTATCCGCTATTTAGGGATGCCAGCCGCGCTAAAACCACCTAGCTGGCTTGCGCTTGACGGGCCTAAGCTACCGCTAAAAATCCGTGGCAAAATTGCCTCGGACATGAAGCAATTCCTTTACGACACCTCGTGTTTGCCCATATTGTCGCTGTATAAAGAAAACCTTAGCAAACCCCAGGTGTGTTATCGCGTCCTATCGTTCACGCCCGAACAAACGCAGGCCATCAACGAACAGGCCAGGCAACGGGATGCGGGTTTTTTAGCCAGTGCGTTTTATCTTGCGGCAACGACCTATGCCGTGGCGCAAATCCAGAAACAACGTGGCTTGCTGGACGGCGACGTGCTGGCCCCCGTACCCTTGGACCGCCGTAAGCGGGGCGCACCGGGTGCGATACTGGGCAATCAGGTCAGCTTCCTTTTTTATCGCCTTCCCAATGCCATCTTAGAAGATGTGCCTACGATGACCGCCGAATTGATCACACAAATGAAGGCATTGATGCGTTCCGAAAGCCCTGGGCATTACACCATCATGATGGATTTTTTGCGGCGGCTGCCTGGCTTTCTCTACCGTCGCCTGTTGAAAGCGCCTACCAAAGGCTTGATGGCGAGTTTCTTTTATTCCGATACCGGCGATTCCTTGCAGGATTTTACCGCCCTTTTCGGGCAATCAGTTAAGAGCGCCATCCATTATCCGCCCAATATGTACCCGCCTGGCATGACCTTTATTTTTAGCCGCTGCCAAGGTGCATTGCAAATCACCTTGGCTTATATGCAGGCGGATATCAGCGAACTGGAAGCGGAACAATTGCTAGCTACGGTAAGTGGCGTTTTGCTGGGCAATCAGGGCTGAGTATGCGCTGTGATGTCGCCGTGATAGGCGCGGGTGCAGCCGGTATCGCCGCCGCTGTGGCGGCGGCAGAGGCGGGGGCAAACGTCGTCCTCGTGGAACGTTACGGTTTTACGGGCGGCTTGGCTACGACCGCCTTAGTGGGGACTATTTGCGGCTTGTTTTACCGCCATCCCAGCACGGCGCGATATGCCGTACAGGGTTTTGCGCGTGAATTTGCCGACGCGGTGCAAGCGGCAAGCCAAACCCACGCTGTCCGCTTTGGCGAAGGTTTGCATTTTTTGCCTTACCGTCCCGCCGCCTTTCATCAAATAGCGGCAAAACGGTTGCAACAAGCCGGGGTGCGTTTATTTTTGCACAGCCATGTCAGCGGCCTCCAAGCCAGTCAAAGACAGATACACGAATTACGCATCCAAACCCAATCTCAGATACTGGGCCTACATCCGGCAGCCGTCGTCGATTGCAGCGGCACGGCCCAAGTCTCCCTGCTGGCTGGCATAGACAAGATAACGCAGGAAAACTACCAAGCCGGGGCCTTTGTGTTTCAGGTCAGCGGCTTACCCCGGATAGCACCGGAAGCGCTGTCCTTGGCGTTGATACGCGGGCTTAAGCGGGGCATAGCATCGGGCAGCTTAGAATCCCATTGTGATCGCCTGTCCATCATTCCCGGCTCAATCGCCCAAGGCCAGGCACTGCTGAAATTGGGGATGCCAGTGCCGTTCGACGGTTCCATCGCCTGCCTAAGCCAATATGAATTGGAAGCGCGTGAACGTAGCGTCAGCATTGTGGATTATCTGAGCCATCACGAGCCGTCATTGGTAAACTTGTGCATCAATGCGATGGCGACCGAAGTCGGTATCCGCACTAGCGAACGATCGCAAGGCATCGCCGTATTAGATGAAAACCATGTGCTAAACTGCCTCAAACCTGACAGTGGCGTGGCGGTGGGAGCTTGGCCTATCGAATATTGGGGCGCGGGGCGTAAACCGGAATTGCGCTATTTCGCTATGGATGACGCGTATTGGATAACGGCGGAAATGCTGGTGTCCCGCCATCTCGACAACCTGTTTTTTGCAGGCCGGGGCTTATCGGCGACAGAAGCGGCGATAGCCTCGGCCCGTGTCATCGGCACATGTTTAAGCACGGGCTATGCGGCGGGATGTCTGGCGGCTGAATTCAGTGATACGGGGATTTGGCAAACCGCCATTGCAAAAATCCGTCGGCGGCAAATCGCGGCCCACAGTGCCGTTAGCCCTTACTCTTAGCTCATTTGAAACTTTGTCATTCTATGGATTCTGCCTATCAATTGCTTGAAGTTGCCGCCAAAACTTGGCCTGATCGCCCGGCCTTGGTGGATGGCTATGGCACAATGACTTACCATGAATTATTTGAGCAAACTGAAACCCTAAAGGCCCGCTTGTTGCGAACAGGTTTAAGCAAAGGCTTAGGTTTGGCGGTTATGGGAAGCAATGGCCGCGCCTTTGTTGCTGGCATGTTGGCGGGCATGGGCTGTGGCGCGGTGGTCGTGCCGCTGTCCCATCAACTGAAATTGGCAGAAATAAGCCAAATCTTGCTGGATACGGGAGTACACGCGGTGTTGGATGACCAATCGGGTATCGTCCCGACTCAAGGTGACAGTGGCTTTATCCCGTTTTCGGAGCAAACCTTGCGCTTTACTTGGATAAGCACCGCTCCCAGGCAAGCACTGACACCTTTGCCCGATGCGGCTTTTATCCGTTACACCTCTGGCACGACAGGCAACAGCAAAGGCGTGGTCTTAACGCACCGCCGTATTTTGGCGCGGGTCGAAAACGCCAGCACAGCCCTGCAACTGGATTGCCATGATGCGGTGCTGTGGATATTGCCGATGGCCTTCCATTTTTTGGTCAGCATTCTGGTGTATATCCGCGTCGGGGCAAAAATCATCGTCTGCAAAGACATATTGGCGGCGACCTTAATTAAGGATGCCAACCAAGAGGGGGCGACCCTGCTGTATGCCGCTCCTATGCACTTCCGTTTATTGGCGGCGGATACATCGGGAGTGCAGATGCCAGCCCTTAAAGTGGCTATTTCCACGTCATCAGCCATTCCGCCAGCCATCGCCGAAGCCTTTACGCGCCGCTTTAGTGTTCCTGTGGCCCAGGCTTACGGCATTATTGAGGCCGGCTTACCCTTGCTGGATAGCCTAACTGGGCAAGCAGACCCGCATAGCGTAGGCTTCCCGACCGCTGGTTTTAACGTGGCAGTGCTGGACGATGATTACCTGCCAGTGCCGGAAGGACAAATCGGACGGCTGGCTATTTCTGGCCCCGGCCTGTTCGATGCCTACCTGAAACCTTGGCAAACGGCTGATCAAGTCTTGCAACACGGCTGGTTTATGGCGGGCGATATTGCCCAATGCCGGGACGATGGCCGTATCATTATTTGCGGGCGCGAAAAGGCCATGATTAATGTATCGGGCAATAAGGCTTTTCCTGAAGAAATTGAAGCGGTCTTGAACGCACATCCTGACATAGCCGCCTGCCGTGTCTTCGGGCAAACACATCCTTTGTTGGGGGAAGTCGTTTGTGCAGAAATGGTCATGGCGCATCAGGCCACTTGGGATGTGGAAGCGCTGCTGCAATTTTGCCGGCAACGGCTGTCCACCTACAAAGTGCCGCAACGCTTACAACGGGTTACGCAAATCAGCCATACCGCAAGCGGAAAAGTTAAAAGGTAGGCGTTCAATTATTACCGAGGTAACTCGCAAAAATAAACCACGACAGATTAAATGTATTAAATCCACTAAAAGAATTGTCCACGAAAGACACGAAAAGCACGAAAAAAAACAATTGAAAGCATCGTGTTGTAGTGCTTTTCGTGTCTTTCGTGGACTCTATTTTTTTCTTGTGCCAGAGAGGGCTATGTAACTGTTTTTACAACGCAGAAAATGGGCAAAAAGACTAGCGAATTGGGGATATTCTTCGCCGGAAATCGCCTAAGTACGTTATAATCTTCGGCTGTTCAAAATACCCGTTTACTTTTCACACAGGCCAATGGCAATATTTTTATATTAACGGAAATCAAATAAGCGGCGCAGACAATGATTGGGCAAAAAAAAATAGTAATTATCGGGGCGGGGCCATCGGGCAGCATCGCGGCGGCCTTATTGCAAAAAAAAGGCCATCAGGCCATTATTTTAGAACGGGAATTGTTCCCGCGTTTTAGCATTGGTGAAAGCCTGTTGCCGCAGTGCATGGAATTCATTGACGAGGCCGGCATGTTGCCGGCCGTCATTGATGCAGGTTTCCAGTTTAAAACCGGGGCCGATTTTATCTGCCGCGATAAATATTCCAAATTCTATTTTTCTGACAAATTTAGCCCAGGCTTTGGTACGACCTTTCAAGTGCAACGCGACCGTTTTGATGCCTTGCTGGCTTCCGAGGCGCAACGCCAAGGCGCGATTATCCATTGGCGGCACACCGTCTTAGACGCGGATTTTTCGGGTGAAAAGCCGGTTTTGACCGCATCTGACGAACACGCCGCAAACTATCAAATAGAAGCCGATTTTGTCCTGGACGCCAGCGGTTTTGGCCGGGTTTTGCCGCGTTTGTTAAAGCTGGAAAGCCCGACAAACTTCCCCGTCAGGCAAGCCCTGTTCACCCATATTGAAGACCGGATTAGCTGTGGACACTATGACCGCCAGCAAATCCGTATCGTCATCCATCCCGACATGGCCGATGTCTGGTACTGGCTGATCCCCTTTAGCAATGGCCGTTGTAGCTTAGGGGTCGTCGGCGAACCTAAAGTATTTGATGCTTTTGCGGATAATCAACACGCTTTCCATGCCTTGATCGCAGAAGAACCTTCCTTGTCGGCTTTGTTGCCGAATGCCATCTACGACACGCCCATCAACAGCATTAAAGGCTACAGTGCCAATGTCAGTTCCTTGTACGGCAATGGCTATGCTTTACTGGGCAATGCGGGTGAATTTTTGGATCCGGTGTTTTCTTCAGGCGTGACCATCGCGATGAAATCGGCGAGCTTGGCGACTGCCGTGCTAGATCGCCAGCTTACCGGGCAAGCGGTCAATTGGCAGAAAGATTATGCCGAACCTTTGCAAAAAGGCGTGGACACTTTTCGGACTTTTGTCACGTCATGGTATGAAGGTGGATTGCAGGACGCGATTTTTTATAACCAGCAACAACCCAATATCAAAGCCATGATCTGCTCCATTTTGGCGGGTTATGCCTGGGACGAGAACAATCCTTATGTCAAAAACTCGCGCAACCGTTTGAACACCTTGGTGGAGCTATGCCGCATGCCGGCGTGATGGATGAAGTTTTACCTGAATGATCTTGGCCTAGTGTCGCCTGTGGGCGATTCCAAAACAGCAAGCCTCAAGCGTATTTTATCAGGCGACCGGACGGGCTTAGTGTTGGCGGAAGACCCGCTTGCCGGAAATCCCGTTTATGTGGGCAAGGTCCAAGCCAGCCTGCCGCTGATTGATAATGCCGCCAGCGTCTATTATAACTGCCGGAACAATCGACTGTTACTGGCGGCATTGGCCCAAATCAAAGGCACGGTCGATGCCATGATCCGGTGTTTTGGGGAAGACCGGGTGGGCGTGGTGATAGGCACCAGCACCTCCGGGCTTAGCAACACCGAATCGGCATGGGCTGACGTGGCTAAAACCGGGCATAAACCCGAATCCTTCCATTATAAGCAACAGCAATTGGCCGGCGGGGCTGATTTTCTGGCGGCCACCTTAGGCATTAAAGGCCCTGCTTACGCCATCTCCACAGCCTGTTCATCCAGCGGCAGGGCTTTTGCCTCCGCCCGCCGCTTACTCGCACTCAATATCTGTGACGCGGTGATCGTCGGCGGCGCCGATAGCTTGTGCCGCTATACCCTGCATGGCTTCGCCGCCTTAGAATCGGTTGCGACGGGCTTATGCAAACCCTTCGGATTACACAGGGATGGCATCAACATAGCGGAGGCCGCCGCCTTATTTGTGATGAGCAAAGAAACAGGACCTGTGCAATTATCCGGTATCGGCGCCAGCAGTGACGCCCACCACTTCTCCGCCCCCGCACCTGCCGGAACAGCCGTCATGAAAGCCATGCAGATGGCTTTGCAAGAAGCCGGAACAACACCGGACGCCATCGACTATATCAACCTACATGGCACTGCTACACCCTTAAACGATGCGATGGAAAGCCGAAGTGTGTTTGAAGTTTTTACTAACCAGCCCGCAGTCAGCTCCACCAAGGGCCTAACCGGACACGCTTTAGGCGCCGCCGCCGCACTGGAACTGGGGCTATGTTGGCTATTGCTGGCAACGGATGACCCCGCAGGTGAATTACCCCCCAATATTAATGACGACGAATTGGATACAAAACTGCCAGCACTCAATTTCGTCAGGCCAGGGCAATATTTAGGACGCCAAATCACGACTTGTCAGAGCAACTCTTTTGCATTTGGTGGCAATAACCTCTCGATAGTCATGGCCCGCGTATGAACGGTTACGCATTGACTGACTTATTGCCACACGCTGGCGGCATGATGCTATTGGATAAAATTATCCGCTTTGATGACCAGTCGATGGTGGCTGAAGTGATCGTGAATGGTAACGGGCTGTTTGGCGACGAACAATCCGTACCCGCTTTGGTCGGTATAGAATACATGGCCCAGGCCATATCGGCGCATAGCGGCATGATGGATAAAATAGCAGGGCGGCAAAGCTACTTGGGTTTTTTGTTGGGGACGCGCTTGTACACCAGCAATGTAGCCAGTTTTTTGACAGGTGCCGTATTGACAGTGCATGTCAAAATCGTTTTGCAAGAGCAAGGGCTAGGCGTGTTTGATTGCAAAATTACCGCACCTGGCGTGTTGGTCGAAGCGAAATTGAATGTTTATCAACCAAAATCGGAACATAATCGAGTGCTTACCGAATAAACGCTTGGATACTTTAAGATGAGTGAAACAATTTTAGTGACAGGTTCCAGCCGTGGCATTGGTAAGGCAATCGCCTTGTACTTGGCCGACAAAGGTTTTTCTGTGGTGGTCCATTGCCGTAGCCGCCGGGCTGAGGCAGACGCGGTCGCAAACACCATCGAAACGCTGGGGCAATCTGCCCGCGTCTTACAATTTGACTTGGCTGACCGCCAGCAATGTGCCGACTGCCTAACGCAAGATATTGCCTTGCACGGTGCTTACTACGGCGTAGTCTGCAATGCCGGTGTCGCCGCCGACAATGCTTTCCCGGCCCTAACCGATGCCGAATGGGATTCGGTGATCCATACCAATTTAGACGGCTTTTATAATGTCTTAAAACCCTTGGTGATGCCCATGATCCAACGCCGGAAACCAGGGCGCATCGTCACCTTAGCTTCCGTTTCCGGGCTGATGGGCAATCGCGGGCAAGTCAATTACAGTGCCGCCAAAGCAGGTATAATCGGTGCCACCAAGGCACTGGCCCTAGAACTGGCAAAACGTAATATCACCGTCAATTGTGTCGCCCCTGGCTTGATTGATACCGACATGGTGGAAAACTTACCGATTGACGATATTAAACGCTTGATTCCCCTAAAGCGGGCAGGCACAAGCAAAGAAGTTGCCGCCGCCGTCGCTTTTTTAATGACGGAAGATGCGGCTTACATTACCCGCCAGGTCATTTCCGTGAATGGAGGATTGTGCTAATGAAACGGGTAGTCATTACCGGCATGGGGGCGATTACGCCATTGGGCAATAACTGGGCTAGCGTTGCTGAAAAACTCAAAGCCCAGACCACCGGCATCCAAAGAATGGACGGGTGGAGCAAATATAAAGGTCTTAACACCCAACTGGCCGCCCCGACAGACTTTGTAAGGCCGGAACATTATTCACGCAAACAAATACGCGGCATGGGGCGGGTCGCCATGCTGGCGACTTACGCCACGGAACTGGCACTTCAAGATGCCGGATTATTAACAGACCCACTATTGAAAAGCGGGAGGACCGGCATAGCTTACGGCAGTTCATCAGGTAGCTTTGACGGCCTGATCGATTTCACCAAAATGTTGCTGAACTGCGATAAAGGCAGTTTGGATGCCACCTCCTATATCCGCATGATGGGCCACACCTGCCCCGTCAATATCGGGCTGCATTTTGGCATTACCGGACGCATCATACCCACCTCCAGCGCCTGTACTTCCAGCAGCCAAGCCCTAGGTTATGCGTATGAAACCATTAAGCACGGCATCCAAACCATTATGATAGCGGGTGGCAGCGATGAATTGTCGCCATCCCAACCGGCTATTTTTGATACCTTGTTCGCCACCTCACAGCGCAATGACGAACCGCATCTTACACCACGGCCTTTTGATAAAGACCGTGACGGACTGGTCATTGGCGAAGGCGGCGCAAGTATCATCCTAGAAGAAAGGGGCCACGCGCTTAGCCGTGGAGCGACCATATATGCCGAAATCGTCGGCTTTGGCACCAACTCCGACGGCCTGCATATCACCAAACCCGATTGCAACAGTATGCAAATCGCCATGAAACTGGCGCTCCAGGATGCCGGACTGGAAGCCACGTCCATAGGTTATGTCAGTGCCCACGGCACCGCCACTGAATTGGGCGACATTGCCGAAAGCCATGCAACGGCGGCAGTTTTGGGGCAAAACATCCCCATTAGCGCCATGAAAAGCTATACCGGGCATACCTTGGGGGCCTGCGGGGCCATTGAAGCCTGGGCGGCGATACAAATGATGAACGAAGGCTGGTTCCACCCCACCGCCAATTTGGACAATGTAGACCCCCAGTGCGCCGGACTCGATTACATAATGGGTGCTATCCGCTTGCTGGAATGCGACTATCTGATGAGCAACAATTTTGCCTTTGGCGGCATTAACACCTCGCTTATTTTTAAGCGGTGCCCGTTGTAGCATTAGTGTCTACACAAGTCGTAAGCGAGTGCGGGCGTTTCCGGCAAGCCCGGCCGCTTGCGCCGGAAACACCTAGCCTCGCTCCCGCTCGTCTAGGCTTATTCCGGCCTACATAGCTAATCTATTCAGGGTACAAATAAAAAATGGGGCATTTGCTTGATTCTAAGGATTCGGTAAAAAATAACGTTCCGATTTGAATAGAATACAGGAAGCCAGTAGGGGCGGATTCATCCGCCCTAGGCGATTAAAATCGCCCCTACAAAAAGATACCCGTCAAAATTCAAGGACGTTATTTTTAACTAAATCCTAAGCGGAAAACACGGATTCGTAGATGCATTATAATGTTCCACTAAAGTAACTTTTAAGGTTAATAAGCATGTCGATCCGGTACAGCCACTTTTTAAAACTTAGTTTATGCGTCGGTGCCGTATTGGCAGGATGCACGTCCACAAGGCAACTTGCCGTTGATTATCCCGGCGCCGGGACGGACGACCCCAAGTCCGCGCAATCGGTTAAAACGCGCCCGTTTCAGGCCTTGCCAGATTTTCAGTCCATAGATGGCGACGATTATTATGTGCGGCTGATTGCCGAGTTTGATTTTAAAGGCGACAACGCCTTAAGAGACGGTTGCGATAGCATGGCGCCGTCGTTTAGCAAAAATGATTTGTCGTCCGCGCTGATTTTCAATGTCCGTAACAGCATCCTCAAATTTAACACCGAAGCCGTTGGCTATTCTTACCAAACCATAAGCGGGAAGTGCAATTTTAAATTTGATGCCAAAAAGCAAAACTTGACCCCTTGGATGCGCTTGGATGCCGGCAAGGAAACCCAAGTGGACTACAGCGTTTATTCCAGTGCCAATAGCGATGTGGATGTGATGGGGCTGGTCAACAAGGCCACGGCGGCCAGCAGCTTGCTGGCATTTACCGGTGTGGGCATGGGCGTTGCCGTGTTGGGGCAGTTTGCCGGACAATGGTTCACCAATAATCAACAAAACCAAACGGTCCAAGCACCAACGCCCGCCGCTAACCACAGCGCGGAAATCCACTCCTTGCCCGCATTCGTTAGCTACACAGATAAAAGCGGCGCGCTCTATGAAACCGTGTTCAAAGTCCACGCCGTCACCGAAGGCGGTGCCAACATTCTGGGGGCGGACATCAAGCCGCTAGGTGAACTGAGGGTTTATCCAGAAATTACCGCATCCATGTTGCTTAAAACTAAGGCGGGCGGCCTGCCCGATGCGCGTGACCTTTCCTTGGCGGAACTCAGCCAGTCAGCCATGAAATCGGCAACGGGCGACATCAATTTGCAACAATTGATCGGACAGTCCAAGCATCCAGAAAAACCCAATTTGCAACCGGATTGGAACAATTACGAAGACGTGCACAGCAATTGCCGCAAGATAAAAGTAGTCATGAAAGACTTGGGCTTCAACAAATTTGACCGTAACGCTTATATTTACTACTTTCTCTTAAACAGTGCCGACTGGAAAAACTACAATGTCCCGGCGCAAAAAGTGGGGGCCGATGACATCAACGCCAAAACCCTACAAAGCTACCGTAGCAAAAACTTTGGCAACTGCCTCATCAGCGATGATTTTGCCGCCATGAAAGCTATGGGGCTCAGCGTCAACACAGAATCCGATTGGGCGCAGATGGGCGATTCCAGCCAGAAAAAAGAACAGTTCTTTATGCCGCTTAAATCCATAGAACGCCAACTGCTTACCGTACTTAAAAACACCAACCAGGCAGAAATGGAAAGCCAAATCTATCCGTTGATAAACACGTTTGCCAAAGGCGATGGCACGGTGTTGTTGCAAAACCACCTAGGTGATTTTGGTTTGGAAAAATTATTGCAGCCGGCAACACCGATTGCACCCGTGCCAGCAGCAGAGCAAACGGCAAGCCCAAAAGCCCCGGCTATTGCCCCAACAACCATTGCCACACCCGCCCCTATTCCGGGCGAAGGCTTAATTATCACTGCCCGCCAGTTGGTGCAAGTGTTTTTGGGCTTGGCATTCAACGAACTGAGTTGTGCGCGGGTTGTCCCTGAGCAGATGGGCAAGTCAACGGCAACTGCCGGCATACTGCTGTTCGCCACCAAAGAAGGCAGTCCGCGTGCCAAAGGAGGGGCGATGGAGTTTGAATTTTCGGGTGGAAAAATTAACCGCATTGCCTTCCAATCACCCAGCTACCGCGATTTTGAACAAGATGCCATCGACCACCCGGAGATTGGCGGCTGCCGCGTCGATCCTGCTTTATTGACAAAGTTACATTAACCGTTAACATTGCGTTCAACAACTCCAAACCATCAGCAACTAAACCATCAACAACTCCAAACCTTACCAAATAAAAAGGAAAACCTAATGCGCACCAAACTACTTCGGGTCAGCTTGTTTTTATTTATCGGAATAATAACGGCTTGCGCTTCTTCATCGAACAAAGCCAGCAAGCAATCCTCCAACAACAATAACAACGAAGCCCAGCAGATCATTGGCAATATTCCGTCAAACAGCCCGTTTGCTAAAATTAAAATCGGCATGCCATTCAAACAAGTGCATGATTTGATAGGCGAGCCTACGGACACAGGAAGCCATGCGACCGGAAAAGCCTTTGTCCCCTTTTATTTTGGCAGTGATGTCATGCGCATGGAAGACCTGTATAAGGGTTTGGGGCGCATTGTTTATTCTGGCGCAGGTATGGGAGGGGTCAATTTTAAGGTTCACCAAATCATTTACGATCCTAGTGAAGACGGCTACAACAATTGATTTTATTAAGATTTTGTTGCACAAATTTACAAAAGGCGCAGACAGTCTGATTGGAGGACAAAGCTAGCCTGCCAAATGGATAAATTGCTTATCAGGGTTTGGCTAAAAATAACTTCCCTAAATCAGCGATGTTTAGGGAAGGCTTGGTCGTTCCAACGAGGAAGATAATCATCAAACAGGACCGTCATGGTTTTGGGAAAATCTGTAGCGCACTTTTTGCCCGTCGCATAGAACCCCGTCAAAATTGATGCCTTTCATCGGCACGACAAGCCGTGCTATTCGCCCTGCAAGCTTTTTCTGATCTACGTTATAATGTGACGAATTCATTCAGGCAACGGTAAGCAATGGCCCAGTTAATTGAAGTTCATCACGAAAACCCCCAGTTGCGGCTAATCCAACGTGCCGTTGCGATAATCCAACAAGGCGGGGTCATCGCGTATCCCACCGATTCATCCTACGCGCTGGCTTGCCATATTGGTGATAAACAGGCGATGGACACCATCCGCCGTATCCGGCAATTGGATGACAAACATGATTTCACGCTGGTTTGCAAAGATTTGACGCAAGTCTCGATGTTCACCAAAATCGGCAATGATGCGTTCCGCTTGATCAAGGCCCTGACCCCTGGCCCGTTCACGTTTATCCTTGATGCCACCAAAGAAGTCCCGCGCCGCTTGCAACATCCCAAGAAAAAAACGATTGGCATCCGCATTCCTGACCATCCGGTCGCACAAATGCTGGTCAAGGAACTGGATGAAGCCCTGTTCAGCACAACCTTGAGTTTGCCTGGCGAAGATGAAGCACTGACCGATCCTTATGACATCAAGGAAAGGCTGGATCATGAACTGGATTTAGTGATCGATGCGGGCATCATACATTTTGAACAAACCACCATGATCGAATTTACCAGCAATGGCCCCGTCATCGTCAGGCAAGGCAAAGGCATTGCCACTATGCTGACCCAATAGAGGAACCACCACCATGATGGATGAATTAACCCTAGTCCAACGTATCATCGTTTGGGCTTTACCGGTTATTTTTGCAATCACCGGACATGAAGCCGCCCACGGCTGGATGGCGAAAAAATGCGGCGACAACACCGCTTACATGCTGGGGCGTTTGACCTTGAACCCCCTGAAACACATCGACCCGCTGGGCACCTTGATTTTGCCGGGGCTTTTGCTGATGACCGGCACGGGCTTTATATTTGGTTGGGCAAAACCCGTGCCGGTGAACGGACGGTATTTTAAAAAGCCCTTGCGTGATATGGCTTTTGTCGCCGCCGCCGGGCCTTGCGCGAATTTGCTGATGGCAATCGCTTGGGCGTTGCTGGCGCGGCTGGGGGTGACCATCGGCATGGAAGCGATTTCCCTGCCTTTGATTTATACCGGTGTCGCTGGTATTTCAATCAACATCTCGCTGGCTTTGATTAATTTGCTGCCCATCCCGCCCCTTGACGGCAGCCGCATTTTAACCGGGCTGCTACCGTACCGCTTAGGCGTGCAATACAACCGGCTTGAACCTTACGGCTTTATTATTTTACTGGTGATGCTGTATACGGAAGTGCTGGGTGCCGTGCTGCAATATCCTTTGTATCTTGCCCATAATTTGTTCTTTTCGTTGGCTGGGTTGTAACCGCCTTTCTGGCTTGAAAAACCAGAAAAACCTGCAAGCTGGAATGGGTTTGTAACCCATCCCGCTCTGGCATCGGGTTTATCAGGCTAACGCACAACACATAAACATGACTCCAGCAGACACCGAAATAGCCCCAGAATCCCCTGCATTCGCCATCGTCAACGGTACGCCATTCAACCTGCTCCCCGATGATTTGTACATTCCGCCCGACGCGCTGGAAGTGTTTCTGGAATTGTTTGCAGGGCCTTTGGATTTGTTGCTGTACCTGATCAGAAAACAAAACCTGGACATCATCAACATCCCGATAGCGCAGATCACCCAGCAATACATGGCCTACATCCAGCTCATGGGCGATATGAAAATCGAGCTGGCGGCGGATTATCTGGTGATGGCGGCGTGGTTGGCGGAAATCAAATCCAGGATGCTGTTGCCGCGCCCGCCAGAAGCCGAAGACGAGGAAGACGACCCACGGGCGGCCTTAATCCGTCGCTTGCAAGAGTATGAAACGATAAAATACGCCGCCGAGGCGTTGGAAGCATTGCCACGCATGGAACGCGATTTTTTTTGCGTTGACGTGGACACCGCCACAATAGACGTTGAGCAAAGCTTTCCCGAAATTGAAATGGGCGAATTGCTGCTCGCCTTCAAAGCCGTGTTAAAACGCGCCGAACAACTTAGCCACCACGCCATAACCAAAGAAGCATTATCAGTCCGTGAACGCATGTCTACGATATTGGAAAGCCTTAAAGGCCCAGATAGCCGATTATTTACAGAATTATTCGCCCGCCGCGAAGGCCGGCACGGCGTGGTGGTCTCCTTTCTTGCTATACTGGAACTCGGCAAAGAAGGGCTCATCGAAATTATCCAGTCAGAACCCTTCGCCGAGCTGCGCGTTAGAGCCAGCCAAACCGCCCTCGCCAATCATTGACTCACCGCCGGTCAACGTGGAAATCCAGCGCATCGTCGAAGCCATCTTGTTTGCCGCCAAACGGCCAATGACTTGCAAACAAGTGCAACAGGTGTTTCCCGAATTGGAGCAGCCGGATTTGGCGGAGATTCAAGCCGCCATCGACGCGATCACCGTTGATTACCAGCCGCGCGGGATTGAGTTGGCAAAAATCGCCAGCGGCTACCGTTTTCAGGTGCGTTCGGATTTGTCGCGCTGGGTTTCGAGGTTGTTTGAAGAAAAACCGCCGAAATATTCCAAAGCCTTGATGGAGACACTGGCGATCATCGCCTACCGCCAACCCGTCACCCGTGGTGATATTGAAGATATTCGAGGGGTCAGCGTCAGCACCGGGATGGTCCAAACCTTATTGGAACGTGAATGGGTCAGGGTTTTGGGCCATAAAGAAGTGCCCGGACGGCCCGCCTTATACGGCACGACCAAACAATTTCTGGATTATTTTAATCTTTCCACCTTAAATGAATTACCGACCTTGCAAGAATTGCAAGGTTTTGAGCTGTCAACACCGGAAACGACCGTGGCCGAAGGGCCAGGATTGATTGCTCCGTCTGATTGACCCCAATCCTAATACAACCCGCAGGTAAACCGTGAATAACAAACCCTCAAGCCGTGTCCCGCGCCGTTCGCGCCCGGACACTGCCGTTACCCAAGCTGCTGCTGCCAAGCCCAGCGCAAAAATCAGTACGAATGCCAGTGCCAAAACCGCGCCGCCGCATCCCGAATCGGGCGAGCGTATCCAAAAAACCCTCGCCCGTGGCGGGGTAGGTTCACGCCGCGAAATTGAACGCTGGATCACCGAAGGCCGTCTGAAAATCAACGGTATCACGGCCACCTTGGGCACACGCCTAAACACCGGTGACCGTTTGCAAATTAACGACCGTATCGTCAACTGGGAAAAATTCACCGAGCAACCGACGCGCGTGTTGCTGTACCACAAACCCACCGGCGAAGTCGTCACCCGCCGTGACCCCGAAGGCCGCCCCATCGTCTTCCGCCGTTTGCCGCCATTGATAGCAGGCCGTTGGATAGCGGTCGGACGCTTGGACATCAACACATCAGGCTTGCTGCTGTTGACCAACAACGGCGAACTGGCAAACCGTTTGATGCACCCTTCCACCGAAGTCGAGCGCGAATATGCCGTGCGTATCTTAGGCCATGTTTCGGACGCAACTTTGGAAACCTTAAAAGAAGGTGTGCAACTGGAAGACGGCTTGGCAAAATTCGACCAAATCTTTTCCACAGGCGGCGAAGGTGCGAACAAATGGTATAACGTCATCGTCACCGAAGGCCGTAACCGCTTGGTCAGGCGCTTGTGGGAATCGCAAAACGTCGTCGTCAGCCGCCTGATGCGCGTCCGCTACGGGCCGGTGGTGCTGCCCGAATGGCAACGTACCGGTGCGTTTTATGAGATCAACGAGAAGGAACAGCAGTTGTTGTTTGAATTTGCGGGGATGGAGTAAGGCTATGTCCCTCTAAAGCGTATTTTTAGCTTGATTTTCTATCAAGAAAAACCATAATAAAACCACTTTGGTTTCATTATGGTGTTGCAACAATGGCTACCCTGACCCTCAAAAACATTCCAGACCCGCTTTATAATCAAGTAAAGGAATCCGCCCGTTTACATCATAGAAGCATTAACGGGGAAGTCATTTATTGTCTGGAAAGGGCGTTAAATCCACATCAGCTCAATGTCGCCGAGCATTTGGCAGTGGCGAGGCAATTACGGGCTAAAACGGCAAACCATGTCCTGACCGATGATGAGATTGACCTAGCGAAATTCGACGGCAGGTTATGATTGTTGCCGATACCAACACCATCGCGTATCTGTACTTAAACAGCGACAAATCCGCCCAAGCCGAACAATTGCTGATGCTGGAACCGAAATGGATTGCGCCAGGTTTATGGAAAAGTGAGTTTCGTAGCGTTTTAAGCCACTATTTACATAAAAATCTATTAACGTTTGATGAGGTTTTGCTAATTGTCCAGCAAGCCGAAAGCTTGATGCTTGATAGTGATTATGAAGTGTCTTCTGCGCATATTTTACAACTGGTCAATGCCAGCAATTGCTCCGCCTATGATTGCGAGTTTGTCGCTTTGGCAAAACTGGTAAATATCCCACTTATCACGGCGGACAAAAAAGTCCTTAATGCCTTTCCAACAATTGCCCAAACGATAACCGATTTCATCGCAAAAAACTCACCCACATGATCACCATCATCCAACGCGTCACCTCTGCCAAAGTGACCGTCAGCCAGCAAGACATCGGTGTCATCGGCATTGGCATTATGGCCTTGGTCGGCGTGGAAAAACCGGACACCCGCCAAGATGTGCAAAAATTGCTGGAGCGTATCTTGAATTACCGGATTTTTGCCGACGAAAACGACCGCATGAACTTAAGCTTGCGTGACATAAACGGCGGTTTGTTGCTGGTCCCGCAGTTCACCTTGGTTGCCGATACCCAAAAAGGCAACCGCCCCGGTTTCGCCTCCGCCGCACCGCCGGAACAAGGCCGCGAGTTGTTCGCGTATTTGCAAGAGTTGGCGCAGGCGACTCATGCCCCTGTCGCATTTGGGCAATTCGGCGCGGATATGCAGGTGTCGCTGGTCAATAACGGGCCGGTGACATTTACCTTGCGGACACATCATGCTTAACGCCGGGTGGCTTGCCATTATGATGAGGTCTTAATCCCCGAAAATGTAACAACCATCATGTAACAAACCATCGCGTATAATTCATTTTTTCACTTGATAATCCTAAGCCATGACCATTTCCCTAGTTGAACTTGAAACCATTGTCCGTGCCGCCGGACAAATCGCCCTGACGTATTTTAAAGATTTAAAAAACACGGCGATCCACAAAAAAAATCCCCGTGATTTTGTCACCGCCGCCGATCTTGCCGTGGAAGCCTATTTGCAAGCGACGCTGACGGAAACATATCCCCAATATGGTTTTTGGGGCGAAGAGAGCGGGCAATCGGCGGATCAGTCGGCGCGTTGGGTGGTTGATCCGATAGACGGCACCCATTCGTTTTCCAGAGGCCAGTATTTTTGGTCAATCAGCGTGGCCTTGGAAATTGATGGCGAATTGATGGCGGGGGCCGTGTACGCACCCGCTTTGGACGATTATTACACGGCGGCAACAGGCCGGGGTGCGTTTAAGAATGGCGTGGCGATCACCGTGTCTAACGAAAGCAGCCTCGCCGATGCGATGGTGGCGACGGGTTTTGCGTGTTTACGCTCGTACTTGACCGATAACAATTTGGAGCGGTTCGGACGGATTGCCCAACGCACCACCGGACAGCGGCGGTTTGGCTCGGCGGCGATGGATTTATGCCTGGTTGCCGATGGTCAGGTTGATGCGTTTTGGGAGCAGGAATTGAATTTGTACGATGTCGCCGCTGGCGCGTTGATTGTGCAGGAAGCGGGTGGTACGGTGACGGATTTTCAAGGCAATCCCGGCGTTTTCCCCAAGCAGATTTTGGCGACCAACGGCAAGGTATTGGCTGAGATTTTGACCTTGATGTAAAGGGCTAACACCTGAAGTGGATCCAAGCAACAGGTGGCCGGTTAAATAGCTGGCATCCGTTGATAGGCGGAGTACAAACTGAGGGTTTGTACTCCCAAAAAACAGATTTAAGCCATGAGGCTCAAGAGGCTCAATAAGTTGAATCGCCTTGCTTGGGCTTCAGGTTGTCCGGGTCTGTATTCGCGTTGCTTTCGCCAAAGCCAAACCATCCGGTGATTTTTTCCCACAAGGTCTTGTCCAGATCGCGCTTAGGTACGAAGACGGTGGTTTCGCGTGGCGGTTTGACGATGGGCACGGCACTAGGTCTCAAATCACCTTGTATTCCAGCCAGTTCATCGCCGTTAAAAACCAGTGTGATCTTTTTTTGCACTGCGTCCTGTCCACTTACTTTATCGGAATAAAAATAATCCCAGCGGGATTTGTGGAACACATCTTTCAGCATCGGCGAACCCATGATGTACAGCACTTGGCGTTTGTTCATCCGGGGTTTGAGCTGGTCTATCATGTCCTGGTCGATGATGTTCCCTTGTTGGATTTCCAGGCTATACACGCCTGGCACATGATTCAAAATCGTGGAACAAGCAGTAAGGTTTAGCACCAGCAGACAAACGGAAAAAAGTGGTTTACTCAGTGGTTTACTCATTGGAACAGCAATAAAGATTGAAAACGCAAAATCATACAGGATGTTAATTGATTATCCTATAAAACTGTCTGCCCCGCCCTCCCTGAAAAAGGCTACAATGGCCTGAATTTTCAACTACTGCCGACATTGCGGCTTATCGGAGCTTAACAATGGAATCCCTTGATTTAAAAAATGCTGGCTTAAAGGTCACTTTGCCGCGCGTCAAGATTCTGCAAATTTTGGAAAAACAAGTTGATGAACGCCATTTGACTGCGGAAAAAGTGTATAAAATTTTGTTAAGCGAAGATGAAGAAATTGGCTTGGCTACCGTTTATCGTGTGCTGACCCAGTTTGAAGCGGCAGGGCTTGTCACGCGCCATCATTTTGAAGGCGGCAATTCGGTGTTTGAATTGGCGACTGCCGACCATCACGACCACATCATGTGCATGAAATGCGGCAAAGTCGATGAATTTAGCGACGATATCATCGAAGCCAGGCAAAAAGAAATCGCCGACAGGCTAGGTTATGAACTTACCGACCACGGTTTGTATCTGTATGGTTTCTGCCCGCAGTGCAGAAAACCTTAACGGTCATACCTTTCAGGTTTAATAAACCTGAAAGGTCTAAATCCCCATTTTCCCCTACCAAAATCATTCATGTTTAAACCCCTGATCTTTTATATTGGCCTACGTTACACGCGGGCGGAACGGCGCACCCAATTCATTTCTTTCGTCACCTTGGCCTCGGTGCTGGGCATCGCCTTAAGCGTCGTGGCCCTGATCACCGTGTTGTCGGTCATGAACGGCTTTGTCGAACAAATCAGTGCGCGTATGCTCAGCATGACCGCCCATGCCACGATGACCGGCAAAGTCGGGCAATTGAACAACTGGCAAGAGCTGGAGCAAAAACTGTCCGGCACACCCCATGTGCAAGGCGCGGCCCCGTTCATCAACGGGCAGGTGATGATTAATGCCGACCGCCGTGTCAGCGGCACAGTGTTGACGGGTGTGTTGCCGGAAATGGAAGCCAAAGTTTCTGAAGTCGCCGAAAAAATGACATCCGGCAAATTAAGCGATTTAATCGCCGGACAATACGGCATTGTTTTGGGTGAAGAGCTTGCCAATTACTTGGGCGTGATGACCGGCGACAAAATCACCGTCATCAGCCCACAAGTCAATTCCACGCCCGCCGGGGTCGTGCCACGGATGCGCCGCTTCACCATCGTAGGCACGTTCAAAGTCGGCATGTTCGAGTATGACCGCAATATGGCGTTTATCCATATCGACGATGCCGCGAAACTGTTCCGCATGGATACAGCGGTATCGGCTTTACGCATCAGGTTGGACGACTTGCTCAACGCCCCGCAAATCACCCGGGAATTGGCGGAAAAATTTTACGATGAATACCAAGTCAGCGATTGGACCCAAGCCCACGATAATTTCTTCCAAGCCATCAAAATGGAAAAGCGCGTCATGTCAATCATTTTGCTGATGATGGTTGCCGTGGCGGCGTTCAACATCGTCTCCACGTTGATTATGGTCGTCACCGACAAACGCGGCGACATCGCCATCTTAAAAACCCAGGGTTTGACTGCCGGTTCGGTTATGGGGATTTTTATGGTGCTAGGTACAGTGATTGGCCTGGTGGGGACGGCATTGGGCGTAATCGGCGGTGTGTTGCTGGCGTGGAATATCGCCGACATCATCAAAACCGTTGAAAACACCTTTGGCATCAAATTCCTGTCCGCCCAAGTCTATTACATCAGCGATCTGCCCTCGAAACTGATCTGGACGGATGTGTACGTCATCGCCAGCATGGCGTTTTTGTTGTCCTTGCTCGCCACCATCTACCCCGCGTGGCAAGCGTCCAAAGTCAATCCGGCGGAGGTGCTGCGTTATGAATAAACCCATTTTATCCTGCCAAAACCTCACCAAACGCTATAGCCAAGGCGAGTTGGACGTTGAAGTCTTAAAAGGCGTGAACCTGCACATCGGCATCGGCGAACAGGTCGCCATCATGGGCGCATCCGGTTCCGGCAAAAGCACCTTGCTGCATTTGCTAGGCGGATTGGACAAACCCACCGGTGGCAATGTGGTTTTGGACGGCCTGGATTTGAACAAAATCGGCAGCCGCCAACAAGCCAAACTGCGCAACAAATCGCTAGGCTTCATTTACCAATCCCACCATTTGCTGGGCGAGTTCACCGTCTTGGAAAACGTCGCCATGCCCTTGTTGATTGCGGGTGAATCCGTGACTGAGGCCAAACGCCGCGCCACCGCCTTGTTGCAGCGTGTCGGCCTGGGCCACCGCATCGCCCACAAACCCGGCGAACTCTCCGGCGGCGAACGCCAACGCGCCGCCGTCGCCCGCGCCTTAATCAACAAGCCCGCCGTCATCCTGGCGGACGAGCCTACCGGCAACCTCGACAGCAAAACCGCCGAACAAGTCTATCAACTGATGCTGGAGCTGAACCAAGAGCTGCAAGTGAGCTTTTTGGTGGTCACGCACGACCATGAACTGGCGGCGAAAATGGGCAAGGTGTTGCACATGGAGGATGGGGTGATTGTGGGTGAATGATAGCCCAGCAAACACATCAATAGGATAAGGTGGCTGTTGTTGGTAATGGCGAACAGTTTAAAATTAAAGGCAATTCATATATTGGCAAAAGGTATTTACCTATGGATAAAATCCGCTTTAACCCTTCTGAATTAAAAAAAATTATCCAAACAACGCAGGCGATAGAAGGTTACAAGCCCGCCGCAATGGAAGTTGTTAAAAAAATTCAGCAATTGCGGCAACAATATGGCATCCAAGTATCACCTCGAAAATAGTCTGGTTTATATCGCTGGCACGGATATTCCTCATAATAAGCCGGGTATCACCGACAGCGAAGAATTACACGAAATCGAGCGCGAATTATTGGAAGAGGCATATCAGGTTTTTAACGCCGAACTTGATGAAAACACGGTGTTTGATGAAGCTTATTTTAAGTCCTTGCACCAACGGACTTTTGAAAGCTTATACGATTGGGCGGGAAAATACCGTAGTTTCAATATGGTAAAAGGTGGTTCGCACTTTTGTCTGGGTGCTTATGTGGAAAGTAGCTCGCATAAACTGTTCACCGAATTGGCAAAAGAAAACTATTTGGCGACGACTATTTCTAAATCGGAGTTTGTCCATAAATTGGCTTATTTCAAATGTGAGTTGATCGCCTTGCATCCTTTTTATGAATTGAATGGTCGGATCACCCGGCTATTTTGCGATATGTTGGTGCGTTATAACGGCTATCACTCTATTGATTATTCGGGAATTCCGCCAGAAACTTATATTCAGGCAGCTATTCAATGCGTACAGTTTGCCGATTGCACTGCAATGGAAAGGATTATTGCGGATGGATTGAAAGGTTGAGTGAACTTAGCGCGGGACGGAGTTTGTAACCTGTCTCTTGATCACAATTTACCCCATAAATACACTGTAGCCCTATGAACATAGGGTTATAGTTGCAAAAACAAGAGAATGTTTTGAGTCTTCAAAATGGGCGTAGCATAGGGTGCTTAAGTGCGTGTTTTAAAAGTACGACGGTGGTGAAAACTGAGGTTTTTTAGATCAAATTCATCTTGAAACAAGGTGGTCTCATCCAACTTTCCAATGTTACGTTCGAGCAAGCCAGTTGATTGTGGCCAATTTTTACTAAATCGAGACTTTTAAAACACGCACTAAAGCGCGTTGCAGAAGCCGCGCCCATGAAAATCGTCAAGCTACTCACTGACAATGGCATCCAGTTCACCGACCGTTTCACCAGCAAAGGCAAGCAGCCTACGGGGCGGCATAACTTCGACCAGGCCTGTGCCGGACTTGGCATTGAACACCGTTTGAGTCCGCCTCGCCATCCGCAAACCAACGGCATACCCTCTGGGGCACAAGTGGTGGAGCGTTTTAATGGACGGTTCAGCGAACTGCTCAAGCAAACCCGGTTTAGCTCCGCCGAGGAATTGGAGAAGACCTTACTCAGCTACCTGGTTATCTACAACCATCATATTCCACAACGCGCCATCAACCATCAAACACCCATGCAAGCCGTCCAAAAATGGCAAGAAGATAAGCCTGAATTGTTTGTTAAAAAGGATTATGACCAGGCGGGACTTGACACTTACTATTTGAACGGGACTAAAAATGCTAATACGGCTCATGGCAATCGCTTATATAGGCACAATCCTCAGTTTTTCTTTAACGGATTCTGTGCAAGCGCAGAATACAGAGGTATTAAATGCCGTAAATAAACTGCAACAAGAGCTAGGGGATGGCTGGTTTATTGACTGGAACGCACAAAAAACGGCGCTTAAGGGCTTGGGGATTAAGGGCATCAGCAATAAAACCGATATTACGGAAAGTGATATTTTACAAGCTGCTGATATGGCGGCAAATAACCGCTATTGGTTCGCAGCCCCTGATGAAAAATTGTTCACGCTAAAAGAATTCGCCCAGGCTTTTTTAAAAAACCATGCAGTTCTGTTCCAATTGCCCACCGAACTCCACGATTTGCAGATAAGGGTTACTGGTGGCGATGACAACAATGGCGACGATCCGGGCAGCGAAAAATCTAACGCTTATTGGCTAAAAATCAGCCAAACTTTTAAGGGCTTGCCGGTTTTTGACCGGGGCATGGATATAAGCCTGATCACAAGGCAAGGTGTTTATCCCGCCAATGGGTCTGCCACTGATAGGCCGGTTGAGGAAACCCGATACCAAAGCCAAGACATGGACATAACCGATTTGCCAAACAACTTTACGTCCAGACCCTATAGCCGCACAACCCCGACATTGTCAGAAAATATGGCAAAGGAATTAGGTCTGGGCATAAACACGCAGGCCCAAGCAAGGGCTGATTACGCCCCTAAGACCGCAGATGTGCCAGTTGAAGAACATCAATACCGAGGCAAAGACATTGGCATTTATCTGTTGGGCAACAATTATCTGCCCGGCATTGACATTTCTATAACCCCCACCCTATCAAAACAGGACATCCTAGCCATAGTACGGGAAGATGCGCGTCTACAAAAGTTAATCACAAGCCAATTACCGGACACGTTGGCAGAAAATGCCCACCTCAGATTGGGCGTGTTCGGGACTGAAAATGACCAGCCTATCTTGGCGTATAAATTGGACGCACTTTTTGCAAACGGTGATGTCCGCGCCACTTATTTTGTCAGTGCACATGGCGGGACAATATTGCGGTTCTCTGCGTTTAGGGTTTCGGAATGCAAATAAGAACCATAGGATGCGCTGAGGTACGAAGCGTATCGTTCGCGTAGATGAACGTGAATGATGCGCCTCCTATCGTCGGCACATCCTATTGCACTCGTTGAACAATCAGGCGTTTTCATTAGAAAATGAAACCATTTTTGCTCCCGCTTTAAAATTAGACATCTTTCCTATTAAATATTTACTTCATTAAATCAATAGGTTAAATCTTCCTGTTGTTTTGTAGCCCACTAAAATAAATAGAGAAAAACTATTTAGGAAAGATGTCTATTGTATCGTTCATCAAACATTAATTTTGCCGATGCGCTGATTTTACAAAACTGTATGCGTCAAAATTTAAACTTGTTAAATTTTGATAAGAAGTTGCAGAAGCAAGAGAATGTTTTGAGTCTTTAAGATGGCCGCAGCATAGGGTGCTTAAGGAAGCCCGTCAACTTACCACAAAACCTTTGGCGTACCGCACCATGATCCTCATCGCCCCAGCCTTTCTCGCCGGAATTTTGCTGGTGCAACAATTCGCTGTTTTACCTTCACTTAATTGGCTCATTCTCTGCTCAATAGCCGCTAGTGTCGCCGCTTACCACCGCTACCATCCCGCCACTTTTTTCTGCTTAGGCATACTCTGGGCAACGCTATTTGCCAATCTGCACTTAAATGACCGTTTGCCCGCATCGTTAGCGGGAATTGATACCGAAATCACCGGAACCATTGCCGATTTGCCAGAAATTACCGACAAGCTCGTCCGTTTTGATCTTGCTGTCAACGATCCACCGGCGCAGATTCCGGCGAAAATCCGCTTAAGTTGGCAAAATTTCGACCACACTCTTAAGGCCGGACAACAATGGGCATTCACCGTCAAACTCAAGCAGCCGCACGGTACGCTGAACCCCGGCGGCTTTGATTACGAACGCTGGCTATTTACCGAAGGCATAGGCGCGACGGGCTTTGTCCGCCCCTATCCAAAACCTATGTTGCTGGCGCAAGCCTCAAATCTTTCAATCAGTTATTGGCGGCAAGCGATTAATGACCGATTATCGGCCTTGCCTATCAAGCCCGACCATATCGCTTTGCTAAAAGCCCTTACCATTGGCTTTGGCAATGAATTGACCCCGGCGCAATGGGATATTTTTCGGCAAACGGGCACGACGCATTTGGTGGTGATTTCCGGTTCGCACATCGCCTTGATTGCAAGCTTGGTATATTGGCTGGTTTTGAAACTGTGGGCGGGGACGGGTGTGTTGCGCTGGTCGCCGCCACGGGTTGCCGCTGCGGTAGCGTTGGCGGCTGGGATTGCTTACGCCGGATTGGCGGGATTTTCGGTGCCGACCCAACGCGCCGTTGTAATGTTGGCGGTGCTGATGTTGGCGATTATCTGGCAACGCCCCGTCCGGCCTTTCCACACGCTGGCCTTGGCCTTGTTCGCCGTGCTGGTTTATGACCCATTGGCGGTGTTGTTGCCCGGATTTTGGCTGTCGTATTTTGCCGTCGCCGTGATTGTTTATGCGGTTAGCGGGCGTTTGGGCAAGCTGGATTTCTGGCGGGAAATGTTCCACATCAATTGGCACACCTCGTTGGGATTATCGCCGCTGTTGCTGTTGTTCTTCCAACAAGTGTCAGTCTGTGCGCCGCTGGCAAATGCGTTTGCCGTGCCTATGATCAGCATATTGCTGGTGCCGCTGGCCTTGTGCGCCACCTTGCTGTTGTTCGTTTACCAACCCTTGGCAGACGTGTTGATGGCCTTGCTGGACACACTCTTGCACTACCTGATGCTCGTCCTGTCCTGGTTTGCCCAATTGCCTTTGGCGACTATCAACCATCCGCAGCCATCCTGGCTGGCATTGGTTTTGGCATTAATCGGTCTGGCCCTGTTGCTGGCTCCACGAGGGATGCCAGCGCGATATTTGGGCTTGGTGATGCTATTGCCGTTGTTGTTTCCAGACAGCAAAAAACTGCAAGACGGTGAACTGAAAATGACTTTGCTGGATGTCGGGCAAGGCTTGGCAACGGTGGTGCAAACCGCAAACCATAGCCTGGTTTACGACACGGGTGCGAAATTCTCCCCGCAAAGTGATAGCGGCCAGCAAATTGTCCTACCGTTTTTGCACCAGCAAGGCGTTACCCATTTGGACAGGCTTATCATTAGCCACGGTGATAACGACCATATTGGCGGTGCGGCCTCGGTGTTGCGGGAGATTCCGACGGATAACGTGTTGACCAGCGTACCGAAGCAACTCGCCGATTTTGCGCCGATTGCCTGTGTCGCCGGACAATCATGGGATTGGGATGGTGTCAGGTTTACAGTCTTATCTCCGTCAACCACGCCGTTTGTTTCAGATAACAACAATTCTTGTGTCGTGAAAGTCGCTTCCGCTTACGGTTCCGTATTGTTGACCGGCGACATCGAAGCCGAAGCGGAAATCTGGTTGCTGAAAACCTACCGCGAACAGCTACGCGCCGATGTGCTAATCGCCGCCCATCATGGCAGCAAAACGTCTTCGACCTATTCTTTCCTGCAAACCGTTTTGCCAAATGCCGTTTTGATCCCCGCAGGTTTCCACAATCCCTTCGGGCATCCGCATCCAAAAATCCTGCAACGCTATCGGGAAATGGGCATTCAGTGGTTGAATACGGCGGATAGCGGTGCAATCACTTTGCTATATCAGAAGGACGGCAGAATTTTGGAAAATTTACGGCACAGCGAGGCGCGATATTGGCATTTTCGCTGAAGATAATATTTGTCCACGAAAGCCACGAAAAAAAGCAGAAAATAGGGTGGGGGAAAGTTACCACGCTGGAACGGGTTTGTTGCCCGTTCCGTAATGTTTTGTCTTTTATGTATTGAAACTTTTCGTGCTTTTCGTGGCTTTCGTGGACAATTTGTAATCTAAAACCATAACGACTTAAAAAATGTTATAAAATAACGGGGTTTGAAAATTACGCCGGAATTTTCCGGTCCAGAATAAAAGAATCACGGCTAAAAATTATGCGATGTCCTTTCTGTGGCGCACACGATACCCGCGTACTGGATTCTAGGTTGGCGAATGAAGGCGACCAAGTCCGTCGCCGCCGGGAATGCAATGTTTGCAAAGAGCGATTCACCACCTTTGAAGTGGCGGAATTGACGATGCCGCGCGTCATCAAGCGCGATGGCAACCGCGAACCGTTTGATGAAAAAAAACTCCGTTCAGGAATGCTCAAGGCTCTCGAAAAACGCCCCGTCGATGGTGATGCCATTGAAGCCGCCGTCAACCGGATCAAAAAAGGCCTGATGGTGATCGGCGAGCGGGAAATTTCCGCGCAGGAATTGGGCGAAAAAGTCATGAAAGAACTCAGCACCCTCGACCATGTCGCTTTTGTACGTTTCGCTTCCGTGTACCGTAGCTTCCAAGATGTCAGCGAATTCACGCAAATGATCGCCGACCTACAACAGAAAAACCCATGAGTGAAGCTTTTGATGATGCACGGTTCATGGCAAGGGCCTTGCAATTGGCCGGCAATGGACGCTACACCACCGACCCGAACCCGCGTGTCGGCTGTGTCCTGGTCAGGGCTGGCGACATCATCGGCGAAGGCTGGCACCAACAGGCGGGCCACGGCCATGCTGAAGTCGAAGCCTTAAAAACCGTCGCCGACGCGCGAGGCGCGACCGCTTATGTCACGCTGGAGCCATGCAGCCATCACGGCAAAACGCCACCGTGTTGTGACGCGCTGATTAACGCTGGTGTTAGCCGTGTCGTTGCCGCCATGCAAGACCCGAACCCCTTGGTTTCTGGTCGAGGTTTGGCTAATCTGCAAGCCGCCGGGATCGAGGTTGCCGTGGGTGTGCTCGAAGCCGATGCCCACGCCTTAAACCGTGGCTTCATCAAACGCATGACCGAAAACCGCCCGTTCGTCCGCAGCAAACTGGCGATGAGCCTGGACGGGCGCACGGCGATGGCTTCCGGTGAAAGCCAATGGATCACCTCGCCGCAAGCCCGCGCCGATGTCCATCGGTTACGCGCCGAAAGCTCGGCGATATTGACCGGCGTCAACACCGTGCTGGCGGATGATCCGGCCTTGACGGCACGGGTCGATTTCACTGTGTTGCAACCGATACGGATTATTTTAGATAGCCAGCTACAAACGCCACCCGCCGCGCAAATGGCGAAACTGCCAGGGCGTTCGTTAATCCTGACCTGCTCGGACGATGCCGCAAAACAGCGGGATTTGCAGGATGCAGGTTTTGAAGTGCATCGTTTGCCGGATAATAAAGGCCGCTTGGATTTGCCCGAAGCCCTGCGCTTTTTAGCAGCCCAGCAGATAAATGAAGTTCTAGTCGAAGCAGGCGCGGTATTGAATGGCGCGTTGCTGGCGGCAAATTTGCTGGATGAAATTATTGTCTACATGGCCCCGTCCATCATGGGCGACCAGGGACGCGGCTTGTTCCATTTGCCGGAAGTGCTGGCAATGGCGGATAAGAAAGAATTGAAGCTGTTGGATGTCCGGCAGGTGGGTGGGGATTTGCGGTTGGTTTTCAAACCTACATAATACTTTCAGAATTATCGATTTATTGCGGAATAAGGTGGAGAGTTATGAATAATGAATTTCTGAAGCCCCGTTTAGTTGGGGGGCGATTTGATGAACATAGTTTGCCACTTGAACTGTTAAAGGATTTTTCGGCACTTGAAGAAATGATTGTCGAAGTTGCAAAATGGAAATTTCGAGAAAGCCATCCAGAGCGGGAAAGAATTTCCAGAGGGTTTGGCAAAGGTCTTGAATTGCACCTTGCAGGAGTTGAAGAAGGAAGTGCAATTCCAGTGATTATGTTGGTTTTTCCTATGCTTTTTCCTTCTGCTGAAGCCAGTTATTTTGAACAGGCACGCGATGCTATCATTGAAACGATTGCATGTGCAGAACAAGGTAAGCCATTACCGTTACCTTCAGAATTGTTGGGGTACTTTGATCGTTTTGGGCGTGGATTACGAGGTAATGAATTCATTGAATTTTCAGGCAAAAACAATCAGCCAGCAAGGCTAACGCTTGAAACCCGTAAACGCCTTATCCTAGCATCAAAGGCTGAAGAATGGACGGAAGAAATGCCACTTAAAGGACGCATTTTTGAAGTGGATCAGGTTCGTATGAGTTTTGAATTGGAGTTAAAGGATGGTACAAAACTTAAAGCACCGCTGACTAATCAGCATTTAGATATTGTGCTGGAAGCATCTACTGGTTTCCGCAAAGGGATGCGGGTTGCAGTACAGGGCGTGGTTAAAAAAGATAGGCAAGATCATTTCAGATCAATCGAATCCGTTGAACATATCTCCCCGCTTGATCCGTTGGATGTTGAGAGCCGTTTAGAAGAGTTGGCAGAGTTGCAGGATGGTTGGCTGGATGGCAAAGGAATTGCGCCCAACGGGGATGGTTTGCTTTGGTTAGCAAAAGAGTTTGATGTGAATTTTAGTCCACTCCTACCATTGCCTTATCTTTACCCTACAGCCGAGGGTGGTGTCCAAGCAGAATGGTCAATTGGAAATTGGGAGGCATCATTGGAAGTCAATTTAGATAATAAACGTGCTGAATGGCAAGCACTTAACTTTGCGACACATGAATGCAGAGAGTGTAGTTGGGATTTTTCGGGTTCTGATGCTTGGCAAGCTCTCAATAATGCTTTAGAAGCTGTGAGTTCTGAGGAAATTGCATGAATGCAGAAACTCTTCTTTTGAGGCAAATCAATCCAAGCTTTATTCAGAATGGACGTGTCACTTCCCAAGCATTTCGTCCAACACCAAAGGACGAAAATAAATTATCTGTCTATGACGGCGACCAGATAAGCCCAGAAAATTCTTGGATACATTTTACATCTAACCCGCAATGCCGATCTGATGGTGTGATGGCAATCAGCCATGAGCAATGCGATGAACAGTCCATACCTGTTATTCCTGATGGTATACCTTTTCCTGAACATGCCTATTTGAACTTTTCTAATATGAGTAAGGGAGAAATTGAAAGGAAAGCAAAAGCATTAGTTTCAAAGGCTAAAGAACGAGGCTGGCTTTATCAAGCGCGTTAAACGGTATGTGTATTTATCAACCTAAATACAAAATTTAAGGATTAAAAGGCTTCATTATGTTCACAGGCATCATCCAATCCACAGGCAAAATCTCCGCCATCGAGCGCAAATCCGGCGATTTCCGTTTAAAAATCGACACGGGCAAATTGCCTTTAGCCGACGCGCAACTGGGTGACAGCATCGCCGTCAACGGCGTGTGCCTGACCGCCATCGAATTGGGGGCGCGGCATTTTTGCGCCGATGTTTCCAATGAAACCTGGGAGCGCACCACGTTGCGCTTAGCTGCCGTCGGATCAGCGGTCAATCTGGAACTGGCGTTGACGCCTTCCACGCGCATGGGCGGACATATTGTCAGCGGGCATGTTGACGGGATCGGCAAAATTATTGGCAGGAAACCTGATGCGCGTTCGGTGCGCTTTACCGTGCAAGTGCCTGTCGAACTGGCGAAATATATTGCTGAAAAAGGTTCGATTTGCATCAACGGCATCAGCTTGACGGTCAACGAAGTGGATGGCGCAACTTTTGGTGTCAACATCGTGCCGCACACCTTGCAGGAAACCACCTTGGATGACGCGGTGGTGGGCAGTTTGGTGAATTTGGAAGTGGATATTTTGGCGCGGTATATGGAGCGGCTGATGCGCGGTGAGGCGGTGGCGAAACCTTGCAGCGGTGTGACCGAAGATTTATTGAGAAACAGCGGATTTTTAGGCTAAATCCACAAGCGCATCAAATAATGGCAAACTGACGGTACATCTTACGTCGGCGGCATCCTACGACTATTTTGGACAATTATGAACACTATCGAAGAAATTATCGAAGATTTACGGCAAGGCAAAATGGTCATCATCATGGATGATGAAGACCGCGAAAACGAAGGCGACTTGGTGATGGCGGCATCGTTCACCCGCCCCGAAGACGTGAATTTCATGGCGCGGTACGGTCGCGGCCTGATCTGCCTGACCTTGACGCCGGAACGTTGCCAGCAACTGCGCTTGCCATTGATGGTCAATGAAAACAAAACCCCGCATTCGACCAATTTCACCGTATCCATCGAAGCGGCGACGGGCGTGACCACCGGCATTTCCGCCGCCGACCGCGCCCGTACCATCCAAGCCGCCGTCGCGCCTGATGCCAAGCCGGATGATCTGGTGCAGCCCGGGCATATTTTCCCGCTGATGGCAAAATCCGGCGGGGTGTTGAACCGTGCCGGACATACCGAAGCGGGTTGTGATTTGGCGCGCTTGGCGGGTGTGGAACCGGCTGCGGTGATTGTCGAAATCCTTAACGAAGACGGCTCAATGGCGCGGCGGCCGGATTTAGAAATCTTCGCCCAGCAACACGGCTTAAAAATCGGTACAATTGCCGATTTGATCCATTACCGCATCCAACACGAGAACACCCTGGAACGCATCAGCGAATGCGCTTATCCCACCGAGTTCGGCGAATTCCGCTTGTATGCCTACCAAGACCGCAATGATGACAATCTGCATCTGGCCTTGGTGATGGGACAACTCTCTGGTGACGGGCCAGTTTTGGCGAGGGTTCACGCACGGAATCTGTTGGATGATGTATTTTCGTCCCAGCGTAGCGATTGCAATATGCCGATCCGCTTGGCGATGCAAAAAATCGCCGAAGAAGGGCGCGGCGTGTTGGTGGTGATCCGCCAAAGCGAAAACAATAAAGCACTGGCGGAACTGATCCACAGTTACCAATTGGAAGATAATGGCATCGCCCATTCAGGGCGGGCGAACAACCCGGATTGGCGCACCACAGGCACTGGCGCACGGATACTGGCAGATTTGGGTGTACGCAAATTGAAAGTCTTGGGTACCCAGAAAAAATACATCGCCCTATCGGGGTTTGATTTGGAAGTTGCCGAGCATGTCGGGTAGTATGCAGGCAACGCCTTGATGGGAACCAACCATGCGCCTGAGCGAAGCACAACGCAGTTTGCTGAAAAATGACATTCACCGTTTAGATGCGGCGGCGCGGGTGTTTTTGTTCGGTAGCCGCACCGACGACCACAAAACCGGTGGCGATATAGATTTGTTGGTGTTCTCTAGTAAGCTCGACAACAAGCAATTGCGCCCGGTCAAATGGCATTTTTACGAGCAGTTTGGCGAGCAGAAACTAGACGTGCTGATTGATTCCGGCAATCTCGATAGCCCTTTTGTAAAAATGATTTTTCCTCGGTCCATCGAATTATGAGCTTGGCAAATCTTGAACAAAATCTGGCATTGCTGGAAAAACAATTGTTCTGGTTGGATTATTCCTATCAGCAAACCCAAGCGGTGGACTTGGCAAGAGCACTTACCATTGACGAGATCAACCATTTTGAAAACCTGTGCAGCCGTTTTGCCAGAAGCATAGATTTTTTAGTGCGCCGCGTTTTCCGCAGTATTGATGACGCCGAATTTGAAAACCAAGGCACGCTGGTTGATGTGGTCAACAACGCGCACAAGCGCAAACTGTTTGCCAGTGTGGATGTCATCAGGACATTAAAAGAACTCAGAAATGAAATCGTCCATGAATACGTTGATGAGGGCCTAAGCAAGTTGTTTGCCGAAACCGTGGAATTGACACCCGAACTGATCAAAATTATCAACAACACAATCGCTTACGCGAAACTTTTGCTAACCGCGTAATATTGTCAACTTAACCGTAACACGCTAATTATCATGTCAAAACTAAAAACATTCGAAGGGATTTTTGCCGCACAAGGCGGCAAATTTTGTATCGTCGCCTCACGCTTCAACAGCTTTATTGTTGAGCAACTGGAAGCTGGCGCAATCGACGCGCTGGTGCGTCACGGTGCTGATAAAGACGACATCCATCTGGTCAAAGCCCCAGGTGCGTTTGAACTGCCGATGGTGGTGCAACGCATCGCCGCCAGCAAAAAATACGATGCGATTATCGCCGTAGGCGCGGTGATACGCGGTGGTACGCCGCATTTTGAATATGTCGCCGGTGAATGCGTGAAAGGTTTGGCGCATGTGGCTTTGCAGTACGATGTGCCGGTCAGTTTTGGCGTCTTGACCGTTGACACCATCGAACAGGCGATAGAACGCGCCGGAACGAAAGCCGGAAATAAAGGTGCCGAAGCGGCGTTGTCCGCTATCGAGATGGTCAGTCTGTTTAAAAATCTGGAAAATTAATGAGCCAAACCCGTACCAATGCACGCAAAGCCGCCGTACAGGCCTTGTACCAATGGCAAATGACCGGACAAAATCTGGACTTGATCGAACAGCAGTTTGCTGAAGAAGATTGGCTGAAAGATGTCCAGAAAAGTTATTTTAAGGAATTGTTCCACGGTGTGCCGGAGCATCTTGAAGAAATCGACCAAGCCTTGACCGAGTTTGTTGACCGTGAAGTGGATTTGATTGATCCCGTTGAACGGGCGATCTTGCGTATCGGCACTTATGAATTGCTATACCGCCTGAACATGCCTTATAAAGTTGTGCTGAACGAGAGCATCAATCTGGCGAAATATTTTGGTGCCGACGGCAGCCATAAATACGTCAACGGCATACTCGACAAGATTGCGCGGCAGAAACGGGGCGTGGAAATGCAGGCCAAGCAGCCGCCGGCGCAATAAAACCGTTCCATGCCGCTGTCTGAATTCGGTTTAATCGAACGTTTTTTCACCCGGCAAAAAATAAGCCATCGCTCCACGGCCTTGGGCATAGGGGATGATTGCGCATTGTTGGACATTCCCGACGGTTATCAATTGGCCGTCACCGCCGATACGATGGTCGAAAACGTGCATTTTTTTGCCGGAACCGACCCGCAGGCTTTAGGGCATAAATTGCTGGCGGTTAATCTCAGCGACCTTGCCAGCATGGGCGCACAGCCTTTGTCGGTGACGTTGGCGTTGACCTTGCCGGGTGTCGATGAGGGGTGGTTGGCGCAATTTGCCCAGGGCTTTTTGGATTTGGCGGCGCAGTTTGATGTCGATTTGATCGGTGGTGACACCACAACCGGTGCGTTGACCTTGACCGTGCAAGCGATGGGCTTGGTTCCGCGTGGACAAGCCTTGTTACGCTCCGGCGCCCAAATCGGCGATGAAATTTATCTGAGCGGCAACGTAGGTGATGCCGGACTGGGTTTAAAAATCCTGCAAGGTTATGCTTGCCCGCATCCAGATTCGGCATTAAGCCGCTTCCACCGCCCCTTGCCGCGTGTGGCGACAGGTTTGGCAATCCGCCAAATCGCCACGGCGTGTATTGATTTGTCTGACGGTTTGGCGGGCGATTTGGGGCATATCCTTAAGCGTAGTGGTGCTCAATTGAAAGCGAAAACTATAGACCTTTCAGGTTTGTTAAACCTGAAAGGTCTAAATCCGATGGTACCACCTAAAAACGAAAACCAACTGGGTGCGTGTCTGGACTGGGAAGCGTTGCCGTTATCGGATGACGTATTGGCATATGTCCAAGAGACTGGCGACTGGCTTCTGCCCTTGGTGGCGGGTGATGATTACGAACTGTGTTTTACCATCAATCCCAAAAATGCCGCTTTGCTTCCGCCGGAATGCCACAAAATTGGCGTGATTGAAGCGGCCGGTGGTTTACGCATTTATAAAGACGGCGTTATCCAATCCATAAAGACGAAAGGCTATGAACATTTTTCTTGAGACAGTCGGTGCAAACAAACTGACACCTAAACAGGTTTTAACAGACCCCGTGTTGTTTTTGGCTTTCGGTTTCGGTTCGGGCTTGGCGAAAAAAGCCCCGGGTACGTTTGGCACGGTCGCCGCCATTCCCTTGTATTGGCTTATTGCACAAACCGACTGGCTGGTTTATAGCATCCTGACGCTGTTGGTTACGCTGTTTGGTATCTGGATATGCCAAGCGGCGGCGGATAAATTGGGCGAGCATGATTTCGGCGGCATCGTTTGGGATGAAATTGCCGGTTTCCTGATCACCCTATGGCTAGTGCCGTTTAGCTGGGCCGCAGTATTTTGGGGATTTGTCTTGTTCCGCATTTTCGATATTGCCAAACCCTGGCCTATCTGTTGGTTAGATAAAAATATCCACGGCGGGTTGGGCATTATGCTGGATGATGTGCTGGCGGGCGTGTTTGCTGGCGTGTTGTTGTGGCTAATGGCGGGTCAGGGTTGGTTGAATTGAAGATGTTGGGATTGCCCCAACATCCGTTCCCTTCGCCTGATATTTTTAATTAGAAAGGCAAATCGTCAACTTTCTCGGCGGCTTCATCTATCGCATCATGGGCGGTGTTGCCAGCCGCAGGTATGATAGAAACCACTGCTCCACCGACACGCATAGGCACGGTCACCAGTTTAGTGAAAAGGCAACCTTGTAACAAGCTGGCAAGCGCGGCCAATAACAGCCAATTTTTTAATTTCAAAATGAATTCCTAGTTTGATGGACAACAAAAACGAAACCTACAATAACCCGCCTTAGGTTTCACCGCAACTGCGTTGAACTTTCTTATCCTTTAATTCTCTTTAAGCACTTCTGCCCCCCCTATCTTTTGGTTTTCATGAAATCCGCACTGAGCCGCTGTTTCCCTGCCATTATTTTGTTTGCCAGTTTTATTCTTTCCGCATGTAGCACACACAAGCATCCAATATCCACACTGCCGGAAGCTTTCACGTTGGAAAAAATATTCCCCACGGCAAGCCTTCCATCCCTTTCTTTCGATGCCGGCATCATTGCATCTACGTTGCTGGATTTATCCCACAGCCAAGCGCGATTGATCGTACCGGTATCTGATGGTTTGATTGCGGCCCTTGATGCCGGAACGGGCACTTTGCTCTGGAAGCTCCAACTCCCCTGCGGACCAGGCCAGCAAGCGCAATTGATTGCTACGCCGGTCATGATTGGCGATAAGTTGGTGGTGTCCTACCAATGCTTGGAACAAGGTGTCCGCACCCGCCATCAACTGCTTGTTATTGACCTTAACAACAATCGCGTGGATGACAGTTTCCCGATGTTGACCTTCGCTGCCGAATTGCCGACAGCGGATGGCAAGGGGACGGTCAAATTTAACCCGCCTACGGCTTATTCCCATGCTGCATTGAAACATCTGGCCCGCGCCGGAAGCCAGCGGGGATGTGTCTACGCCGCGTTTGGCAATGCTGCGGATGTACAGCCTTTCCACGGCTGGGTTTTTGAAATAGACATGGATGCTTGGCAGCAACAAGGCCTAACAAAAGCGATAAACAATGTCTTGTTGACGACCGCCGAAGCCGATTGTCCGGTGAAAATGGAATACGGTACCCAGGAAATGATTTGCGGCGGCGGTGTTTGGGCCCCGACCGGGCCGTTGGTGGTGGAAAATAAGGATGATGCCGAATTATTTATCCCTACGGGCAACGGGCAAGTCGATTTGGCGCGTCATGATTATGCCAATGCCGTGTTGCGGGTAAAACCGGGCTTAAAGTTTGATGCGGCGTGCGATGCGGATTTGTGCGCCAATTTCAATCCGTTCAAACCTGCTGAAGCGTGTTTGGCTTCCTGTGAAAATCTTTTTATCCCCCGATTAGCGGCGGGTAACGCACCGATAAAGCCGCCGTATCATGAGTGTGATGACAAGGATTTCTGGGAATGTCTGGCCTGGATGGATTATGACTTGGGCGGCAGCACACCCGTTAAAGTCATGTTATCGAATGGTAAGGCGGTTTTGGTGCAAACCAGCAAGGATGGCGGGGCTTATTTGATAGATGCGGAGCATTTGGGCAGGCAATATGACCGTCTGCAAATCGCGCCCTTGTGTGGCTCGCCGACCGATTTATGCAAACTGAGCTGGGCGGGCATGATCGTCACGCAACCTGTGCAAACCCAAATTGACGGTGATCCGGTGGTGGTCATCCCCGCGTTTAGTGCCGACCAAACCCATGCGTCCGGCGTGACCGCCCTAAAAATTGTGTTGGAAAAGGGCCGACCCAAATTCAAGCCGTTTTGGAAATTCCCTGATGCCCGGCATCCTGAAGCTCTAAAAATGTTCAGGAGCCATCCGTCATTTCCCGTACTCACCACGCATCTAGGCAATAACGGCGAGGCGATTATCTGGATTGTTGACATCGGTGCGCACGGAACCCTGTATGGAATCCGCGCCCAAGATGGGGCAATGGTGGCTAAGCAAAACTTGCAAGGCACAGGGCGGCAATTGTCGATGCCGCTGATTGTCGGTGACACGATCTATCTGGCGTCGAAAATGCCGGAGACGGGCAAGGCGATGCTTGAGGCTTACCGGATAAAATCGTCGGTCCAATAAATTTTGGCTCTATATGGTTTTAGGGGCTTTTGCTAAAAATGACGGTAAGCAATAAGCATGGTTATCTCCAAAATACACGTCATTCCGACGATCCATTTGCACCCTAAAGGCCGGAATGACGAGGCTACAAAATCCTTATCTTCTAATCACTACCCACGGCTGACGTGGATTTATAAAACCGGATAATCAATATAACCCTTCCCGTCGCCACCATAAAAGGTCTTGGGATCAGGTGTATTTAACGGCGCATTTTGCTTGAAACGTTCCACCAAGTCGGGATTGGCGATATACAATTGCCCGAACGCGACGGCGTCCGCCAGATTTTTGGCAAGCGCCGCTTCGGCACGGGTTTGGTCGTAAGCACCGCAAACCATCAGCTTACGGGTATAGGCTTTGCGAAGCAAGTCCAGGGCAACGACTTTGGCACCGTGGCGAATATCGCCTTCCAAGGCATCGACGATGTGCAGGTAAGCCAAATTAAAACGGTTCAGTTCTGTCAATAGATAAATAAAGATGGCTTCTGGATCGGAGTCCGCCATATCGTTGAAAGTGCCGCTGGGTGACAAACGGATGCCCACGCGTTCGGCCCCACAAACTTCAATCACCGCCGTGACCACTTCCAGCAAAAATCGGGCGCGGTTTTCCAACGGGCCACCATAACGGTCGGTACGTTCGTTACTGCCATCCCGTAAAAATTGGTCTAACAAATAACCGTTGGCACTGTGTATTTCCACGCCGTCAAAGCCTGCCAGCAGCGCGTTTTTCGCCGCCTGACGGTAATCTTCGACTATACCTGCAATTTCGTCAGTTTCTAAAGCCCGTGGCGTAACAAACGGCTTCATACCGTTGGCTGTTATCGCCTGGCCTTTAGGGGCAATTGCCGACGGTGCCACCGGCAAATCGCCATCATGAAAATCTGGATGCGAGATACGACCCACATGCCATAATTGCAACACTATCCGGCCATTTTTATCATGGACTGCCGTGGTAATTTTCTGCCACGCTGCAATTTGTTGTCCGTTCCAAATTCCTGGCGTTGCTGGATAACCCACGCCTTGTGATGAAATCGGTGTCGCTTCGGAAATGATCAAGCCAGCCGATGCCCGTTGGCAATAATAAGTGGACATCATCTCCGTTGGAATGCCGCCAGGGGCGCGCATACGGGTAAGGGGGGCCATGATGATGCGGTTGGGCAAATGCAACGCACCCAGGTTGATGGGCGAATGTAGTAGCTGGATCATAATATACCTGTTGGCTTAGGATGAAATAATGCGGAAAAGTCGGACGCACCGTTAAATTAGTTAGTGTCTTTACATAATCTATTGATCTTTAAGCTGCATATTAACTTAATGACCGTGACGTTGGAGCGCGGGGACTATAAAAAGTTTCGACGAGGCTGGTAAATAAGACAAGGCGTAAGCTTGTCATGGTTTAGCGTTATGGCCTTGGGTTGCCTGGGCGTAACAGCAGTGAATAAAAGTGATAGTCCAGATAGGAACGTCAACGCAAAATGTTTTACAAATTGCGAATCTTGTATTGGAGGAGGGAGTTAGTGTTTAGGCCGGGGCAGCATTAGCTTAGAACGTGTTTTAAAAGCTGCTACGCAGTCCGATTGCGGCGTTGCGCGGTGCTCAAAATCCTCATGTACTCCAGTACACTCCGATTTTTCCGCTCCGTGCGCCTTGCAATCGAACCGCTCGCGACGCTTTTAAAACACGTTCTTAACCCGGCATTTTGCTGTTTGTTGGGTTGGCCCTTAACGATAAAAAAGGCCAACCCAAGCATGATGGACAGCTTTCCTAGACGCGCAACAACGCTTTGGCCATCCGCTCAGAAAGCTGCTCTTCGACGAATTGTGGCTCATTGGGTGGATAAAGCTCCACTTCATCCAGTTCAAAGTTATATTCTTTGCCTAAAGCAATGAGTTCCCTGATTTTTTGAACTTCTAACAATTTTGCTTTGAGTTCAGAATCCGTTTTGGATAGCTCTGAGAAGGCTTTGATTTGTGCAATTGACATAGATTTTTCTCCTAAGGTTGAAAATGGCTGTTTTGCCTTGAAAAGTTAATAAAAATAAAGGGATACTGCTACACATTATAGGGCGTGTTGACCCAATCTTTGAGGACGGCGACATCGCGTTCGGGCAAATACGAAAAATCGCCGCTAATGTCTTGAAACACCGCAACCCCGCTATGCGGGGAAACCCGTTTGCCTTTCACCATGTAGAAAAACCAGGCAAAGGGATAACCCGCCTGACGGTCAAACCGGCTTAGCAGGTTGTGCAATGGAACCCCTTTTTTGCCGCTGACATCGTCCAGTTGCGGCACGTTTTTTTGCGGGGTGTTGATAATTTCGACATTGATGATTTGTTCGCCGAAACGACCGGTATGCCGATAGGGGCGGACGATCCAGTCGTTGGAAAACACCGCTTTTTGCCCGGCACTGCTACGGTTCCAGTCATCCATGAAGCGTTGCGCCGGATGTTCCTGGAGGTGGTATTTGTTGATTTCGCTCATAAAAATCGCCACATCCGTTTTGCGGCGATAAGAGTAACGGGCGGTGCCGATTGAGAAGGTTTCTATACAATCAGGAGCTAGCGGGTCTATAAATTCCTCTAAATCTTCGGGCGGACAGTCTGGGCTGACCAGTAAACGGTCTGACATCTCATGGGTTTTATCAATGTCGATTTGGACAAATTGCTCGGCTTGATGGCCTATTTGCACGACAAAATGCAAGGTGTTGCCGGTTTGCCGCGTGGCAATCAATTTTTGTTCGCGGGCATGGTCGATCAAAGTTTGCAGGTTTTTACCGCATTCGATATAAGTCCGCTCCGTCCATTCCACCAAATCGTTGGCGATACGGTTGCCCGCCATATCGACAATACCGCCCAAGCGGTACCATTCCTCCCCGGTCTTGGCTAAACGGATAGGGTAATCAGGGTTGAGGGCTTGCAGTTTGACCAACAACGTATCGTCATTCTGCCCGGGCACCGTGTTTTTACAGATTTTTGCAAGCTGTTGCCCGTCCAGTTGAAAAGTGTGCTCCGTCATGATTAGGCTTCCGGTTTTTCGTTCTTGGGTGCGGCATTGGGCTGCTTGGCTAATCGCTTCTGTACCGCCGCCCTGACATCGGGTTCGGGGTCTTCCAGCAGACCGGCCAATGCTTCTGGCGCGACGCGTTGCACGGCGGTGTAGCGCACCAGCCAATCGGGATCATTCAATAGAGTCGCGGCATCTTCGGGATCCATGCGTCCGGCGAGGACGCGCCGGACTTCGGGGGCGTCGTCATGCGCCATTAGCCCTAAACTGACTTTGGGCAAGCGTTCAGCCACCACTTTGCGGACTTGCATATCTTTATCGCGGATCAGCCGGAACAAACGGCCTTCAGGCAGGCGTCTGGCGACGGTCAGCCTGACAATGTAATCCACATCTTCCGCCAGTTTTTCCAAGGCTTCGGGCGCGATACGGTCAGCGACGGTCATACGCACTTCGCGGTCAGGATCATCAAGCAATAGCTCAAGCTGGCTTTGCGGCAAACGGTAAGCGACAGCACGCCTGACCACTTCATCATCGTCATTGACCAATCCCACCAAGGCTTTTTGTGGTGCATACCGGACGGCAATCGCCCGCCTTTCCCAAAAACCATCGTGCAGGTAATGTTCGGCAAAGCTGGGGTTCACGCGGAAAAAACGGTCGATTTGCCGCCCGCTTTCAACTGTCAAGCAGGTGTCCCCGGGCATACAGCGGCCCATCAACAGGGTTTTGCCACGAAACAGGCAGAGGCTGCAATCCGCTATAGGCACTGTAACAGGGCTTTCACGACCGGACATACAGGGTTCCGTTCACTCAGGGATGATTTCGGCAACGACAATACCCGTCGCCGCTTCATAATCATTGGTCAGGCACAGGCAATGCTCGCGTCCGTCTATCAAATACACATTGAATTTTTCATATTCCAACACGGGGGTGTTGTTGGGTAGGTCATCATCCATACAGTAAGTGAAATGGATGTTTTGGTACTGTTGCCTGAGGGCTGAAACCGTGCTGTCATCAACGCCCATGCCCTCAATTTTATCGGCGATTTCCTGCACTTGTCCTGCTGTTATCATCCTATTTCCTTGTTTGAAGTTAAACCGCCCCCACGCGCCACGTCACCACCATTAAGATTAAGGGTAGCGGCATCATTTCGGTAGCCCCGCTCTATCGGTGGCTCACCGGATGACGCTGCTTAACTTAATGGTAGTGATCCGTTGCCTGGGTAGTGGGTGTTATCCAACCGCTTCCCGCTCAAACCTAAACCGCCCGCTGGCTTCAATACCCATCGCTTTTGCCAGCCACGGTGGTGGTGTGCCGGCAATGACGCTTTGCAGTTGGGTAATCACCTCGGCAATGCTTTCCACCTCAGCCAATTTCATCGGATGTATGCCCAGCCTGACGATTTTTGCCGCCGCCGGGCCACCAACCGAGGCCACATACAGCACTTTGCAATCCTGTATCTGTTCGGCGCGGAAGACATTTTTGTCATCGACCACCAAGCCTGGCGGAATTTCGGCGGTGCGGATGCCGATCAACCGTGCTTCATCGGCACTGACTTGATAAACCATAAACCAAGCGCAAGCACCAAAATGGCCGTTGATATGGATGGCGTCATCAGTGGCGCAGACTATCCTTACCGAACCCGGCATGTCCCCGTCCTGATAAGCCTGCACGTTTGGCAACACTTTTTCGGGGGCGACATTTTTGAGGATGTTTAACGCTTGTTGCAAAACATCAACATCTACCTTGGCAAATTCACCGTTGTTGGCATTTTTGAGCGTGTCCAATTCGATAGCGGCAACCTTGCTTTCCGTCATTGGGGCATCGACACACTGACCCAGTATGTTCAGCAAGGATTTGGCATCGGTATCGGGCAAGGCGCGTGCCGCAAGCCCGATGCGTAGAGCCAGTTCCCGTGATAGCGCGTTCTGGCCCATGGCCTTATGCCTCTAATGGCAAGATGCAGTTGTCGATAGGGCAAACTTTGACGCATTGCGGCACGTCAAAATCGCCTTCGCATTCGGTGCAAGTGCGTTTGTCAATTTTAAAGACGATGGCGCCTTCGGTGATGGATTGGGTCGGACATACGGGTTCGCAGTCGCCACATGAAATACAGTCTGCTTCAACAATATAAAGGGCCATTAGTCTTCTCCTGAATCTACGCGTTTTGCGCGTAAGGTAATGGGGAAATCGGGCGGGGTTATCGGTTCAAAGTAATATTTTGAGCCATCGGCTAAAACAACTTCACCGCCCCAAAGCTCGGCGGTATCGAATTCGACGGACTCCGCCACTTCTTCCAAGTCTTTTTTCGGCACGTAGAAGACCAATTTGCCTTCCGGGTTTTTTTTCAACATGACGCTAGGCATTTGGTTTCTCCGTTGTACGCTGGAAAAACCTGCCAGGTTTTTAAAACCTGGCAGGTTTGAAGTTAGGATTAACGGATTAAATCGTAGTTGTAATCCGTTGTAGCCATACCTTTGGTTTCCTTATCCAACTGCTCCAACACTGCGTTGACCAAGGTGGTCAGCATGTAAATCGCGCCTTCGTAACCTAAGGTGGTCATGCGGTGCAGATGGTGGCGGTCGAAAATCGGGAAACCGATGCGTATCAATGGCACTTCGTCCGCTTCGCCTTTATAGAAGGTGTCGCGTTGGATGAATTTACCATAGGAGTTGCCGATCATGAAATCCGGTTTGTTGGTGAACATCAAGGAGCGGAAATGCCACAAGTCTTTGCCAATGTGGATTTGGGTGTTTTTGCCATAAGGTGAATCCGCGCAGATTTTTTCCATCGCTTTCAACCAGCGTTTGTTGGCGTGGTTGCACAAGACATCAGAAGGTTCTGCACCTAATTCCAGCAAGAATTTAGTCATGCCCATGACGAAATCGGCATCGCCGTACAACGCAAACTTTTTGCCGTGCAACCAAGCGTGCGAGTCGGTGATCATGTCCACCAAGCGGCCACGTTCCAATTCCAATGAGGCAGGGATTTCTTTGCCAGTCAGTTTAGAGATGGCCATCAAAAATTCGTCAGTCCATTCCAAGCCCATTGGGATGTTGATGCTGGTGGCAGGTTGATGCCAGATGTTTTGCACGAACTTTTTGGTTTTTTCCAACTGCCAAGGTTGCAACAAGATAGTGTCTATTGCATTTGGCGCGTCTTTGACTTCCGCTTGGGTGGTGCCGCCCGCATACATGCGGAAAGTACCATCAGCCGGGGTGTCCAAGACTTCAGAAGGGTCGCTTAACAAGGAATAATCCACGCCCATTTCTTTCATCATGCGGTGCATGACGCGGAAATTGCCCAAATAAGTTTCAAAGCCAGGCACTAGGTTGATTTTGCCATTGCTGCCAACGACTTTGTCTTCCATGTGGTTCAGGGTGAAATATTTCGCCATGCCTTCAAACATATTGTCCCAGCCCGTGGTGTGGCTGCCGACAAAGCTTGGGGTATGCGCGAATGGAGTTGGGTAATCTTGCTCGATATGGCCGGCTTTTTTGGCGTTGTTGATGAACGCGTTCAAGTCGTCACCGATCACTTCCGCCATACAGGTGGTGGACACGGCGATGATTTCTGGTTGGTATAACGCCTTGGCATTTTCCAAACCGGCAAACATATTTTTTTGTCCGCCGAACACCGCCGCATCTTCAGTCATCGAGTCGGATACGCAAGAGATTGGCTCTTTGAAATGACGGTTGAAATAAGTACGGAAATAAGCGACACAGCCTTGTGATCCATGCACATACGGCATGGTTTTTTCAAAACCCAGCGCACACAATACCGCACCTAAGGGTTGGCAAGCTTTGGCAGGGTTGACGGTCAACGCTTCACGGTTGAAGTTCAGCTCTTGATATTCCTTGGTGGTGGTCCATTGGAACACTTCATCAATTTTTTCTTGAGGATGGCACTCTTCGTAAGCTTCACGTTTGTTAGTGATGTTAGCCTTGTATTCATCGGTTCTGAACAAAGGATAGCTAGGTTGGATGTTATCGACTTGTTGGCTCATGGTAATCTCCTACGCGCCACTAATCTGTGGACGGCGTTATGGGGGGAATTAATCGTTCCCACGCTCTAGCGTGGGAATGCTTCTGCGGACGCTCCGCGTCCCGTACCGCCGGAGCGGTTGGGGCTGCGTTCCCACACTACCCCGGCGGGGTACGCCGGAGCGTGGGAACGCTGAACGATAGCTGGGTTAAGCGGCAACCTTCACTGCTTCGCTATTGGCATCCGTTTTCCACGGTGCTTTTACTTGCTTCCAGCAGGGGTTATTGATGGTCATGTCCATATCGCGGGCGAAGATGGCGAAACCGTCATAGCCGTGGTAGGGGCCGGAATAATCCCAAGAGTGCATTTGCCGGAACGGGACACCCATTTTTTGGAAAATGTATTTCTCTTTAACACCAGAGCCGACCAGGTCAGGTTGGACTTTCTTGACGAACTCTTCAAACTCATAGCCTGTGACATCGTCATACAACAAGGTCGCATTGCCCATTTCTTTGATGGTACGGTCATAATCGTCGTTGTGACCGAATTCGTAACCGGTACCGACCACTTCCATGCCCAAATCTTCATACGCGCCAATCACATGGCGTGGACGCAAACCACCGATGTATAACATCACACGTTTGCCTTCCAGGCGTGGTTTGTATTTGTCGATGACGGCCTGATATTCAGATTCATAACGGGCAATCACGCGCTCGGCACCTGCTTGGATCGTTTCGTCAAAGTGTGAAGCGATACGGCGCAGTGATTCGGCGATTTTGGTAGGGCCGAAGAAGTTGTACTCAATCCAAGGGATTTTGTACTTTTCTTCCATGTGCCGGGCGATGTAGTTCATCGAACGGTAGCAATGGATCAGGTTCAGCTTAACCTTTGGCGTTTTTTCGATTTCTGCAATCGTGCCGTCGCCAGACCATTGGGCAACAACGCGCAAACCCATTTCTTCCAGCAGGGTACGTGAAGCCCAAGCGTCGCCACCGATGTTGTAGTCACCAATCACGGCGACATCATAAGGGGTGGTCGGGAAGCTGTCGTCACCATCGCGGTTTTCCAAAACCCAGTCACGGATCGCGTCATTGGCGATATGGTGGCCTAAAGATTGGGATACGCCACGGAAGCCTTCGCAACGGACAGGCACAACGGGTTTGCCGATTTCCTTATTGCCTTTCTTGGCGACCGCTTCAATATCGTCACCAATCAAACCAATCGGACATTCGGATTGGATGCTGATGCCTTTGTGCAGCGGGAACAGGGCTTCGATTTCAGTGATGATTTTCGCCAACTTTTTGTCGCCGCCGAACACGATGTCCTTTTCGGTGAAATCAGAGGTGAAGTTCATGGTACCGAAAGTGTTTACGCCAGTGGTGCCGACGTAATAGTTACGGCGACCGGCGCGGGAGTATTGTCCGCAGCCGACCGGGCCGTGGGAAATATGGATCATGTCCTTGATCGGGCCCCAAACCACACCTTTAGAACCGGCATAAGCGCAACCACGGATGGTCATGACGCCAGGCAAAGATTTACGGTTGGAAGTGATACATTTATTGGATTTTTCGAGAGATTGGTCGTTGATCGCCAAATGCTTGGCGCGGTCTTTTTTGGCTTGTTCGGGATAAATTTCCAGAACTTCCTGAATCAACGCTTCGGTCTCTTCTCTGGTTAAAGCTGCCATTATGAATCTCCTGCTGATGTCATGGGTAATCCCCCATAGACAGGTTTGAGGATGGAAAGCCGTAGGGACGCAAGGTTTTACGTCTTAAGTTTAGGCTTGCGCCCCTACGGTTGTTCTTTGTAGAGACATTGCAGCGCAAGGTCTCTACGCATTTCCTGGTAATTAAGCAGTTGCTTCAGTCGCTGCCGTTTTACCAATGATTGACTCGTCTTCTTGTTCAAGAATACCAAATTCCATCATCAATTCTTCCAGTTCGTCCATAGTGATAGGCGTTGGAATGATGAAATTTTTGTTATCACGAATTTTTATAGCCAACTGGCGGTATTCATCCGCTTGTTTTGCTTGTGGTTCGTATTCGATAACCGTCATACGGCGAATTTCAGCGCGTTGTACAACGTTGTCGCGTGGAACGAAATGGATCATGGTGGTGCCGATTTTTGCAGCCAGTGCAGAAATCAGTTCATCTTCACGAGCTGTTTCACGCGAGTTACAAATCAAACCAGCCAAACGCACACTGCCTGAGTTAGCGTATTTCACGATACCTTTAGCAATGTTGTTGGCGGCATACATCGCCATCATTTCGCCCGAACAAACGATGTAAATTTCTTGCGCCTTGTTTTCACGGATTGGCATGGCAAAACCACCACACACAACATCCCCAAGAACATCATAAAAAACGAAGTCAAGTTCATCATCGTAAGCACCTTCTTCTTCCAGAAAGTTAATCGCCGTGATAACACCACGACCTGCACAGCCGACGCCTGGCTCAGGGCCGCCTGATTCAACGCATTTGATGCCGGCGTAACCGACTTTCAACACGTCTTCCAACTCTAAATCTTCAACACTGCCTGCTTCGGCCGCCAAGCTCATAATGGTGGTTTGCGCTTTTGCGTGCAGGATTAAACGGGTGGAATCGGCTTTAGGGTCGCAACCAACAATCATTACTTTATTGCCCAGTTCCGCCAAAGCAGAAACCAGATTTTGTGTAGTGGTTGATTTACCGATACCGCCTTTACCGTATATTGCACATTGACGTAATTTTGCCATGATCTTTTCCTCTTTTAGGATGTTGTGGTTGATGACATCAGGAATAAAGCAATGGTTATGCCAACTTATTTATTCGATTTAATCAATTGAATTTATTACGCTATTTGTTTTATTTTGAATAAAGCCCGCGTTAGCTTTCCCACATTTTGTTTTGTCGGTGTAAGCTTGCTTACAGTGGGGTTTTTGTGTGTGCGGGAGGTTTTAGGACAAAAGCCGCCAATTCACGCCTAGTCACAATAATGCGGGCAAATGGGCGATGGCTTCGAGGAAAGTTATGAAAAAAGAGTAGGCGGACATTGCCGGCCCTAATCTTAATCCACACTTCAGACCGGAATCTTTGCCCGTGCAGGTCTTAAGTAACCGCTCATAAATCATTTAACATTTTTATACCCGTAAGCTTCTAATAATCCGGCTTGCCTGTTAAAGACTTCTACACGGTTACTTACCATGTCGCCGTATGGGAATGGTTGGCATCACTTTTATCAGCGTGGTAGGGATAACCGCCTTATCAATCTTATGACAAAACCAGCGAAGGCTTGATCTCGATAGCTTCCGCTTGCGTAGGCGGGCTGGTCGGAATCTTTGCCCAACAGCCGGAGCAATGCAACACGCAGGATACGAAGCCCATCGTTGGCAAGCGGCAGGGCAATTGTCATAAAGCTTACAAAACCATACCCCGTCTGTCGCCGCACAACCCATTAATAATCAAAGGCATAAATAAATTTTAAACATGGATTGATTTTTGCTTGGAGATTGATATTTAACCCCTAAAGGAGTTTTTCATGTCTGCCACTGTATTTTCTGAAATATTAGCGGGTCTTTACGACAATAAAGTCGTGCCATATTTAGGGCCGGGCGTACTTTTCGATGCCAAAAACAAACTGACTGGCGAGTCCATGCCAGCCGACAGCAATAGCCTGATCCTGGCGATGAATGACGGCAGGCCCATGGCCCCCAAGCTCATGTATGAGTTTCCCCGTGCCGCGATGAACCTTGAGTTAAAACGGGGCCGGAATTTTCTGGGCCAGTTCCTCACCAAGCTCTACGGCGAAACCCAATGGACACGCGCCGCCGTCCATGATTGGCTGGCTGAATGGAAACCCGCTTATGTCGTTGACATAAACCGGGACACCCAATTGCAAGACACTTATGCCGACGAAGAACATACCCTGATTGTCGGCATGGCACGGATCAGCGCCAGCCATTTCCGTTTTAAAATCTATCATTTTGATGGCGGCGGTTATTTTGAAATTCCGCAAGAACAGATCGACCATCGGTTCCCCATCTTATTCAAACCGATGGGCACGCCCAAACCGGAAGCCAATTTTGTCGCTTCCGATGCCGATTATGTCGATTACATCACTGAACTGATGGGCGGCTTCGCCATCCCCGATTTCCTTAAGGAATACCGCAAAGGCAAGCAATACCTATTGATTGGTATGCCCCTGAACCGCGATTCGGAACGCATGGTGATGAGCGACATTGTCAGTGGTGCGGCGGAGAAAAAAGGGTGGGTGTTGAACAAAAATCCTACCGATAAGGAAGTGCGGTTTTGTAAAAAAATCGGTTTGGAAATCGTCGATGCAGATGTTGAAGACTTGCTGGCCGCCGTGGGTTTTGTTGTTGAGCAAAAAAAATCGGCCTGATGATGCGGTCCGATACCCTGGCCTGATCGGGCTGGTTGATGGCATAAGCTGTCCAGTCCGGGCATGGCCGCCCAAGCATCTTGATTGACAAACTAAAATGACAGGTTATAGGCCGACTATGAAACCAGAATACTTGACTAGCCCAAGATTGGCGACTGTGCACGACACCTTGAAAATAGTTTTTGTCGGCACGGTCGGTTCGGGCAAAACAACCGCCATTTCATCGGTAAGTGAAGTGCCCGTGTTGGGCACAGAAGCTAAAGCCACCGAGCAAGACGCGCTACACCGTAAAGCCACCACGACCGTAGGCATAGAATACGGTGTGCTGCATATTTACGACACCAAAGTGCATCTTTATGGCACGCCTGGGCAACGCCGGTTTGATTTTATGGCGGCGATTGCCTGCCAAGGCGCCATCGGCATGGTTGTCATGATAGATAACGCGCATCAGCAACCGCTGGCGGAAATTGATTATTTCCTTAAGCGTCACCGCGATTATTTAACCAAGCACCCCGTCGTTGTCGCCATCACCCATTATGACGACAACGATACCCAGACTTATTTGATTGAATACCATAATTACCTTAAACAACAGGGTGTTTCCTGTCCGGTCATGCGTTTGGATGCACGGGAAAAAAACCAAGTCAGGGGAGTTGTCGAAAAATTGTATGGCGAAATTATGAAGCGGCGTACTATCGCGCTATGAAATATGAGGCTAAGGCATGACCCACCCCAAGCGGCTCTACGAACTGCTACTGGATTACTGTAGCAGCGATGTGGTGGTCGATAAGCTGATGATAGGCGTGGTGTGGACTTTGTGCCAGAGCAAGCAGGGTTATACGGGTTTGGCGATGAGCCCGGGCCTAGCCACCCGCACTCTGCCTTGGTCTGGCACTTTAACTGGCAAACCCGTCACCGACATTGCCGCGTGGATACTGGAATGGGAGCCTTACAAAGCCACGGTGGCGATGGCGGCGATCAACAGTTGCATCAACAGCAGGCCATTGCCTGATTCGGTGATTATTGAGCCTGGCCCGGAACACGCCAACCTCGCCGTGTTCGAGCATTTTTTGCCGCAGCTCTACAAGCAAAAAGTCGTCGTCATCGGCCATTATCCGGGCATCGAACGCTATCAACAGCAGATGCAGCTTACCGTACTGGAGAAACAACCCTGTGCCGGGGATTTGCCCGATGCCGCCTGTGAATTTCTGTTGCCGGATGCCGACTGGGTGTTCCTGACCGCCAGCTCCATCCCCAATAAAACCTTCCCGCGTTTGGCGGAACTTAGCCGCAACGCCAAAACCGTCCTAATGGGGCCGACCGTTCCCTGGTTGCCGCAATTGCACGAATTCGGCATTGATTATTTGGCGGGTGTCGAAATCACCGACGCACAAGCCTTATACCATACCGCCGCGCAAGGCGGCGGGGTACGGATTTTCAACAACGGCGTCCGCTACCGCATCGCCGAACTGGCGCCCTCCACCAGCATGGCTTGGCTGAAACAACAAATCGCCGATTGTGTAGCCGAAAAATACCGCCTCAGTGCTGAAATGGAGTTGTGGTACGCCGCCGGCAACGCCCGCCGCTTTCCAGCTTATCAATTATTGGAACAAGTCAACACCCGCTTGTCGCGGCTGGACAGCAGTTACAAGCCTTTGTGGGACAGTCACCCCGCACACCGCAACCTCGTGAATTAAGCATGGCCCTCTTTAACGCCTTCAACAAGCATCGGCTCTTGCTCTATTACAAAGGCGACATCAGCGCCTTGACGCTGTTCGCCCAGCACGGCAATGGCAGCGTCTGTTTCCCGACACCGTTGCCCGCCTTATCCAGCGCATTGGAGCAGGAAGAATTTGAAGACAGCAAGGTCAGCACCCATCCGTCCACGCTGGTCAACGCCATTAATCGGCTTTTGCATTTAGACAACGACTTGCTGCACGCCGAAGCGGGGTTTAGCGAACAAATCGATGCGCCCGGCGGCATTATCACCGTCCACATGGCACGCTTCATGTTGCTGGACCCGCCGCACAAGCTGCTGCAAAGCCGCGATTGCCGCTTGCGGACACTGCCGGAATTGCGCGGCAGGCCGCCAGCGGAAATGGAGCTGCTGCGCCGCGCCTATGTCAAGGTGATGGAGTCCTGAGATGTTCGAGTTTATGGACATGGGCTTTGACCAAGCCAGCGAAGCACCCGTATCAGGCCCGTATATCCCCGATGCTGGCGAATGCCTGCGCTGCGGGATGTGTGTCAGCACCTGCCCGACTTTCCGTCTGTTCCAAACCAACGAAGAAACCCCGCGCAGCCGCATCCGCACTATCAGCAAGATTCTGGTCGAAAATGTGGCTATTACCGCCGATGAACGCCAGCATCTCGATAACTGTCTGCAATGCCGCGCTTGCGAGACGGTTTGCCCTAGCAAGATGGCTTACGGGGAGTTATTCGACCAGGCCCGGTTGAAGTTGGAAATCACGCCTAGTTGGTTAGGGAAACTGGCCTTGGGGTTGATAGAAAACAAGCGTTGGCGGATGCGCTTGTTGCCTGGTCTGGCGGTGTATTTGAAGTCGGGCTTGCAAAAACCATTGCGGCGGACGGGCTTGTTGAAAAAATTGGGTGTGGCGGAAGCCGAAGCGTTGTTAGGCAAACCCGCATTAAAGGGATTGGCAGGGCATTATCCCGCGAAAATTACAAAACGTGGGCAAGTCGCGTTGTTCACAGGCTGCATCGCCGAACATTTTGACCAAGAGACTTTGCAAGCCGCCATCAAATTGCTCAACTCGATAGGCTATGACGTGACCGTGCCGCCCCAACAAGGCTGTTGCGGCGCGATACACCAGCACAACGGACAAGCTGCGGCAAGTTTGATAGCCAACAACATCGCCGTTTTCAACGCGCTGGAAATGGATGCCGTGCTGCACGCCGCCACTGGTTGCGGGGCGATGTTAAGCGAATACCAGCATGAAGACGCCGAAGCGGCGGGGCTATTCAGACAACGTTTGCAGGACATCAACGCATTTTTGCTGGCGCATTGGCCTGACGATCAGCGCTTACAAGCCTTGCCAAAAAAAGTCGCGGTACACGAGCCATGCTCCCAACGCAATGTCTTGAAAAACCAGCAAACGGTTTACAACTTGCTGGCGAAAATTCCTGAACTGGAAGTTGCCGCCTTAGCCAATAACCCTCTGTGTTGCGGTGCGGGCGGAAGCTACATGCTCACCCATCCTGACAATGCCGCGCAGTTACGCGATCTGAAACGGCAAGCCATTACCGCCGCCCAGGCTGATTGGGTGGTCAGCAGCAATTTCGGGTGTGCGGTTTTTCTTGATGTTGATGCGGATAAGGTATCGCATCCTTTGCTGATTCTGGCCCGGCAGTTGCCGATATAAAGCAAATTTGAACAGAGTGCGCGGCGTTTACTTGGCTGGTCAACCCATGAATGGGTTGCCGCATTAACAATATGACTTCTTTAATTTTAACAATACCTTCGCCAAATGTATAAACTCAGTTGAAACAAGGGTTTTGAATAAATTTAACCCACTGATTTTATAACAATCTACATTATTTGATTTTGTTAAATCCAATTCAAAATCCAAATTGGCGAAGGTGCTGTTTTAATGTAGGGAACGGGATACAAACCCAGGTTTGTACTCCAAAAATACACAAAAACACATAGGTTTAAGTCGCTTTTATACCGGTTTCAATTCAACCACCACCCTTAAGTTTATTGGACAATCGGCACTTGAATCTGGCATCATGCCGCCTCGCTAAACCTTGTATTCCACAAGGTTGACAATCCCCGACTTAGGTAAAAAAGAATGAGCAATCTCCCCCCATGCCCCGCTTGTGGTTCAGAATTCACCTACGAAGACGGCAGCATGTACATTTGCCCTGAATGCGCCCACGAGTGGTCAAATTCAGGAGCGACTGAAGAAAGCAGCGACGGACGTATCATTAAGGATGCTAACGGCAATCTGCTACAAGATGGCGATAGCGTCACCGTCATCAAGGATTTGAAAGTCAAAGGCTCGTCATTGGTCGTCAAAGTTGGCACCAAAGTAAAAAACATCCGCTTGGTAGACGGCGACCATGATATTGATTGTAAAATCGACGGTATCGGCGCGATGAAACTGAAATCAGAGTTTGTTAAAAAGATCTGATTTTGTTATTTGGATTAAGTAGCTACGCAACTGCACCTACTTAGGATTTAGCCATTAATAACTTCCCGATATTAAGACCTGACAGGTTTTTGAAACCTGTCAGGTCTAGGGTTTCAAGAATGGTTCAAGGAAATTATTTTTAGCCAAATCCTAATTGCTTTGACCCCACACCAATACAGCGTTGATTATTAGAGTTTCATTATGGCTGCTTGCCTGTGCATTCCTGGCCTTGCTGTTAAACCAGTTATTGCTATGGCTATCTGTACCCGGCTTGCCTGAGTTTTTTGCCCAACTAAGCATCGCCATAATATTGGCAGCATTCGGGTTGCTCCTCACAGGTGGCTTGTTGTTGGGCATCCAGCTCATTTTTGCTTCGCTAAGCGATTATTTTTCTGCACCACAACGCAGTTTACGTCGATTGCTGTTTATCCTGAACCGGCAAGAAAATCTTAAGCAACAGTTTTATTTTAAAAAACTCAAGCTCGACCTGATCCATGAAGCCCATCGCCAACGGATATTGAAAGCCAATGAGCGCAAACACCTTAACGCCCTTGCCAACACCATAGCCCAAGACTTGCTGACCATCAAAAACCAAGTGCCTAGAGCCACTTTCCTGCAATTGCAACAAGAAAATAATTGTTATCGCAAGCAACAGAATGGTGCCGCCTTGTTACAATTACAGCAAAAAATAGCCGCGCTGATTCCTTCATGACTTTACTAAAAAACCTTACTCTACAATTAGTCAGGATTTGGCATGCTGTCAAAGATGAAAACCTGCATTGGCAAACGCAAACCCACCCCCAACAAACGCAACTTAGACAAGCGCAATTGCTTGCCGAGCATGATTTGCAAGCCACGTTATCAAAGAAAACCGTGCAATTGGAGCACGACATTGCTTTATTGAAAACCAGGCATGACACCGAACTGGGCATTTACAAAACCCGTTGCCAACAGGACATCAAAGACTATCAACACTATTTGGCGGCTTTAGACCAACTCAAGACCAGCATCCAAAACAGTTACCCGCAATTGCCGGAAGCGGTGGCTTTTGGCATCCACCACCATGCCAAACAGTTGCTAAACCGGATGTGGGAATGTTCGGAGTTCGAGCAGAAAATGCGCCATGAGATGCAGTTGTTGACTTTTATGAGCACGCTGCATGAAGAAGCGCGGCTGCATTTGGAAGGGAAAAGCGAAGGAATCTTGCCGGAGAGAACCTTAGACCTGCTCCAGCAACAATAATAAAACTTACTTGATCAAACTCAACAACACGCCCGCCGCCACCGCCGAGCCGATCACACCCGCCACATTAGGCCCCATCGCGTGCATCAGCAGGAAGTTGTGCGGGTTGCTTTCCAAGCCCAGCTTGTTCGCCACCCGCGCCGCCATCGGCACGGCGGAAACACCTGCCGCGCCAATCAGCGGGTTAATCGGCGTATCGCTGAACTTGTTCATGATTTTTGCCATGATCACGCCGGATGCCGTGCCTATTGCAAAGGCAATCGCCCCCAAGGCCAGGATTCCCAAGGTTTCTATTTGCAAAAACGCGTGGGCACTCAGTTTGGAACCGACAGATAGCCCCAAGAAAATCGTGACGATGTTGATCAACTCGTTTTGCGCGGTTTGGCTTAAACGCTCAACGACACCGCAAGTGTTCATCAAATTGCCCAAGGCAAACATGCCGATCAACGGCGTTGCTGACGGCAGCAGCAAAATGGACAATAACAACAACATCAACGGAAACACGATTTTTTCACTTTTGCTGACATTACGCATTTGCTTCATTTCAATCTTGCGTTCATCTTCGGTGGTTAATGCCCGCATAATCGGCGGCTGGATCAACGGAACCAAAGCCATGTAAGAATAGGCCGCCACTGCAATGGCTCCCAGTAAATCCGGTGCCAGTTTTGACGCGACATAAATCGCCGTAGGGCCATCGGCACCGCCGATAATGCCTATCGCCGCCGCATCTTTCAGCGTAAATTCCAGGCCAGGGACAATATTCAAAGCCAATGCGCCAAGCAAGGATGCAAAAATCCCAAATTGCGCCGCCGCACCCAACAACAAGGTCTTGGGATTGGCGAGCATGGGGCCAAAATCCGTCATCGCCCCTACGCCCATGAAAATGAGCAATGGAAAAATCCCCGCTTTAATGCCGAAATACAGGTAATACAAAAGCCCGCCTTCTTCGGCGATACCCGCGACCGGAATATTGCTGAGTATCGCGCCAAAGCCTATCGGCAATAATAATAGCGGCTCAAAGCCTTTTTTAATCGCCAGATACAGGAGCAAAAATCCAACCAGCATCATAAACGTCTGGCCGCCGGTAAAGTTGTACAGTCCTGTACTGTGCCAAAGTGAAATGAGATTTTCCATAAATATCCGTCACTTATAGTGTTATAAAGAAATCAGCGCGTTGCCGCCTGCCACCGCGCCGCCTTCCTTGACATGCACGGCACTGACGATGCCGGCAAATTTAGAACGCACTTCAGTTTCCATTTTCATCGCTTCCATAATCACAACAATTTGGCCTTCTGCGACCACATTGCCTTCACTGACCAAAATTTTCAGGATATTGCCCGCCATTGGCGCGTAAATCACCGGGCCATCATGGGCCGCCAGCTCTTGAGGCGGAATTTCTTCAACCGGGGCCTGGATAGCCAATGCTGAGCCGCCTGGCCCTACGGCGACATTGAAATTTCTGCCGTCCACATTGACCGTATAAGTTTCAATGCCTTTGCTTGCTGGCGGTTGCGCCTGCACTTGCGGCTTTGGTGCACTGGCGGTAATGGTGGCTTCAGAGCCGGGCGCGGCTTCAAACGCGGCGGGATTACCACGGTTAGCCAGAAACTTCCAACCTACTTGTGCAAACATACCGTTAATCAACGCATCTTCTTCGATGTTATTAGCCAGTTTCACACCTTCGGCCCGGGCTTTTTCCTGCACTTCGGCAATAAGCTTGTGCATTTCGGCTTCCAGCAAATCTGCCGGACGGCAAGTGATGGGCTGCGCCCCATTCAACACCCGCTCTTGCAATTCTTTATTGACCGGAGCCGGCGTCGCGCCATATTCGCCTTTCAATACACCGGCAGTTTCTTTGGTGATGGTCTTATAACGCTCACCGTGCATGACGTTGATCACCGCTTGGGTGCCGACGATTTGCGAAGTCGGCGTGACCAGCGGGATAAAGCCCAGATCTTCGCGGACACGGGGGATTTCGTGTATCACCTCGTCAAACTTGTCGGACGCGCCTTGTTCTTTCAGTTGGCTTTCCATATTGGTCAACATGCCGCCGGGGACTTGGGCGATCAAAATACGGCTGTCCACGCCTTTGAGGCTGCCTTCAAACTGCGCGTATTTTTTGCGTATTTCCCTAAAATAATGGGCGATTTCTTCCAGCTTGATCAAATCCAGCCCGGTATCACGTTCAGTGCCTTCCAACGCGGCGACGATGGTTTCGGTCGCGCTATGCCCATAAGTCATGCTCAATGACGAAATGGCGGTATCGACATGGTCTATGCCCGCTTCCGCCGCTTTCATGATGCTGGCGACGCTTAAGCCCGTGGTGGCGTGGGAATGCAGATGAATCGGGATATTGGTGCTGGATTTTAGGCGTGAGACCAATTCAAAGGCTTCATAAGGTTTCAGCAAGCCCGCCATGTCTTTGATACAAATCGAGTGTGCACCCATATCTTCAATTTGTTTGCCCAAATCAACCCATGAAGCCATCGTATGGACGGGGCTGGTGGTGTAAGAAATCGTACCTTGGGCATGGGCATCGGTGGTCAGCACGGCTTTTACGGCATGTTCGATATTGCGCATATCGTTCATGGCATCAAAAATACGGAACACATCAATGCCATTGGCGGCGCAGCGTTCGACAAACTTATCGACCACATCATCGGCATAATGGCGGTAGCCTAAGATATTCTGGCCGCGCAAAAGCATTTGTTGCGGTGTTTTGGGCATTGCCGCTTTCAATAAGCGCAAACGTTCCCAGGGATCTTCACCCAAATAACGGATACAGGCGTCAAAAGTGGCACCGCCCCAAGATTCAATGGACCAATAACCGATGTCATCCAATTTTGCACAAATCGGCAACATATCTTCAATACGCAACCGTGTCGCCAGAATTGACTGATGCGCGTCCCGCAGGACGACTTCAGTAATCTTCAAAGGCTTTGTTTTGTGTTTGACCATGCTGTGTTTCTCCTAGAATACTTTTATGAGTCTTTTATCATTTGACCGCCAGGGCCGGTTTGAAGCGTTTGCGTGGAATGTCCCAAAAAGATAAAAACGAATTGCGTCCTGCCCAAAGCTAGCGGTTATTTTTGTTTGCGGTATTGATGCACGGCGGCTGCAATTGCCGCTACGGTAGCCTTGTCGGGAGCGTTGCTACTGGCTGTTGGCGCAATGACGGAGGTAGGCGGTGCTTCAGGAAAAAAACGCTGCACCAACGCGGACATCATATTAATTGCAAACACCAGCATCGTCAGGAACAAAAAAACGATACCCATACCGGCAAACATCAATTCAATGCCGCTACTCATTAATTCAGCCATATCGTTTAATCCTTATCATTTAACTATGAAACATAAATCATGGAATACATTATCCATAAATCGCAGGGCTAAACAAACTAAAGTGTCAATTGCAAGGCTTTAGGAAGTATTGACACAAGCCATAGGCGATGTTTTTGACAAAAAATCAGATAACGGACAAATGACGTTTTACAATACTTGGACGGCATTCAATTTTGCTTAGTGCGTGTTTCAAAACAGATAACATCCCTTCAAGGGATGGTATCTGTAACGATGGCATTTTCAGGGACGTTATTTTTTGCCATATCCTTAAGTTGGGGGACTTTTAAGCCATGTACTTGTTTAGTCCCGCATTTAAATGGTTTACTATATCCTAAACTCAAGGAGCAAAAGCTATGGGGCAACTACTACACGGAACAGCCACGACCACGCACGCCGTCCGAGAAAAAATACAAAACGCTG
>NZ_JAQTZU010000013.1 GCF_028687615.1 Methylovulum sp.
TTGTTCTTTCATGACTGAAAGTAGTTTCTTTCTGAATACCGCTGGATAGGCCATTCGTTTTTCATTCAAGATGATCGTTTTTACAATAGCCTATTATCGCATCAATTTATACTGGATTAGCTATATTCGTCGTCGGATCTAAATCAAATAGCTTGGTAGGCGGAGTAAAGTGTCCCGCTTCCGCCGCCAACATCACATGGCAATTCGGCATAACCGTTGCTGGCGCATCATCTGCCAAATAATGGCTTGGAATGTCTGGTCCCGCAGACCATGTATTGGTCGATGGTGTATAAAATGCCGTATGGGCAACCAAAGGTGAGCCAGCGCCGCCACCTATGACAAAAATCCGCCCATCACATAAACGCACGGCCGCCCCAATTTCAGCATCTACAGCGTTACTGCTCAATAAAGGTAAGATACCGGAAGCGTTGCCATCACTGGGTGAAATTGAAGACCATGTTTTTAGTCGAGGATTAAAGAGTTCTGCATATCCACCACCTGTCGAAATGCTTTTAAAAATATCGTAAGTTAATATTTTACCGCCGGATAATTTAACCCAACTTTCTTCGTCACTGCGGTCATCATAAGCAGGCACTTTGCTGATTGCCCCGCCCCAGGTATTGGTATTTATGTTGTACAGATAGGTATTTCTGGTTTCTAAAGACCCTACAAGAATTTTGTCGCCGTCAAGCAACATGGTAGGGACATCACCAAAGAAAGCTTCTGGATGAGATTTTATCGCTGCCCATGTATTCGTTTTGGCATTATATTTTTCTCCGGTATTGGTCCAGTTATCGTCGAGATTTAGTCCAGAATATTCACCGCCTAAAAGCCAGACATTACCATCACGTAACACATGAGAAGCAAAATATAATCTAGGTGTGCTCATTGAAGCTAAATTAGACCATGTTCCATTGATATAACTACCAGTCCTGTTTGGAGTTAATCGCATCCAATTGTTCCCAGGCCTATCCCCTTGCACCATCACTGTTCCGTCAGTCAATTGCAACATGGTGCCACTGTAATCTGGGGCGAGATTTGTTAAAGGTGTCTATGTACCTGCTTCACTTGCCGCAGCGCAACACAGCAAAAGTGTAGAAGCTAACAAGGACTTTATTTTTGGAAATCGGTATGTATTGTTCATTAAAGTTGCCTTTTCGATATGAAAAATAGAATAGAATAGAATGAGTTGCGTTCGTCTGAACGCGCTAACATTATAGACAAAATGACGGCATTACTACTTTTAAAAGAACTACACATTAAAGTTTATTTACTAACTTGTTAATTTAATTTGTGAATAACTGGGGTCAGAGTAAACTTAAACCTCTGCTATACCGTTGATGTTTATATCTATCGACTTCGGGAAAAACAAATGGCGAGACTGGCCCGCGCGTGTCCAATCTAAAATCATTAGTAAACAAAGGCATGGCACTTGGCAGCGAGCGATTTAAAGCGGAAATAGAAAATTTGAGGGGTCGGCGGATGGCCGCCAAAAAAATGGGTAGGCTTGTCGGTTGGCGGAAGGAAAGAACGGATCAGTGATATATAAGTTTACTCTGACCCCAGTTATTCAGTTATTTCCCTCTGACCCCAGTTATTTCCCAGTTATTTATTACCCGTTCCAAACGTTTCAATGGGTACCCAGCACGGCAAAATGTTCAGGACGGGGTTGCCAAACCCAGTCGTGCTCAAACAAGTTACGCACAACGCACCCTGGCTTGGATGCCCAACATCAACATGTCGGGCAGAAAATCTTGCCAGACCCCACCTCGCCACAACATTATTTGCACTGCCAAACAGTACGCAAGTCAACAATTTGATTGGCTAATTCACCCGCCGAGACACCCGTCACATAATCGTTGGCATCTGGCGTGTTGTCTGGGTCTATGTATTTGAGTGTTTGGGCAAGTTGGACACAAGCGGCAGAGGTTTTATCCTCCAATTTATAGCTGACGGCAGTGGTGAGTTGGTTCCTCAGCGCGTTTAGATTGCTCACAGATGCCTCCTTACCAGTACCTTTGATTCCGCCATTGAGACTTTCTTGGTTGAAAAAATTCCAGAGAACACTCATATCGCCGGGCATTAATACCGGCTCAAATTGCTCAAATGCACCGAGATCACATTCATCCGGGCTTGATAATTGTGGACGCTTGACTTTACGTTGATCGGTGGTGGCGCATAGACTTTTGTCGGCGGTGTTGATGGCTGGACTCCCGGCCAACAAGGCAAATGTCGATGTGAGTCCACCATTATTGAGCAACGGGGCAAGTTTCGGATCGCCGCTTAATGTCGCCCCACAACTGCCGTCTTCTATCAGATTGTTGCCGACCAGATTCAGGATGCCTTCATTCTTGCAATCCCCACCCGTTTGGCTATTGGCGATCAAGCTATTGCTGACCGTCAGCTCGGCACCTAGATAATTTTTAATGCCACCGCCATCAACCGCCGTATTACCTGAAATTGTGCTGTGGCTTATTGACAAAACACCCTTGTTAGCAATGCCTCCGCCTGAAAAATCGATGCCGTTATTGCCCATCAGCGTAGTGTTTCTAAGCGTCATTCTTCCCTGGTTAAAAATTCCACCACCAGACCCAGACTTATTGTTTAGAATCAAGTTATTAACCAGTTTTATGATGCCATCGTTTACTATACCTCCATCATTATTAGAAATGATACTATTAGCCAATGTGGCAATTCCATTACTGTTATTCCTGAGACCATTAGCCTCATTATGCAAAATGGCACTACCTTGAATTGCCAAATCACCATCATTTTCAAGGCCCGCAATAGGTTTTGAGTTGTGAAAATTGTAAAAAATATTGCGTGAAATATGGCTATCGATCAATGCCATACTACCGCTATTAATGACCACACTGTTATCAACATGAAAATTGGATTTAACGGTGCAGTTGTTTAATGTGATTTTGCCACTATTGGCAATGTTTTCACTACCTTCATTATTTGAGACAAAACTGTTGCTCAGTGTCATGTTTCCGCTATTGTTAATCCCACTATTAACAAAGTAGTAAAGGCCGGAATAATATGCATAACCGCTATTGTTTGAAATGCTACTGTTAGTTAGTGTCAGATTGCCGCTATTTGAGATACCTGCGCTACCCTGGAAAAAAGCCGTATTATCAGAAACAGTGCTTTTGTTGACTTCCATCTCCCCGCTATTTGTTATACCACCGTCCTTGCGGGAGGCATTGCTAGAAATAGTGCTTTTATTAAGCACCATGCGCCCTTGGTTGAAAATGCCGCCACCAGATCCCCAAGGGGGACTCCAATCACTGGCAATAAAGTTACCGGATATAGTGCTGTTTTCTAGCGAGATGCTGCCATTATTCCAAATGCCGCCCCCATTGCTAGGGGAGGAGTGGTTATAATCAGAAACGGTATTACCCGAAACGGAACTATTCCTCAGTATCAAGCTGCCGGAATTGGCGATGCCACCGCCGCCTTCACTCGTATACCCTCCAGTCAGGGTAAGATTGTTGACCGTCAAATCACCAGGGGGGGCAATAGAAAGCAAACGGAATAATGGCGTACCGCGGACATGTGAACGCATAATAGTAGAGCCGTTGCCGTTAATCGTAATCTTGCTGCTTATCCATGGTAGGGCCGCTTTGGTCAGCGTATAGGTCGTGCCGGCATTAAATATCAGGGTGTCCGCGCCGTTACCCGCCCTACAACCAAAACCTACACCGTCGGTGTCGGTGTCGCTGTTGGCATTGTTGATAGCGGCTATTAAAGTGCAGTCAGTGTTGATGATAATGTTTGCCGCGTTTGCTGTGCAGGTGGTGGCGAGTGCCAATGCCAATACGAGGGCGCGGGGTTGGAAAGGGAAAGCGTTATTTTTCATCGTTGTTCTCCTCAATAGTGCCGTATTTTCGGTAGAATTTTGGGATGTCTTTTGGCAAAACTCCCGTGAGCCAGCAATCGAATTGTACACCCAAACAAGTAAATTCTCTTTTGATTTCCATAATATATATATGGTATTTTGCTGCTTATTTGCGGCCTGGGCTGGAACGGGTTTGTTACCCGTTCCTACCGTTTCAATGGGCGTATCCAATACCGCAAAATGCTCAGGACGAAGTTACAAAACCCTGTCCCGCTCAGGATGAACTGTATCATTTGCTTTCAGTAATGACGGGTTTCCCGTCGCCAAACCATCCTGCTTTCCAGAAGGAGGATGGCGTTACAGAACAACAAACGTTGTGCATCTGCTTATCGCCCCAACTCCTTCCTGCCCCAATTCCCTTTTTCCGGTATAATTGGCGGCATTTTTCAACACAAGGTCAGTAGAGAATTATGTCGGATATAAATAAAGTTGTTTTAGCGTATTCTGGAGGTTTGGACACTTCCGTGATCCTAAAATGGTTGCAAGATACCTATGACTGCGAAGTAGTCACCTTCACCGCCGATTTGGGTCAAGGTGAGGAAGTTGAACCCGCCCGCGCCAAAGCCCAAGCGATGGGCATCAAAGAAATATACATCGACGATTTGCGCGAAGAGTTTGCGCGTGATTTCGTGTTCCCTATGTTCCGCGCCAACACCATTTATGAAGGCGAATATTTGTTAGGCACATCCATTGCGCGTCCATTGATCGCCAAACGCTTGATTGAGATAGCCAACGAAACGGGGGCGAATGCCATTTCCCACGGCGCAACCGGTAAAGGCAACGACCAAGTGCGTTTTGAACTGGGTGCTTATGCCTTGCGTCCTGACATCCATGTGATTGCCCCGTGGCGCGAATGGGATTTGACCTCGCGCCAGACCTTGCTGGATTATGCCGAGAAACACGGTATCCCTGTCGAAATGAAAAAAGGCAAATCTTCACCTTATTCTATGGATGCCAATTTGTTGCACATTTCTTATGAAGGCCGCGTTTTGGAAGACCCTTGGGCGGAGCCGGAAGAAGACATGTGGCGCTGGACCGTGTCGCCGGAAGCCGCACCCGATCAGGCGACTTACATTGAGCTGACTTACCAACAAGGCGATATTGCCGCGATTGATGATGTACCGCATTCCCCCGCCGAAGTCTTGGCAAAATTGAACAAAATTGCCGGTGCAAACGGTATCGGGCGTTTGGACATTGTCGAAAACCGCTATGTCGGCATGAAATCACGCGGCTGTTACGAAACGCCAGCCGGTACGGTGATGCTGAAAGCGCACCGGGCGATAGAATCCTTGACTTTAGACCGCGAAGTGGCGCATTTGAAAGACGAATTGATGCCACGTTATGCGTCGCTGATTTACAACGGCTACTGGTGGAGTCCTGAGCGTGAAATGCTGCAAACCATGATTGACGCATCACAAGTCTCGGTCAACGGCAAAGTCCGCCTGAAATTGTATAAAGGCAACGTCATTGTCGTAGGCCGTGCGTCAACAACTGACAGCTTGTTTGATGAAAGTATCGCGACGTTTGAAGAAGACGGCGGTGCCTATAACCAAAAAGATGCCGAAGGTTTTATCAAGTTAAACGCGTTGCGGATGCGTATCGCCGCCGCCAAACGCTTGAAATAAAACCCAGAACAAATACGGTTAAGCTTGTATAATTGCCCGCCGGCCAGACCGTATCAAAAATCAGAGCCATAATAATAAATCATTTGTCCCAAGCGGATGCTATCCGCTTCGTGAGGAAGTAAAAAAATGAGCCAGAAAAATACCACACAGTCAGAAATTGTTGTTTTGCAAAGTGTACCTTCACACCAACAGTTGATGAAAACCAACCGATGGTTATTGAAAGGTGTGTTTTTTCTCATGACCGTTATTTTTATTGGTGGATTTTTATTGCTTCCAGACAATGATTTTTTAGCCAACTACCAAAAAGTGACGGCGGCGGACGTGGCAGCGGATTCAAACCCGCAATTATCGGCGGAAGTCAACACCCTGAAAGGGCAGGTGGTGGGATTGGTCAGCGGTTCGATTGAAAGCAAGCTGCGGTCGCTGGAAGAAAGCCTGCTTACTGGTACATTGAATGCTTCTTTAGGCACGATTGAAGACCTCAAAAATGAGGTAAAAATCTTACGGACGTATTCGGAACCGGCCAAGCCAGCATCGGTGGCAAGCGTCTCAAATGTGCAATTAATGCAGGAAATGTCACAATTAAAACGCTTGGTTTACTGGACGCTGGCTTCTTGCAGCTTGATGGTTGCCGCCGTGGCGGGTATCTGGGTCAGAAACATCAAAAAATTGCCGCTGAAAGAAAACATCATCCGTTATTTTGGCCGCCATTAAACCTTGCCGGACCTTTCAGGTTTCTTGCCCCAGAGGGTATTAAAACCTGAAAGGTCTAAAATCCAGGCATAAAAAAGCCGCCCCAGTTTGCACTTGGGGCGGTTTTTTCGTTTCAGAGGAACGGTTTAAATTCCAGACCTATTTGGATTCCGGGCTTATTTTGATTCCAGACTTATTTTGATTCCAAATATTTGTACAACGCGTCAACGGCCTGGTCTTCGCCGTAGCCAGCTTTAGTGACGGCTGGCTGTTTCATGATTTCTGCGATGGCTTTTGGCATACCGCCTTTGCCTTCTTTCAATACAGATTCAAATTTTGCCCTGTCCAATTGGCCGGCTTTGATCAAAGCGGTCAATTGTGGGTTTGAAGCGATGTCATGGCAAGTGCCGCAACCGCGGCCAAACGCACGTTCATAGATTTTTTTACCAATTTCCAATTGCTCATCCGCCATTGCTTGCCCACTTAAAGCGATTAAAGCAATACCAGCAGCTGTGATTAATGTTTTTTTCATAATGACCTCTCTTGTGTTAAAAAAGAACTGCATTGCTTGGAAAGTTAAGTTGCAGCCCGACTAAAAGTTAAACCCGTAAAGAATATGGAATTTAGCCGAAAAATTCAATGCTTTTATTAATATTTTTAATTTCCGGCACCGCTGATAATGACAGCAAGCAAACACCGTTTCAAGCATCAGATAGCGATTGAACTATTTTCAACAACAAAAACAGCGTCATAAATTAAAGCCCAAGACGCCAGGATTACCTGCCATCCATGCCGTTGCCGATAAACGAGCCTGCCGCCGCGCCGATTCCGGCAGCCAGAGGATCACCGTTGCCAAACTGATAGCCAACCGCCCCACCTACCGCACTGCCCGCTAAACCTGAGGTTGAACGTGAATCCCGGCTAGGGAAATAAGGATACGGTTGTGGCCTAACGGGTGGCAGTGGTTGTGGATAGTAACGGATTTCATCACGGTAATACGGGCGGGGGCGAGGCGGATAATATTTTATGACCTCGCGGTAATAAGGCCGTGGTGGCGCATAATATCTGATTTCTTCACGGTAATACGGACGCCCGTAATGGTGTCCATGATGTCCGTGATGCTCCCCCCATTCACCGCGTCCGCCATAACCACCTGATGCACCAGCGGACATGGAAAATAACGCAGTGCTGCCCAACATAATAAAAAACCATAATTTTTTCATAACAACCTTCCTAAATCTTAAGTGACGGAGTGCCCAATTGCCGGTCACCACACCGTGATGACAAACAACGTGGGCAAATCATAAGAGACTGATTGTTAATGATGGCTTAATGGTTTTGTTTTTATATTGGCTCCCTGGCATCCTCCACTTCACCAGCAGGCCACTGCCAGTTCAGGATTTCCGGCATATCTTCGCCGTATTTGTAAATATAATGTTTATGGTCAATCAATTTATCACGGATATATTGTTTGAGATAAACCGCCTGGTTGCCCAGGCTAGGTACGCGGTCAATCACATCGGCGGCCAGATGGAAACGGTCAATGTCATTCATGACCACCATATCGAACGGCGTGGAGGTCGTGCCTTCCTCCTTATAACCACGGACATGCAGATTGGCGTGGTTGGTGCGGCGGTAGGTCAGGCGATGGATCAGCCAAGGATAGCCGTGATAAGCAAAAACCACCGGTTTGTCTTTGGTGAAAATTTCATCAAAGTCCTTGTCTGACAAGCCATTAGGATGTTCGTTAGTCGGTTGCAGACGCATCAAATTGACGACGTTGACCACGCGGATTTTCAGCTCAGGCACTTTCGTGCGTAACAGGTCGACGGCGGCCAGGGTTTCCAAAGTCGGCACATCACCGGCACAGGCCATCACCACATCAGGTTCAGAGCCATAATCATTGCTCGCCCATTCCCAGACACCAAGCCCTGCCGTGCAATGCTTGACCGCCTCATCCATCGTCAACCATTGCGGTGCCGGCTGTTTGCCCGCGACGATGACATTGACGTAATTGCGGCTACGCAAGACATGGTCGGTCACCGACAACAAGGTATTGGCATCGGGTGGTAAATACACGCGGATGACTTCGGCTTTTTTATTGACAACATGGTCGATAAAGCCGGGGTCCTGGTGCGAAAAACCGTTATGGTCTTGCCGCCAGACATGCGAAGTCAACAGATAATTCAAGGACGCGACAGGCCGCCGCCACGGGATGCGGTTGCAGGTTTTCAACCATTTTGCATGTTGGTTGAACATCGAATCGACGATATGGATGAACGCCTCATAGCACGAAAAAAAGCCGTGCCGCCCGGTCAGCAAATAGCCTTCCAGCCAGCCTTGGCAAGTATGTTCGCTAAGGATTTCCATGACCCGTCCGTTTTGGGACAGATGGGTGTCTTCCGGCAAGATTTTTTCCATCCACACCCGCGAAGTCACGTCGAAAATATCATCCCAGCGGTTTGATGCCGTTTCATCCGGGCCAAAAATGCGGAAATTGGCTTGCTCCATATTGCCCCGCATCACATCACGCAAAAACCGCCCCATCACGCGCGTCGCTTCGGCATTCACCGCACCTGGTGACGGCACATCGACCGCATAATTGCGAAAATCCGGCAGGCGCAAATCACGCAACAGCAAACCGCCGTTGGCATGGGGATTATCGCTGATCCGTTTTGATCCGGTAGGCGCAAGTTCCAGCAACGCTGGCATAGGCCGGCCTTGGTCATCAAAAAGCTCTTCGGGACGGTAACTTTTCAGCCAGCGTTCGAGCATCTCGACATGCTCGGGATTTTCCGCCAGATTCGCCAACGGTACTTGATGTGACCGCCAGAAACCTTCAGTTTTTTTGCCATCGACGCTGGAAGGCCCTGTCCAGCCTTTAGGCGTCCGTAAAATGACCATAGGCCAAATCGGACGTGTGATAGGCAAATCACCCAATCGGGCTTGCTTCTGGATCGCGGCGATTTCTTCAAGGCATTGATCCAGCACACTCGCCATGCGGGTATGGACAATTTCAGGGTCATGGCCTTCGACCAGATAAGCACGGTAGCCATAGCCCGCAAACAATTGGATCAACTCATCTTCGTCGATACGGCTGAGCAAGGTCGGATTGGCGATTTTATAGCCGTTCAGGTGCAGGATGGGCAACACCACGCCATCGCGTTGCGGATTCAGGAACTTATTGGAATGCCACGCCGCCGCCATCGGCCCGGTTTCCGCTTCGCCGTCACCGACCACACAACAGGCAATCAAATCAGGATTGTCAAATACCGCGCCATAAGCGTGGGACAAGGCATAACCCAATTCACCGCCTTCGTGGATCGAACCCGGGGTTTCCGGGGCAACATGGCTGGGAATACCGCCTGGAAAAGAAAATTGTTTGAACAAGGCTTTCATGCCCTCCTTGTCCTGCGGGATGCTCGGATAATAATCGCTGTAAGTGCCTTCCAGCCAGCAATTGGCAACCATCGCCGGGCCACCATGTCCGGGCCCGCAAATATAAATCATGTTCAAGTCATGGGCTTTAATCAAACGGTTCAGATGCACATAAATAAAATTCAATCCTGGCGTCGTACCCCAATGCCCCAGCAAACGTGGCTTGATATGTTCCAAGGTCAACGGCTCTTTCAGCAACGGATTGTCCAGCAGATAAATCTGCCCGACAGACAAATAATTTGCCGCCCGCCAATACGCATTTATTTGTTCGAGCATCTCCGCAGATAAGCGCGAATCATGATGATTAGTTTCCATAGGCTTCCTCTTGTTGGTTATTAGGACAGGGGTGGTTTAAACAGATTTAATCTGGACTAATTTGGCTAGGCCGCCGGTCCAGGAAAGATAATATCTGCCTGGCACAAACCCGCTCTTCTTCCGCCGGGATAATAAGAATACGCGAACGGCTATCGGCACCACTTATATCGGGTTCATGCCGGGCATTGGCAACTAGGTCTATTGAAAAGCCTAATGGTTCCAGACCCGTGACAATACGCTGGCGAATTTCGGCGGCATGTTCGCCGATACCACCAGTAAAAACAAGGGCGGAAACTTCGCCCAAAACCGCGCAATAAGCCCCGATGGTTTTTTTGATCCGGTAACAGAACATGTCGATAGCCAACAGGGCGTCGCTGTCACCTTGCCCGGCTTTGAGCAAAATACGGCGCATATCGGTATCATCGCAAATGGCTTTCAAACCGCTACGATGGTTCAGCACCGCGTCCAACTCATCCACAGACATGCCTTGCCGCTGCAAGGTCAACAGCACCATCGGATCGATATCGCCACTACGGCTAGCCATCATCAGGCCTTCGGTGGGTGAAAACCCCATCGACGTATCCACGCCCACACCCGCACGAATCGCGGTGGCACTGGCTCCCCCACCTAAGTGCAGGACAATCAGGTTCAGTTTTGCAGGTTCACACGCTAAATATCGGGCCGCCTCAGTCAAACTGTGCTGGCAAGAAATGCCATGAAAACCGTAGCGGTAAAATGCCACGCTTGAAGACAATGACGCCGGGATCGCGTAACGCCCGGCATATTCTGGGATGTTGCGGTGAAAAGCGGTATCAAACAGGGCAAATTGGGCAACCTCAGGAAAATGCCGACAGGCCATTTGCACACCCAAGCGATTGAGTGGATTATGCAGCGGCGCGTAGCGGTCCAGTCCGGCAAGACGTTGCAATACATCTGGGTTGATGGGCGTTAGTGTAGCAAACCAATCCGCGCCATGCACGATACGGTGCCCGATAGCTGCCAGCACCCAAGCTTCGGCATCCAGCCACTGTCGCCAACGGTCCAACACCAAAGCCAACACAGCCGAAACATCGCCGACCGGCCCACAATGCTCCTCCACCATTTGACCTTGCAAATCCTGACCGCCAATGACCACACCATCGACACGGCCATAATCCGCTGTCAATACCGCTATATCCCGTAAATCGCCATCAAACAAGTGGGTTTTAACCGATGTGCTACCGACATTGACGACCAGCAACCACACACTCATAAGCCCAAACCATCCATCATGCCAATCACCGCCTCAACTAAACCATCACGCATAACGCTATGATAAACACGATAGGCGTATCGGAACAAAGCTTATTTACAATCAAGCCCGTTAATGACCAGCAGATTTGAAACGCACAGGAAATAAAAGCCTTCCTCCAGGTTTTAAAATCCAGAAAGGCCTACGGCATCTGGCAATGGCCTTCAGAAATAAAAAAAGAGTCCAAAAACAGGTTTTTGGACTCTTTTCGGGTACATTATTTGTAGGGGCAATTTTAATCGCCGCTACTTAGTTCCTGTATTATATGCAAATCGGAACGTTATTTTTTACCGAATCCTTACGATTTGAAATCCCCTACAGAGACATTTATGAAGAAGCTTTTACTTTCCCTACTCGCCATCATTTTAATCATCGAAGAATGGCTTTGGGAGTTGCTGTCGGCTTTCGGTCATCGGCTGATTGTTTGGTTAAGATTGTCCAAATTCGAACGATGGCTGGGTCAAACTTCGCCGGGACTGGCCTTGGCTGCCATGATGATCCCGCTATTGATTGTCACGCCAATGAATTTAGCCGCCCTTTGGATGTTAGCCAATGGTTTGATTTTACAAGGGATTGCCTTGGAAGTGGTTGCCAAACTCCTAGGCACTTTATTAATCTCACGGGTATTCGCGCTGACCAAAAACCAGTTGCTGACCTTTACCGTGATTGCCTGGACTTACGGAACCATTACCGGATGGTTGATTTGGGCACATGCCAAAATCACCGAAACGGCGGCATACCAATTAGCCCAGCGCACAAAAAAACAAGTGCAGGCGAAATTGAGTGTGGTGCGGGGGTATTTACGCGATTTTTGGTCGCAACGCTGAGGTTCAAACTGGCCCAAGTTTCAATCTGCCGCCATCGCCTCCAATCGACTAAACCGCCACCGCCGCTTTACCCAAACGGTCATTGACGGCACGCCATGCTTCGGTTTGCGGAGGCTGTTCCACCAAAATCCTGTCCAATTGCAAGCCATCCAACTTCCGCAACGACGCGTACAAGGCTTGTGCATACGCCGCTACCGAATCAGGCATGTGCTCAACGACCAGCAAAGGATGCGCGGGCAAATCCTGCTGATAAGCCAAGACCCCCACACGCTGATGACCGTCCAAAAAAGTTTGCGCCAGCTTCGCCAAATCCTGTGCTGGACATAGCAAAGCCATCGTCACCGGGGCGTAATGCACCGCCATCATGCCAGGGGCGCGGATTTCCGATACCGCCTCCGGCAACAACAATGTTTGCTGCAACACGGCTTCAATCGCCGCCACGCTAAGCTGTCCGGGCCGCAGTAAACGCGGTTGCCCGCCACTTAAATCAATAATCGTCGATTCCACGCCCACCTGGCAGGGGCCGCCATCCAAAATCATCGCCACCGCATCGCCCAATTCCTCAGCTACATGCGCCGCTTGCGTGGGGCTGATACGGCAATACCGGTTTGCCGACGGCGCGGCAATCCCGCCACCAAAGGCCTGCAACAATTGCAAGGCCACCGGATGGTTCGGTACCCGCAAAGCCACCGTGTCCTGCCCACCGGTCACCGCCAGGGGTACGGAGACTTTTTTGCGTAAAATGACCGCCAACGGCCCGGGCCAAAACCGCTCCGCCAATTGCCATGCCGACGCAGGAACCTCCGCCGCCCAATCCGGCAGCATCGACTTATCGGCTAAATGCACGATTAGCGGATGATCGGCAGGTCGGCCTTTCGCGGCAAAAATACCCCTCACCGCTTCGGCATTGCTGGCATCTGCGCCTAAACCGTAGACGGTCTCGGTCGGAAACGCGACCAAGCGGCCTTGTTTTAATAATTGCGCGGCTTCGTGGATAGCCACGGCATCGGCTGGACGTGGTGTCATTTCAATACCCAATTCAAGCACCGCACCATCACAAGGCAAGCACAGGCTTGCATTGCAAAGGCCAATCGCGGTAATTGAACACCTGTCCTTCCGCCCTAACCGTGGCAATGCCCTCCAAGGACACGTCGGCAAACACCCATTGCACGGCGTTTAATTCCCCGCAGGCCAAAACACCATTATCAGGAAATCCCCTATCGACGGGTGTGTAAACAGCGGATGCGCCAATATTCACATCCACCGCTTCCGACCACGGGGCTTCACCGACCAAGCACGCTTGCACGACATAACATTGGTTTTCCAAGGCCCGCGCCTGGCAAGCGATTTTCACGCGGTGATAACCTGCCAAGGTGTCGGTGCAACTAGGCACTAAAATCAGATTCGCGCCCGCTTCGACTTGCTGCCTTGCCAACAACGGAAATTCACTGTCGTAACAAATGTTGATGGCGATTTTGCCATATCCGGTATCGAAAACTTTCAATTCCTTGCCGCTGGTAATATGCCATTGCTCGTTTTCAAAGCGCGTCATCATCAGTTTTTCCTGATAATCGACGCCGCCATCGGCGAAAAACAGATAGGCGCGGTTGTGGTATCCGCCCGGTCCCACAAGCACCGGAAACGTGCCCGCTTGAATCAGGCATTGGAACTGTTGCGCCAAACCTTTGAACAACGCGACAAAATCTTCATGTAGCGTCTGCATGGCTTCGAGCTGTTTGCTCAAGGACGAATACACGTCTTTGCCGAACAACGAGGCCAGTTCCATGCTGTTGTATTCAGGGAAAAGCAGGATTTTCGCGCCTTGTGCCGCAGCGTCTTGCACCCAGCGAGTGGATTTGTCGATATAGGCTTGCCAGTTATCGAGGAAGCTGATGTCGTATTGGGCGGTGGCGATTTTAACGTTCATGTTTTAACCAAAAAGTCATAGGTTTGGCGGTTTCTTCGGTATCGTCCAAATCTTTCCAGACGTATTCGGTGCGCAGTTCAGGATGCTTGAAATAACCGCGTTTGTTCCAAAACGCATCCAACGGCACATAATCGGCGGGGCGGCGCGGATGGTCAACTGGGCGTTCGACGCAGCAAAAAGTGATGTGTTTGAAGCCGCCCAAATCGGCGGCATGGGCTTCGCGTTCTTCAAAAAAACGCACACCTATGCCTAAGCCGCGATAATTTTTGTCCAGCACCGATTCGCTGCAATAAAACACATCGTCCAGATGATAAGCATTGGTTATAAAAGGCCGCTGCATTTCCTCGGTTTCGTATTTCATCGGCAAGGCGGTGGAGGCACCGACCACTTTATCACCATCCAAAGCCAGTACGATCACGCTGGCGGGGTTGTCGATATAGGTTTGCAGGTATTTTTTTTCGTAATCCAAAGTCCCGTCATACAGATACGGAAAATAGCGGAACACATCAATACGGAGCCGCGCCAGTTCGGGGATGAAAGGGATTAAGGCTACGCCGCTGTAGCGGTGTATGCTGATATTTTTGGACATCGCTAGACTCCCGTGCAAAAACCCCCATTTTAGCCGAACTTGATAGGGTTTGCGTAGCTTGCGGGAATTTGATTTGTCCACGAAAGGCACGAAACGAAGGGGATTTTTATTATCGTAGGATGCAAATGGCTATTTACCCAATCCTTCTTGCTCAAAAATGTATTTCAGCAATTTATCGTGGGTGAAGAAAGCCGTATCAGCGTTTGCTTTTATGGGAGCTGACATATATGTTTCTAAAACCGTTTACAAGATATTCGCATAATCCTGTTCCAACTGCCGGAAATTCAGCGAGGTCATAAAGCGGCTGAAACTCATCCAGGCGGACAAGCCATTCAAATCTTTAAATTGTGGCGGCAGGAAACGCGGCGGTGACACCGTGCCTTCCTCGACCAAATCCGCCATGACTTTCATATCTTCAATCATGGTTTTGCCGCAAAACAACAGCGGGATGCGGTCTGGCTTGCCTTTGTAGACGGCTAGGCGCATAAAGTTGTAGGTCAGCACGAAGCCTTTGATGTACGTCAAATCCTTGGTGAACGGCATCCCGGTGGAACTGCTGCCACGGAACACGCGGCTGGTGAAGGTGTAGCTGTCTTCATCATCCAGGCCTTTGGCGCGGAAAAACTCGAAAATATCCAAAAAATCCGCGCCTTCTTCAACGAGCGTGGTGGCACGGACGCGGTTGATCAAACGCATCAGCCGCTCCGGTGTCGAGCTGAAGGTCAAAATTTCCATCAACACCGCCAAACCTTCTTGGGTGACCGTCGCCGAAGGCGGCCCTTTACCTAGAAAAGTGCAATACGGCTGCTCCAAACCGTTCAAGGTAGTCCCCAGATGCACCCAAGCCTCATGCACTTCCAGAATGCGCAAATCCCGCATATTGAACACGGCATCGGCGCGGATTTTGATGTAATCGGTACCCGCCGCCGCATCGGAGACTATGCCGTCACTGAGCATCGCGCGTAAGCCTTCGCCTGGAAATACCTCTTGGATTTTAGCGTTAAGAATGTCAACCGCGTCCTTGGCGTTGATGGTTTTGGGTTCCTCGCCCAAGAAATCCAGATCCAGCAATTGCTGCAAGGTCGATTCCATCATGCTGCCCAGATCGGCGATGGTCGGGTCACCGACATGGAACACGTCTTGCGAGGAGCCGTACAGCTCTTGGGAAATATTGGAGAATGTCGAGGTGCCACGCCCTTCCAGCATGTACACGACATCCTGATATTCGCGGCAGATGCGGCGCATGATGACGCTGAGCGGGTTCAACTGACCCAATTTGCGCACCAGATCGCGCTCGATTTGGTGGAATTCGTCTTTTTTATCGCCAGGGTCAAAACCTAAAGGGCGTTGGCGGTAATACCCGGCATCGACGGCGGGCAGGGCTTTGCAAGCACTCTGCATGAACGCCTGTTTGATGCTGTCATCCCATTTGATGGCGTCCAAAATACGGATGGGTTGTTGCGCCTTGACGATGCGATCAGATAAGGCTTTGACTTCAGTGAGATAGGTGGTGGGCTTTAGAATTTTACTGCTGTTCATGGCGTGGTCTCAGATGGGGGCGATACGCGCTTGGTAATATGTGGTTTTTGTCCACGAAAAACACGAAAGACACGAAAATTGTCTCGGTAATAAAGCCGATATTTTAGGGCGGAGTTATCCGTTCCGTAATGTTTTGGGTATCTGCGGGTAAATTGAAATGTTTATGGTACGGGGACTGTGAAAGTCCTGTTCGGCACCGACGAAAATAGGAGTCAAAAAAACCTATTTATTTGACTCCTTATGGGGTTGCTTTTGAAATGATTCATATCAAAGCACATTACCAATCAATTTTCGTGTTTCTTCGTGTCTTTCGTGGACAATAATTTTACGTAACGTCAGGCTTAAGTCATTTAGCAACTGATGTTACGCACCGACTACGAACTATCAATAACTTACAGTTATTTTTTGCTTTGTAAGTTATTGATTCTTCGTTTGTCTGCGTAACATCAGTTAGCAATTGAAATGCCAATTGCAAGATCCACGCGAGTTTACAAAATATCCGACGCATAATCCGCCAAACGCGAGCGTTCGCCGCGCCGTAAGGTGATGTGCGCCCCGTAAGGCCAATGCTTGAAACGGTCAACTACATAGGTCAAACCTGAGGTTGTCGCAGTCAGGTACGGCGTGTCGATTTGCGATAAGTTACCGATGCAGATGATTTTTGTCCCTGGCCCGGCGCGGGTGATCAGGGTTTTCATTTGCTTGGACGTGAGGTTTTGCGCCTCGTCGATAATCAAGAAACGGTTCAAAAAGGTGCGTCCGCGCATGAAATTCAGCGAGCGGATTTTGACGCGGTTCATCAGGATGTTTTTGGTGGCGCCTTGTTCCCACTCGTTTTGGCCTGAACGGCTGCCAAGTAATTCCAAGTTGTCCATCAACGCGCCCATCCACGGGGCCATTTTTTCTTCTTCGGTGCCGGGCAAAAAGCCGATGTCTTCGCCTATCGGCACGGTCTCGCGGGTCATGACGATTTCATTGAACATTTTCTTTTCCAGCGTCATCGTCAGGCCCGCCGCCAAGGCGATCAACGTCTTGCCTGTGCCTGCCGTGCCCAATAAGGTGACGAAATCAATTTCAGGATCAAGCAGCGCGTTCAAGGCAAAGTTCTGTTCGCGGTTTTTCGCACATATCCCCCAGACGCTGTTGTGTTTGGAGCGGTAATCGCGGGCCAATTCCAGAATAGCGACTTCGCCCTCGCAATCGCGGACTATCGCCTCAAAATTGCTGTCATTGTCGATGTACAGGTATTGGTTGGGATACCATTCGGCAACCAAGGGGTCTTCAAGACGGTAAAAGGTGCGGTCTTTTTCTTGCCACACTTCCATTTTTGAGCCGTGGTTGTCCCAAAAATCCTCGTCCAAGGCCGTCGCCCCGCTGTACAGCAGGTCAATATCATCGAGCGTCTGGTCATTGTGGTAATCCTCGGCGACCAACTCCAGCGTCGCCGCCTTGATGCGCATATTGATGTCTTTCGAGACCAAGATGACTTTGATATGCGGGAATTTTTTGGTCAACGCCAGCACGACGCTGAGGATAGAATTGTCGGCGATATTGCCCGGCATACTGTCCGGCAGCATCGCGGTCATGGTGCTGGTCTGGAAATACAATCGCCCTGAACTGGTCAGGTTCTCGCTATTGGGCGCGTGTTCGATACGGGATAACGGCAAGCCATCATTCAGCGTCTGCTGGTTGGCATCGCGGATCAGTTCATCAAGGAAACGGCTGACTTGGCGGACGTTGCGGGCCACATCGGTCAGGCCTTTTTTGCCGTGGTCCAACTCTTCCAAAACCACCATCGGGATAAAAATATCATGCTCCTGAAAACGGAATATCGCCGCAGGGTCGTGCATCATTACATTGGTGTCCAAAACAAACAGTTTTTTATCCGGTGTGGTATGAATGTTCATGCTGGTCTCATTGAGGGTGGGTGGGAAGAGGAGATGGTTCGGGGCTTGTCCGAAAAAGGCACGAAGCTTTTTTGTAATTGATGGCAAAACCACTCAATTGAAATTACAAAATCCTTGGGCGGGATTTATTAGGGCAACAACTGAATATACAAAAGACATTTACCAGACAATTTTGCTTCTTCAAGCGCCGCTTTTTGAGAAAGCAGAAAGGAAAAGAAATTGGCAAATGCATGCATGCAATCATCATCTAATGTGCGTAAAACTTCTGCCTCCTCGATATTGTTGCGGACTTCTTGTGCAGTTGCCCCATACCAAGCAGTTGCTTTTAGGAAGGGTTCAGTATCATGTCTGATAGTTGCAATGAGTTTAGTGATAGCACTGATTTTTTCGTCGATAACCTCAGGAGAAACAATAGCAATAGTTTCTCCGAGATAACGTAATTCATCGAATCCTTGATAAATCTCGCACAGCGTTATGACTAGACCCTGATACCACCAATTTCTAGATGTGCTCCACCACGCATTATTACTGACAAGGTCGCATGCTTCTTTATTGGAAAGAGTTTTTCCAATGACTTTTTCACAATCGACAATATCGGTAACTACTGGAATTTCGTTACTCATTTTTCGTTACTCATTTAACGTCCGCAACACGGTCAAAACCTCCTCACAATGCGTCTTGACTTTGACCTTGCGCCATTCGTGGACGAGGATGCCTTCTGGATCAAGCAAAAACGTGCTGCGCTCAATGCCACGCACTTGCTTCCCGTACATGTTTTTTTGTTTGATGACATCAAACAGCTTGCAGAGTTGTTCTTCGGAATCTGACAACAAATCAAACGGAAATTCCTGTTTGCATTTGAAGCCTTCGTGCATTTTCACCGAATCCCGCGACACGCCCAAGATCACGGTGTTCAGCGCAGCGAACTGGTCTATCGCATCACGGAAGGCTTGGCCTTCGGTCGTGCAGCCGGGCGTGTTGTCTTTTGGATAGAAATACAGCACGACAAATTGACCGCGATAATCGCTGAATTTACTGGTTTTTGCGCCCGTGGACGCAAGCTCCAAATCTGGCACGACTGTGCCAATGCCGGGTGAAGTCATAAGCTACCTAACGTTTAATGGGTTCAAGGATCGCATCGATGTTAAGCTGGTCGCAAAATTCCATAAATTCTTCGCGCAGCGATAACAAATGCAGTTGCGGGGGGATGAGGATAATAAATTTGCTCGAAAATACAGGGTTTTGGATGTACGGGGCCGGATAGCAACTACCGGTTATGTCTTCGATGTCAATATCACGGTCGATAAGGAACGAACTGACCGACTCAATAATGCTTTCGTGGTTCAGTGACAGCGTTTCCAATAGATAAGGCATGCAATCCTTGCTTTTTTCTTTACTTTCGGGGCGCAACATGTGGATTTTTATTTCGATGCGCCGTTGGATCACTTCCAGGGTGCTTTCCAGTCTGGCGATCTGGTTCCAATTGCCTTGCACCAATAGGTAAGTGGCGGTTGCTTGGGCCAGCCGCGAGGCGCGGATTTCCACGATATTACATTTGCAATCGCGGATAGCGGGCAATATTTCCGCTATGAAGTTAATTTTGTTGGAGCCTAAAGCAGTAATGGCGAGTTGCATGTGCGTTTCTACATATTTTTTTGGAAGTTTATCATTAAATGAGCGAAACTTTACCTACAATGCTTGAGACACCGTTAAAATTGCCTACATATCGTACAATTCAATCGGACAATTCAGCAACCATGCACAATCAATACACGCTTATTTCTTCCTTGCCAATCCATCCATGAAAAGAACAACGCATAAAAAAACCCTCAATAAACGACGGCCCGGCACGAACCTAGATGCAACGCCTCACTTGCCGGATGATGCGGGGTTGGCAGATTTACGCGCCATCCGGGATGATGATCCGGTATTTACGGCTGTCCCGTCAACTATCCAAACCAATGAAGAAGATGCGATTGACCGCTTATTAGCCATTAGTGGCTTTGATAATCCGGCTGCTGGAACTGCTTTGGCTAGTTCCGGTATGGAGCCAATGAGTGCCGTGGATGATTTTGAGCCGGACATGGCAAGGGCTTTTCTAGTCGGGCCGATTGAGCAAGATCCACATTTTCAAATGCAGCCACTCTATGTCGCCGATGTTGACGAGCATGAAGCCAACTTAGGGCAAGCTAATTTTGGCGATACCCCTCGCGCAGTTGACCCGCTAGACCTTGATGATTTTGGGGAGGATTTTGGGCCTGATGGCCTGGACGTAAAAACCACGATAGCTTCCTCCCCATTGCCCGATGAATCCCATCATAAAGCAGCGGAGGCAACCGCCCCCGTTGCCGTCGATTCCATTGATGAAACCTTGGTGAGGGTCGATGATGATTTTACGCCGGGGCAAATGGACGCGGAACAAGCCGGGCAGTTTGCCCGGCCCATTGAACCGGTTTTTGCCGATATACCCGCGCATACTGTCGAAACCGTACCTGCGGATGTGGAGTTTGGACGGGAGCAAGCAGTTGTTTTAGGTGAAGATGATCTTAGCCACGATGCCAAAAATGACTTTGGGCCAGGGCCAAGCGACAAGCTGTCGGCGCAAAATAGCCCTGAAAACAGCCTTTCTTCACATCTGTGCGGACATAAAGCCGAAGTGGCGCGGATAAATCTCATCACCTTGGTTTTAAGCATCGCCGCTTCGTTGGCAACCCTTGTGTTTTATTTCCTGCTGATGGATATGCGGGAGGATTTGCTCAAGCTCAATGAAATGGTGGACATCATCAAAGAGGACAGTCAAATGGCCCGCGAAGAGCCGCCCGTCGAATAATGACCAAGCCAGCGCGCGAGGGCGCAAAGCAGCAAAAATTGGTGGTGGCGGTTTCGTCCAGGGCCTTATTCAATCTTGATGAATCCCATGCGGTTTTTGAAAACGAGGGAAAAGAAGCGTTTTGCCGTTACCAAATTGACCACGAAGACGTGGTTCTGGAGCCAGGTTACGGTTTCACGCTGGTAAAAAAATTCTTGGCGATTAATCGACAAAATCCCGATGAACCCTTGGTGGAAGTGATTTTGCTGTCGCAAAACAGTGCCGACACCGGCTTGCGGATTTTCAACTCCATCGCCCATTACGGGCTGAAAATCACCCGCGCCGCGTTTACCAGCGGTGCGTCGCCCTTTTCGTATATCGCCCCTTTCGGGGCGCATTTGTTCCTGTCCGCCAATGCCCTGGATGTCAGGAAAACCTTGGCGGCGGGTTTTGCGGCGGCGACTATTTTAAGTGGTTCATCATTAAAGCATCCAACCGAACAATTACGTATTGCCTTTGATGGCGATTCGGTGTTGTTTTCTGATGATTCAGAGCGCATTTACCAGCAGCAGGGCTTGGCGGCGTTTGCCGACAACGAACGCCAACAGGCGAAAACGCCGCTGCCTGGCGGCCCGTTCAAAGATTTTTTAAGCGCGTTGCAACATATCCAAAACCAATTTGCCGCCGCTGACGCGCCGATCAGGACCGCGTTGGTCACCGCCCGTTCCGCGCCCGCCCATGAGCGCGTCGTCAGGACGCTACGCGCTTGGGACATACGCATAGATGAAGCCTTGTTTCTGGGCGGCCTGCCTAAAGGCGAGTTTTTGCGGGCTTTCGATGCCGATATTTTCTTCGATGACCAAAAAGCCCATTGCGAATCCGCCGCCGGACATGTCGCCACGGCGCATGTGCCGCATGGGATTGTCAATGAAGCATAGCCTGTAAGAATTTAAACATTCTTAGAGTTTGGTGATTTCAAAAACAGTTCCGAAATCATTATGGCTATTGGGTGGGGGCAATTGTGCGCCAATAGAAAGTTGCCAGTTATCGGATAAATAAAACACCAAGCCAATGACGGCAACGCCAATGTCGTTATTGCCGCTTAACAAATCGCCCATAAGATGGACTTTGTTTTCGAGCATCGGCAATTCCACGCCCGCCATCAGGCCGATGGCGTCATTTGAGCCAGCATAAGCGGAATTTGCGTAATAAGCACCCAGATAATATTTGCCTAGCCTAGCCCAATCTACGGCGTTACTAAAATAAGAAAAACTAGGTATTTGTAGGGAATTGTTATGGACAGGTGGCGTAAATCCGGTTTGTGTTCCAAAGCTAATTTTGTACGCCGCCGTTATATTGAAGGCTTTTTGGAAATTTAGCAGAAAATTGGGATTGGCAACCGTATCTGAAGGCGTATATAAATTGACATTAAACAAATTGATGCCAACTTCCAAATTATTGCCCAGGCCATAATCAATGGTGGTGTTGCTGGTATCGGATTTGGCAAAATTAAATTGTTGCTGAAAAAAAACCGTGTTTTCTTGGGTGATTTCTGAAGAAGGGACATTAAATAAATTTTGTTGCGCCTTGCCGGGAATTGGTAGGGAGCAGGCCGTTAAGCCGATCAAAACAAAGCCCCATTTCTTAATTACGAAAAAACAGTAATTCCGCATTTAATAAGTGGGCTTTATGGTGATGGTGGCAAAGTAAGTTTGGATACAAGGGGGGGGCAGTCCATTAGGTTTCGGGTCAAAAATACTTTTGGCGTGATTGTACCCAAAGTGAAATTCCATGTCTATCAAGCATCCGGCGGGTGTTATTCAAGCGGTTGATCTGCTTTTATTTTTCGTTTATTTGTAGCGGTGGCTTTGTCGATAAGCGATTCGGCTGAGATAGTTTTCTTTTCACTGGTTTCTGCGTAAGCATCATCAAAAGGTAGTGGTGATGCTGAAATCAAGATTAATGCGGTATAGCCGGCCAATTTGTGAAAATGTTTTTTCATAGTGTTTCTCTTAAGGTTAGGGTTTTACCCGTTGATATCAAAATGACATCTACGGGTATTAAGCTAATTTTGTGCCATTAAGAAAAAATAAAAAACATTAATGGAATCAAAGCGGTTTATTGTGCCAATTGTGTTTGTCAAAATGGGCAGGCCGGGATTGGTTGAAACAAACCGTCGCCATCGGGTTATATCAACTATTGCCAGGTATCAGTTTGCTTAGCCATGACACAAAATTTTCCCGGTTGCGCGAGCAGATAATGACTTTGCCCTGACCTGAAAATTTTAGCACCATGCCTTCGCCGCTGGTGACGCTGTTGACAATTTGCCCGAAAAAGCCGCCGCTGTTGCTGGTGGCGACGGAAATTTCATGGTGCAAGCGGCTGTCCCAGGCAACGACGTGGGCGTTGTCTATGATGATCTCTTTGCCCGGCTCAACATCAATCGCAAAACTGGAGCCGAATCCTGATACCGCGAGCTTGCCCTTGCCTGTCGCTTCCATGATAAAAAATCCGCCCGTACCGCCAAACAAGGCCGAACCGATATTTTGCGTACGGACATTGAGGCTGACCCCGCTTTCGGCGGCGACAAACGCGCCATCGGTCAGTTTATAGCTGGCATGGCCGACATCCAGCACTTCGATGGCTCCTGGCAAGGTCGGCGACAACAGGCAATCGCCATCGCCGCGTATCGCTTCGATATGCTCCTGAAAAAAGGATTCGCCATTGGCAAAACGGCGCATCAAGGCACTACCCAGGCCGCCGGTCATTTTGCCTTTCAGGTCGAGTGTCCCTTCCATCATGACCATCGCATTGGATTCGCAATAGATTTTTTCGCCCCGCTTTAGGCCGACGTGTAAAAATGGGTCTACATCGCCTGTCACTGTAAAAGTTGCCATTGTTTTGCTCCTCGTGGTTAATGATGGATAAATGTTTATTGCTTGACCAGCAAGCCATGCCAAAACGGCAGGGTCAGCAAGCTGGACAGGGTGGTCACCGTCACCGCCATAGCATACAGTGCGCTGTCCAGCCGGAAGCGGTCGCAAAAGACGATGCCGAACAACATGCTGGGCATTGCCAAATCCATGACGGCGACGGCTTGATGCGGCGCGTCCAGTCCGAGATGGCGGGCCAAGAACCAGGCACACAAGGGCATCGCGAGCATTTTTATCGATAGTAGCGGAAACATGTAAGGCATGTTGCGCCAGCTTACCGCTTGCCAGTTAAGAGACATGCCCAGCGATATAATCATCAATGGCGCGGCGGCGACCGCCAGTTTTTGCAAAACCGCCATTAGCCATTCGGGGGCGGCAACACCGTTCATGTTGAGTGTTATGGCTATGGCCGCCGTCCAAAAGGGCGGCTCGTTAAAGGCCGTCCAAAGCGGTTTGGGTTTGTCCTCTTGACCGTAATGGCGGGCAATTAACAAGCCGACGGTAAACAAATAAGGGGTGGCGGAAAACACGTCTATTTCAATGACGACAGGCCGTATCCAACTGCCAAAGGTTTGCTCAAGTATCGGCAGCCCCAGGAAAGTCACATTCGGGAAAGCACTGGCAAGTATGAGTGTCCCTAAATGTTTTTTGTCTAGCTTAAAAATTCTGCCAATTAACCAGGCGCAGAGGATGGCGAAGCTCAGGCTACCCCAGCCAAGCAGGGTATATTGCAGGGACTGGATGCCTAAGTCGGTTTTCCACAACACCTCCAGGATCATCGCAGGCATGAGCAGGTAGTAGACTACGCCGCTTAGCACCGCGCGGGTCTGGTCGGCGGTAAGCCCCGCCGGTCGACAAAGCCGCCAGACGACACCGCAAGCCATCAGCAAGGTCATTTGAATCAGTGTCGAGTTCATTAAACTATATTATTGTTGGTTCGGTGTATTTTAACATTCACCGTGGCTACAAGTTCCGGTAATATAGCTGCTTTAACTGCAATTAATAGGGGGTGTCCCGTGCGTATCATTATAAAGTATTGTAGGACTAGGCTTTTAATCGCTTTGCTGTTGGGTTTGACCTGCGCGATTGTGCAGGCGGATTCTAGCCAGCCAGTGGTGACGCCCAAGGATGCCGCCGCTATGCAGGCAATGAAAAAAGCCATTATTGTTGATGTGCGTGAAGACAGTGAATGGCAGGAGCAGCATGTCCCTAGTGCATTGCACATCCCGCTGGGCCAGTTGGACAAACGGCTGGTCGAGCTAAAGGCTTATCAGCATAGCCCCATCATCACCCAATGCCGTAGCGGCAAACGTTCAGCGCAAGCACAATCAATCTTGAAGTCAGCCGGATTTACCGAGGTTTATAATTTAGAAGGCGGTATCCAGGCTTGGCAACAACAAGGCTTGACCACCGAATAACTTTCCACAGTCTTTTATTTCCACTATGCCGCACACCTTTTTGTCCAGTAAAGCCATCCCTGTCCGTGAACGCCTGATTATGGCCTTGGATGTGCCCAGTATTCCTGAAGCCCAAGCCCTGGTCGAAGAACTGGGCGGCTCCGTGATTTTTTATAAAGTCGGCATGGAATTGTTCATGTCCGGCGATTGTTTCGGGTTTATTGAGTGGCTGAAACAGCGCGGCAAAAAAGTCTTTGTCGATTTGAAATTTTTCGACGTGCCGGAAACGGTAGGTCGGGCAATTAGGGCGTTGAGCAGCAAAGGCGTTGATTTGGCGACTATCCACGGTAATGATGCCATCATGCAATCCGCCGCCGCCAACAAAGGCGACCTTAAAGTGCTGGCAGTGACGGCGCTTACCAGTTTGGACCGTGGTGATTTGGATGATCTGGGTTTCAAATGTGATGTCCGCGATTTGGTGTTATCCCGCGCCAAACGCGCTTTGCAAATCGGCTGTGATGGTATTGTGTCTTCAGGTTTGGAAGCCGCCATGTTGCGGGAGCATTTAGACCACCGCTTGTTGGTCATCACCCCAGGCATCCGCCCCGTGGACAACCGCGAAGAGGACGACCAAAAACGCGTGGTCAGCGTGGAGATGGCTTTTGAGAATGGGGCTGATTATATCGTCGTTGGCAGGCCGATCCGTGATGCCAATGACCGTAGGGCGATGGCGGAAAAAATCCAGGCACAAATTTTGGGCGTATTTGCCCAGGCTTCTGCAAGCAATTAAAAACAATAATAACTATGTCGAATATTAACTCTGTAGTGGAAGGGTTGGCTTATGCCATTTGACCCCGACTTTACTACGTCTTACTTGGTTGCATTTGTCATGGGGCTGGTCAGCAGCTTGCACTGCATAGGCATGTGCGGTTCGATCATCGGCACGCTGACCTTAAGCCTCAGCCCGGAAATACGCCATAAAAAAGCCCTGTTGCTGCCTTTTGTGTTCAATTACAATTTTGGGCGCATCACCAGCTACACCATCGCCGGCGCATTAGCGGGGGTGATCCAGTCCCTTGCCACGATGCAAATGGGCGAACTTCACGGTCATCGGCTATTGCAGATCCTCTCGGCTTTGATCATGGCCGGCGCGGGTTTGTATATTGCAGGCTGGTTCCCACGCTTTGCCTATATCGAAAAAGCCGGCATGCACTTCTGGAAAAAAATCGAGCCTTACGGGCGCAAGCTGATCCCTGTGAAAACCCGCACCCAAGCCTATTTGTTCGGCATGGTTTGGGGCTGGCTGCCTTGCGGTTTGGTGTATGCCGCATTGGCACTGGCGGCGACGGCAGGCGATGTCAGCAAAAGCGCGTTGACCATGCTGGCTTTTGGTCTAGGTACTTTACCCGCCGTGATGGGCGTGGGTATAATGACAGGGATATTAACGCGGCTATCCCGAATGCAACGGTTTAAACAAGCGATTGGTTTGTTTATGATCATTTTAGCCTTGTTAGCGGCTTTACCGTGGTTAAACCCCATGGCAATCATCAACCATTCAGCCAACCATTAAGAGGTATCTATGGATCATTTCAGCGCCATTATCGGCCAGTCCCCTGAATTGGATTCCTTAATTCGTAGTGCCAAAATAGCGGCGTCCACCGATGTCACTATCCTGATTAAGGGGGAAACCGGTACGGGTAAAGAAGTCCTGGCGACGGCCATCCAAAAAGCCAGCCCGCGTGCCAACAAAAAATTCATTACCGTAAACTGTGCCGCCTTACCAGAGGGTTTGATTGAATCCGAATTGTTCGGGCATAAAAAAGGCGCGTTTACCGGAGCCAATGCCAATACCTTGGGCTTATTCCAAGCCGCCGATGGCGGAACGCTGTTTCTTGATGAAATAAACTCCCTGCCACTGCTGGTTCAAGGTAAGTTGTTACGCTTCCTGGATTCCGGCGAATGCCTGCCGGTGGGCGAAACCACGTCCTGTAAAGTGGATGTCCGTATAATTGCCGCCACCAACGCCGATTTGAACGCACAGATTTTAGTGGGCGAATTCAGGCAGGATTTATATTTCCGCTTGAATGTCGTGCCTATAGAATTGCCGCCGTTAGCCAAACGTAGCGAAGACATCGAGCATTTGATCAAACACTTCCTCAAGTTGTTTTCAGAAACCCACGCCATTGCCGCGCCGCAATTTAGCAAATCAGCACTAAAAGTATTAAAAGCTTATAAATGGCCCGGCAATATCCGCGAATTGCGCAACTTGTGCGAACGCTTGAGCATTTTGCTGTCAGGCCGGGTGATTGAAATGGAAAACCTGCCCAGTGAGTTCCGCATCAATAGCAACGGCAATACCAATGCCGGCAAAGCCACCGGATTTATCCTGCCGGAAACGGGTTTGCAATTGGATACCTTGGAAGCGGATTTAATCAACCAGGCATTGAACCGCACCAAAGGCAACCGCAGCCAATCCGCTAAACTGCTCGGCTTAAGCCGCGACACATTGCTGTACCGTATGCAGAAACACGGTTTCACCACCCACTAAGCCTTCCGTAGAGACGTGAAGCTTTTACGTCTCTAGCCATCCCCAATGAATTTTCTCAAATCCGTCCCGATACAATCCTAAGTTGCTGAAAAGTTTACTTGACGTTTGGAGTAATGATATGAAATTCAATGTGACCATTGACCGTGACGGGGACGGTATTTGGGTTGTCGAATGCCCATCCATCCCCGGTTGTGCAAGCCAAGGCGATACCAAGGATGAGGCGCTGGAAAATATCCAGGATGCGATTTACCAGTGCCTGTTAGTCCGTTCAGAGCGCGGTTTGCCTTTGACCATTGAAACCCGGCAAATTGAGGTGGCGGCATAATGCCACCTTCGCTTCCTATTCTTAAAGGACGCGATGTTCTCCGCGTGTTTGGCTCGTTGGGATGGGTGGTTGCGAGGCAAAGCGGGCAGCCATATCATCATGGTTAAAGAAGGTGAAATAGCCACCTTGTCGGTCCCTGACCATAAAGAAGTGGCAAGAGGTACGCTACGCAGCCTCATTCGCGCGGCAGGTTTGACGGTAGCCGAATTCGTTGCAGCGATTTAGCGGCAGCCGATACCTGCGTTTTCCCGCACAAACAACTGATAAGCCACTTCTCCGGCCACTTTATCCTTCAATAACCGCCAATTCCCAGGCATCCCTTCCAGCGTTAAGTTGCTTGCCGATTCCACATAGATTTTCGCCTGTGGGCTTAACCAGCCTTTATCTTCCAGCCAATGGCAGCTTTGCACCGCTAAATCCAGTGCGAACGGGGGGTCGATAAAGACAATGTCAAACGCCTCGGCATTACCCGACAGATAACGGAACGCATCGGTCTGGACGATTTTGATTTGGCTGGCGGCGAGCTTGTCGGCATTGGCCTTCAGGCAACGGCAAACGAGGGGGTTTTGCTCGACTTGCACCACCGCCTTCGCGCCTCTTGATGCCGCTTCAAAGCCCAGCGCACCGCTACCTGCGAACAAATCCAGGCAGCGGCTACCAATGATGTCGTAATGTAGCCAATTGAACAGGGTTTCCCTCACCCGCGCGGGGGTTGGTCTTAAGCCTAGTGCGTCTTCAAACAGCACTTGGCGGCTACGCCACTCGCCGCCGATGATCCTGAGCTTATTTTGCACTTTTTCCTACGGTCACGGTTTGTAGCAACGGCAAGCTGACGCGGCGTTTAAAGGCGTCGGTGATGGACGCACCGGTGACTTTTTCGATGTTTTGCTGGAAGCTGTCCAAATAATCCAGCGGCATATCGTAAAAACCGATCATGCCGACATAGCCCGCCAGTTCTTTGTTGGTGTCAAAGCGCATCGCGAAACCGCCGGTGATGTTTTGCTTGGCGGCTGTTAATTCGGTTTCGCTAGGCCCTTGGGAAATAAAATTGGCGAGGGTCTTGTTCAAGACTTTCAACGCTTCCGGTGTTTGGTCGTTACGGGTTTGCAGGTTGATCAAAAATGGCCCGGGTTTTAACATCGGTATGAACGCGCTAGCGGCACTATAAGCCAAACCGCGTTTTTCGCGCACTTCGTCAAACAGTTTCGACACCAAGCTGCCGCCGCCCAAAATATGGTTGCCGACATAAAGGCTGAAATAATCGGGATCTTTTCGGTAAGTCCCGGGCAAGCCCACGAGCACATGGGTTTGTGTCGAAGGAAATTCGATATGTTGCGCCCCGCCTTCAACGGGCATGGGCACATCCGGCAACGCGGCCGGTTTTTCTCCTACGGGCAGGCCTTTAACCAGATTTTCGGCGGTTTGTTCGGCCTGTGCTTTCGATAAATCACCGACAATGACGATGACGGCATTGGCTGCGACATAGTATTGTTGGTAAAAGCCTTGCACATCGTCACGCGTGAGGGCCGCCACGGTTTGCAACGTGCCGGAATCGGGATGGGCGTAGGGGTGCTTGCCGTACAGGGCTTGGTAAAAAGCGATGTTAGCCAGATCGCCAGGGGATTCTTCCTGCTGCTTAAGGCCTGCGAGGGTACGGCTTTTTTCACGCTCAAAATCGGCGTTGGCGAAACGGGGTTTGCCAAGGATCATTTGCATGGTCGCCAGGGCTTTGTCGAACAAGGGCTTGTCGGTCAATGTCCGTAGCGACACCGTGGCGTAGTCTATGCCGCTGGCCGCGCCAAAGTTGGCGCCGACACTTTCAAAGCGTTCGGCGATTTGGTCGGCATTCCAATCACCTGCGCCCGTGTCGAGCAAACCGGCGGTCAGCGCGGCAAGGCCAAATTTGTCACCATCCCGTGCACTGCCTGCGTCAAACAGCACTTGCACATCGACCATCGGCAAGCCTTCGGTGCGGACATAATACACGCGGCTGCCTTGCGGCGTTTGCCAATGCTCGATTTTCGCGGTCGCGCTGGCGGTTTGGCTAAGCATTAACAGCATGAAACTGAAGAATAAAACGCGCATAAGTTGAGGTTTCCTTAAAGGTAATGCAGTTAAGAAACAGTGGATATATTTGTAGGATGGGTTGAACGAAAGGAAGCCTATCAAAATATACGGCAAAGCGTCAGCCCATCTACACAGGTTTAAAATTGGATAGTATTGCTTAATCCCGAACCAAGCGTACTGCACACGGCAGGTTCGGGTTGTCATTGATTGCCAAACCTTCGATAAAGTTCACCAGCCACGCGCCGCCACCGTAACCGGCGTAGGGCGAAGCCGTCCATAGCCAACGCGGGTTGTTCGGGAAGACTTGCGCGTTGATATAGCTTCTATGGCCTTCTTGTGGGTTTATCAAGGTTTTCAGTTCATTGACCGACGGCAGCCGCCAATCGGCGTGTCCCGCATAGCCGCCTTGTTTGTTGAACAAAGCCACGGCTTCTTGTGCGGCTTGCCACGCATACAAGGCCGCTTCGCCTTCCACTTGCCCGCCATGCCAACGTTGCCCCATCGCAAAACGGCACCACATCAGCCGTGATTGGGTATCTTGGGCAAGGCCATTGCTGAAGGCGCGATAGTGCCCGATCAACTCCTCGCTGACAGGCGGCCCTGGCGGGGGAGGGTGTTGCCTGGCGGATTCAGGCTCGTTTGCGGCATGGTGGCCGTGGTGTTTATGCCTGTGCTCCTGTTCCTTAATCCATTGGTCATGTTGTTTGCGTTTGACAGGGTCGAGCAGGACTTCCTTGGCATCATTCAAAATACGGGTGATGCGTTCGGCACTGTCCTTGTCTTTGGCTTTGTCGGGATGGTGTTGTTGTATCAGGGCTTTGTGCGCCGCCTTGATCACAATATCAGGGGCGTTGCGGGCGACTTTTAAATTGTCGTAATGGGTGCGTAGTTTTGCCATAGCGTTGTTATTATTTTTGGGATGGACTTTAATTTGCCGTACCGTCGTGCGGCTAGACCTGCCAGGTTCAAGAAACCTGACAGGTCTATTTGGCAAAATCTCAGCCGCTTATTTTACCGCCTTCTTCCGGGCAGTTGCTGTGTTTATCGGTTGTGGCTCAAGATAAGCGATATTAAGATGATCTTCAAGCAGGTATTTTCGTGCCACCTCACGCACTTGTCCGGCAGTCACCTGGTTGATTTTAGCGACGTATTCATCGGCTTTTTGCCAGCCTAAGCCAATAGTTTCCAGCATTCCCAATTGCATGGCCTGGTAAAAATTGGAATCGCGCTCAAACACCGCATTCGCCAACACTTGGGCTTTAATGCGCTGCAACTCGTCTTTATTGATGAGTTGCTGTTGCAGTTGGGCGACTTGTTTTTTTAGTTCCAATTCCAATTCCCACACCGTTTTACCTTCGGCGGGCGTGGCTTCCAATTCAAACAAATCCGAGAGGCGCGAACTGAAGTTGTAACCCGCTCCCGCTGACACGGCAAGCTGTTTACCGCGTATCAATTCCTTGCTCAGCCTCGCGCTGGAGCCGCCGTCCAACACGCCTGCCAATACTTCCAGTGCGTAGGCCTCCCATTCGTGTTCGGCAGTTTTTAGCGACGGCACTTTGTAGCCCAACACTACCGACGGCAATTTGGCGGGGACTTTCACGGTCATTTTACGCACACCCAATTGCGGCGATTCGGTTTGGGGCTTTAATGGCTTCAGCTCACTGGCCTGCAAGCCGCCAAAATATTGCTCCGCCAAGGCAAACACGTCTGGGGTTTGCACATCGCCGACCACGACCAGCGTCGCGTTGTTCGGCGCGTACCAGCGTTGGTACCAGGCTTGCAAATCGTCGACTTGGTAATTGGCAATATCGACCGGCCAGCCGATGATGGGGTTTTTGTAGGGACTGCTGGTAAACGCCAGCGCCGAAAATTGTTCTGACATTTTCGCTTGCGGGTTGTCCTCGGTGCGCATCCGCCGTTCTTCCGTGACCACTTCCAGTTCCTTTTTCAGCTCATCCGCCAGCAAATGCAAATGCCGCATCCGGTCGGCTTCCAGTTCAAAACTCACCGCCAGCTTGGAGGCCGCCATCGTCTGGAAATAGGCCGTGTAATCCCGTCCGGTAAACGCATTTTCATCGCCGCCGTTCTCGGCGATGATGCGCGAAAACTCGCCGACGGGATGCTTATCCGTACCCTTGAACATCATGTGTTCCAGCATGTGGGAAATGCCGGTTATACCGCCAGGCTCGTAACTGGAACCGACTTTATACCAAACCTGGGAAACCACCACGGGGGAACGGTGGTCTTCCTTCACGAGCACTTTCAGGCCATTGCCAAGGATGCGTTCTGCAACGTGGGGGGACGCATGGCTGGTCAAGACCGGGAAACAAAATAACAGGGTGCATAGTATGCGATGCTTCATAATTCCTCTCGATAGTTAAAAAACCGCTGCTTGGGAGACCTTTTTGGGAGGCCGTTGTTCAACGCGATTGTGCAGTTGGTTATCTTAAGCGATATTTTTAAAATGTCGGGGGTTAATGTCGGGGGGGCATGAAAATCTGGAAGATTTGTGTAGGGATAGGCTAGGCCAGTTTTGCTAAACATTAGCGCCACAGTAAAAATGGGTGCTAGTGAAAAACCAAGGCGACAGCTAACTGGCAGTTAAAGCATTTTGTTTGCCACAAAATACAAAATAGCTTCATTTTTGTTAAAATTGTGGCCTGAAAATATAAAAAAGCTGGATAAACAAATGCTTTGCTCGTTAGAATAGATCCTTTTACCAGCAAACAAACTGTGCATTTTCCTGCTATCAGCATCACTGGCTGTAACTTCAAAAATCAGCATAATGCGTAACCTAGCCATCACTGCCTTATTGGCGGCCCTGAGCAACCCAGCCAGTGCCTATCAGGTAAAATCCGAAGATTTAACCGGACTTTCCATCGAAGAACTGCTTAATGTCGAGATTATTAGCGCGTCGAGGATAGGGCAAAAATCCAGCCAGGCCCCGTCTTCCGTGTCGGTGCTGACGGCCAGCGATATCCGCAGTTTTGGCAGGCGTACCCTGGCCGACGCCCTTAATGGTTTATGTGGGCTGTTCACGACCAATGACCGTAACTATGCTTTCTGGGCTTGATTTGGAACCCGCTTGAAAGCACCACGTTTAAACTGCTGTACAGTTCGACTTTCCTCGCCCCTAACGCATCGGAGCTTGAATACAACAAGTATTACCACGGTATCAATACGGATATTCAAGAAGAGCGCATTAAAAGTTATGAAGGTATTGTTGAATGGCATTCAGCCGATGGACTGAAGTTGCTTGGCTCCCTGTTCCATAATAATGTCGCCAAGGTTTTGGTTGCCAATGGGCCTGGTGGTTTGCTTGCCAATGAAGGTAAATTCCATATTTATGGCGCGGAATGGGAAGCGGAACAACGCTGGAATAATGGACGCTTGTTAAAAGCCTCTTATACCTACAGTTTGTTGGCTGACGAACCCCATCATGGCGTGTGGAGCTTGGGTTCGCCGCAAAATATGCTCAAACTGCATCATGCCGAACCCTTGTTCAATAATTTCGCAAAACTGGGTGTGGAAAGCATCTATATCGGCGACCGCAAAGCGGTGCAAGGCGGTTTTGCCGATGGTTATGCTTGATCAACCTAAACCTGGCTTCTGACCGGCTGCGTAAAGGTTTGGATGTTTCCTTGGGCGTTTATGACCTGCTCGATAGCCGCTATGAAACGCTAGGCGGCTACGGTATCCATAACACTCTCAAAATGAATGGACGGGAATTTCGTCTAAAACTGGTCTTTACCTTTTAATTTTGGGGAGTGATGATGCCTTTATCGAAAGCCGCTTGCCTTTTCAAATTATGCCTTACGTTGACGGTGATTTCACTAACGCATCTGTCATTAGCCGCCAACCAGGAACCTGAACCTGCAAAATTACCGGATTTGACAGATTTAAGCGTGGAAGCACTGTTGGAGCTGGATGTCACTTCGGTGACCAAAACCCCGACGGGTTTAAAAGATGTCCCCGCCGCGATTTACGTCCTGACATCTGATGATATCCACCGTTCCGGCGCGACGACTATCCCTGAAGCTTTGCGCGTGGTTCCAGGCATGCACGTCGCCCGTATTGACGGCAATAAATGGGCGGTGTCAACCCGTGGTTTTAATAGCCAATATGCCAATAAACTCTTGGTGCTGATGGACGGGCGCATTTTGTATACGCCGATGTTTTCCGGCGTTTGGTGGGATCAGGAAGATGTCATGATGGAAGATATTGAGCGCATCGAAGTCATCCGTGGCCCGGGGGCCAGTTTATGGGGGGCCAATGCCGTTAATGGCGTGATCAACATCATCACCAAAAAAGTTAAAAACACCCAGGGGGCTTTAATCTCTGGGGCGGGTGGCAGTATGCGTAAAAGCGGGGGATTGCGTTACGGTGTTGGGCTAGGTAACCAGGCTTATCTCAAAGTCTATGGCCGCCATAGTGAGTACGATCAAACCCATTTGCCAGGCACGGACACCCAGGCAGGTGATGACAGCCGTTTAAGCAAAATCGGTTTCCGTGTCGATAAGGATTTTAGCGGCACGGACAAGCTGACTTTACAAGGGGATGCTTTTTCAGGTTCCAGCGGCGGGGCAGGACAGCAATTCCCCACTGTATCTGCAAAATTGGCCCCCGTGTTATCCCCACCTTACTCGCGTTGGTTGCCTACCGATTCGGAACCTTCCGGGCATTATTTGATGGGACGCTGGGAGCATGGGTACAGTAATGATTCCAGCACCGTACTACGCATGTACTGGAACAGGAACGAGCGTAAATTTACGGCGATTGACTCGAGTTACCAGATAGATACGCTGGATTTTGATTTCCAGCATAATGTCCATCTGGATGAAGAGCATAATCTGGTATGGGGAGCTGGGGCACGGTTGAATTATAACGACACCCAGAACAGCCTTGATCTCAGTTGGCTGCCGAACCAACGCCAAGACCAAATATACAGCCTGTTTGCGCAGGACGAAATCACTTTAGTGCCGGCGCGTTGGAAACTCACCTTAGGCAGCAAATTTGAACATAATCCCGTCACGCAATTTGAATGGCAGCCCACCGCACGATTATCTTGGACACCCGTTAAACAGCATGCTTTCTGGGCATCCGTATCCCGTTCGGTACGGACACCCAATTGGGCGGAACAAGATTTAAATTACAATAAACAGGTCATACCGCCAGCCGGCGGAGGGGTTGCAGGGCCAGCCAATCCCGTCACCTTAATTTCATTTGTCGGCAATAAGGCTATGCAGTCGGAAAAAATGTTGGCCTACGACTGGGGTTGGCGCGCTCAACTCGGCCCACGATTATCCGCCGATGTCGCCCTTTACTATTACGATTATCATAATATCCTTAGCGGCACTCCAAGCGCATTGGATGCTTCACGGATTGTTTCCGGTTATCTGCTCCAAACTTACGCTTTTACAAATTACGGTTCTGCGGATGTTTATGGCGGCGAAGCCAGTGTGGATTGGCGGGTCACGGACACATGGAAACTGCGGGCCACTTATTCCCAAACAGAACAGCGTTTCAGGCTGTCCAAGCTGGCACCGGCAGGCACAGGCAAGCTGTTTGATGGAGGTTTCCCTGCACATCAAGCCATGTTGTGGTCGATGCACCAGCTAACGCCACAAATCAACGTGGATTTGTGGTGGCGTTATGTGGACGGGTTTAAGGAAAACCCGCCCGTCCAGGCGTTTCACGAACTGGATGCGCGTTTGGCGAGGAGGTTTAGGCACGGCTTGGAGCTGGCTTTAGTGGGGCGCAACCTCTTGGAAACACAACATGTCGAGTTTGGCTCCTATTTGTTTTCGATACCTACCGCAGCGCAGCGTGAAGTCTATGCCACCCTGAGCTGGAATTTTTGACCCCATGCTAAAAGCCACCGCCTTGTCCGCTCGATTTACACTAGCATTGCTAATGGCGGTGCTTGTTAGCGCGCCAGCCTGTGCAGAATCCGGCGGCGAAGCGGCGGTGAAAACAGCTTTTTTGTTCAACTTTTTCAAATTTATTGAATGGCCGGAAACCACCAGCCTACGCACCTTTAATTTGTGTACGACAGAAAATGACCATTTAGGTGATAGCTTGGTGGTGCTGGACAACAAAACACTCTTTAACAAACCCATGGTTGTCCGCCGGGGGGTTGTCGGTGAAGAACTAAAAAAATGCCACATGGTTTTTATCAGCACGTCGGACCATACCGGATATTTTGAAGAAATCATTAACAAATTAAAAGGTTTTCCGATAGTAACGGTGAGTGACCAACCGGGATTTATCAACCACGGTGGCATGATAGGTTTTGTTCAAGACGATAACCGCTTGAGTTTTGAGATTAATCTTGATACAGCTAAAGCAAATGCTGTACATATCAGTGCCAAATTGCTTAAATTGGCGAAAAACGTCAATCTTGCAAAATGATGTGTTGACAGTGATAAACAAATTATGAAACAAGATAAATTCGCAAACCTCCCTATCACCAGCAAATTGCGTCGATTGCAGGCGATGACGGTTGGTTTGGCCTTGGTGTTTACCTTATTGATCAGTAGCGTCACTGAATTCTGGAAAGAACGCGGTCAAATCGTCGCCGACACCAAATCCTCCGGCAACATGATCAGTTTTAATGCGGGGGCCGCCTTGTTGTTCAACGATAGCCGGTCGGCAACAGACATTTTGGCGGCGTTGCGTAGCAAGCCCAATATCATCGCCGGACAGTTATATACCAGCGAAGGCGTCCGCTTTGCCGACTATATCGGTGAGGGGTTTGCCGACTTTGTCACCAAAAATCATTTTGCGACCATCCCTGATTCTTTATCTGAAGCCCAAAGCCAATTACAGTTGAACCGTTTCGAAATCATGGCGCATACGGCAATCCAAACGGTTTATCAGAATGGCGAACCGGCGGGCTATTTATTTTTGGTGATAGACTTGCGGCCTATGTGGTGGGGGCTAGGCAATAATTTAGGGCAAATTTCATTGGTCACCCTGATGGCGTTCCTGCTAAGTTCCTTTTATGGGCGACGCTTGGCGGCTTTAATTTCCGCACCGTTGATCAACTTGTCGCTATTGGCCCAGCAGGTGTCACGGGAAAAGGATTACACCGTGAGGGCGGCAGGCGAAGGCAACGACGAAATTGGCCGGTTGGTAAAAAGCTTTAACCAAATGATCGGGCAGGTTCATGAACGCGATAAGGAATTAGAGAAACAGCGGGGACGGCTTGAAGAAGAAGTCCAGATCAGGACCGCCGATTTGCGCCATTCGGTAGAAGAAGCCCATGCCGCCAATCTTGCCAAGTCGCAATTTTTGGCGACCATGAGCCATGAAATCCGTACCCCGATGAATGGTGTGCTCGGCATGACCGAACTGTTATTGAGCACTGAATTGACCCCGACACAAAGGCAATACACGGAAACGGTATTTAGCTCTGCCGAAGCCCTGTTGACGCTGATTAATGATATTTTGGATTTTTCTAAAATTGAAGCGGGCAAGCTGGAACTGGAGGAAATCGATTTTAATTTGTCAGAATTGCTTGACCATTTAACCGTGCTTTTCTTTGACCGGGCGCACAGCAAAAATATTGGCTTAAGTTGTAGCATGGACGCAAACGTCCCTCATGCCGTCCGTGGGGATCCTTATCGGCTACGCCAAGTGCTTACCAACTTGCTGTCGAATGCCATTAAATTCACGGATGCCGGTTCAGTCAAGCTGCATGTCAGCAAGGCGGACACCAATGAGTGTGGCACGGGTAGCAAAATCTGTAAGATTTGCCACTACCCAGACGAAACCTGCCTGAGTTTCCGCGTTAGCGATACCGGCATAGGCATTAATCCCGAAACGATGGACAAGTTGTTTAAATCGTTCAGCCAAGCCGATGGCTCGACAACGCGCAAATATGGCGGCTCCGGTTTAGGTCTGGCGATTAGCAAGGAACTCAGCGAATTGATGGGGGGGACTATCAGCGTGGAGTCCCAACCTGGAGTCTTTACGGCCTTTATTGTCCACTTGCCATTTCGCAAAGCCTTGGCTCCAGTACCCAGCCCAACCTTGCAAAAAACCGATTTGCTTGGCAAGCGGGCCCTAATTGTTGAAGATAATCCGACTAATGCTAAAATCCTTACCAATTACCTGCTGAACCTGGGCATGAATTCCCGTATTGCCGAAAATGCTGCGCGTGCCCTGGAAATTCTTGAGCAGTCTGTACAAACAGGCCAGCATTATGATTTCGCCTTGGTGGATATGAAAATGCAGGGCATGAACGGCGTCGAACTTAGCCGCCAGATCCGCAATGACCAACGTTTTGACAAAATGCGTATCGTCATTATCACCTCCAGTGCCTACGAAGACGAGCTGGCTAGTTTCCGCGACAGTGGCTGCGATTTATATTTGCACAAACCCTTGCGTAAACGTAGCTTGCAAGATGCGTTGTTGACGTTGATTGCAGACAAGCCGGGCGGCAAGGCGGGCATCTGTTTACAAGACGCAAAAATCTTGCTGGCTGAAGACAATCCGATCAACCAGGAAATAGTCAAGGCCATACTTAAAGTGATAGGCTGTGATGTAATAGTGGCCGCTAACGGTTATGAAGCGCTTGATTTTTATAAACGCGGGGACATAGACTTAATCCTTATGGACTGCATGATGCCAGAAATGGACGGTTACATGGCGACCCGAGAAATCCGCGCCCTGGAAAAAGCTACGGGTAGCCGCGAAATACCTATAGTTGCCTTGACTGCCAATGCGATGGAAGGTGACCGGGAAAAATGCTTGGCGGCGGGTATGGGCGATTATTTGGCTAAACCCATTTCAATTGATGTCTTGCGTGATAAAGTAATCACTTTGCTAAAAACCCAAACTACCGCCATGCAACCAGAACCGGACAAATTATCCTCAGGCCAGAATTTTACTGACACGGACAGGTTCGATCCTGAAGCGTTAAACACCCTGCGTAAAATGGGCGGCGACGCCTTGGTCACTAACTTGGTGGATTTGTTCCAGCATAGCTCCATCCAGCTTATTGAAAAACTGCATGAGGCGATGAACGGGCAAAATTCTGAAGCGGTACGCTTTGCCGCACATAGTTTAAAATCGGCCGCCGCCAATGTCGGCATACCCTATCTATCTGAATTGGCGCGAAATCTAGAACATGCGGCGCGGGATGGTTCGCTGACATTTGATAAACAACTTGTGGAAAACATTGAAAACGAGTTCCAGCAAGTATTACCGATATTATTACAACAGGATTTATCATGACCGAGCAGCAAGCTTCGCGCCGCCTTATTTTGACGATTGATGATGACCACATGATAGGTTTGATGCTGCACGATGTCTTGGATCGCGAGGGATTTGATGTGTTAAGCGCGTCTAATGGACGTGAAGGCATTGACATGGTGAAAAGCAGACGACCGGAGCTGGTGTTGTTGGATGTCATGATGCCGGAAATGGATGGTTTTGAGTGCCTGCAAGCGATGCGTAAAATGCCCGGCATGGAATTGTTGCCAATTGTGATGCTGACCGGCGCGGATGATACGGATTCGATCAACCGCTCCTTTCAACTAGGCGCCACCGATTTTATTGTCAAACCGATTTGCTGGCCGACTTTACCGCACCAGTTGCGTTATTTTCTGCGTGCCAGTTCAGCTTTAGGCCAATTGGCAAAAAGTGAGGCCGATTTACGCACCGCCCAGAAAATCGCCCATCTTGGCAGTTGGGAATGGAACGTCGAAAACGACAGGATGCAATGGTCCGAAGAAGTTTTCAATGTATTGAACGTTACGCCGGATACCTTTACCGGGCACTACCAGGATTTATATACGAGGTTGGCCAATGCCGATTCGGACAAATTGCAGCAGGCTATCGAGCGTTGCGTTAGAAACAAGCAAAGCTTTCATTTGGAAGGCCAACTACAACACCTTGATGGCTCCGACGGTGTCGTGTTGATCCACGGCGAACCCATCATTATTGACAATGAGGTGACCCATATCCAGGGCACTGTCCAAGATATTACCGAACGTCGACGGATTGAAGAACAGATACGTTTTCTGTCCTATTATGATCCATTGACGCATTTGCCCAACCGTAAACTCTTCAAGATGATACTCGGTCAAGCGATGACCTACTGCAACCTGAATAATGTTGAAATGTCGGCATTGTTTATCAGTATTGACCAGTTTAAACGGGTCATAGAAACCTTGGGTCCGAGTGCCGGCGACCAGGTATTGAAGACATTTTCTGACCGGCTCATTGCCAGGATCCAGAATTGCGCGGTAATCCCAGTCAACACCCATTACGATATCAACCACGAGTACGATATTAACCAGATGCTTATGGCAAAAGTGGCAAGCAATGAATTTGCCATATTAATCAGCAATATAAAAGACACTAGCGACAGCATCAAAATCACCAAAAGCATTTTTCAAATTATTGAAGAACCGTTCCATGTTGAAGAGCATGAAATCTATCTCAGCATGAGCATTGGTATCGCCGTTTATCCCGGGGACGGTATTGATGAAGATAATTTCATCAAAAACGGCAAAGTTGCAATGAGCCATGCCCGCGAACAAGGGCAGAACGGCTACCAGTTTTTTAGAAAATCGCTCAACGTCGCCGCTTTCCATAAACTATCCATGGAAAACAATCTTCGCCGCGCCATCGAACGTGACGAATTGATGCTTTATTATCATGCAATTATCAACATGCGTGAAAATAGCGTGATTGGTTGTGAGGCGCTGATACGCTGGCAACATCCCGAATTAGGCCTGGTGCCGCCATCACAATTTATACCGATTGCCGAAGAATCAGGATTAATCAACTATATCAGCCAATGGGTATTGGAATCCTCGTGCACACAAATGTGCCAGTGGCTAAAACAGGGTTTGCCCTTGCAAGTCATGTCAATCAATGTTTCCGCCACCCAGTTCCGTAAAGACAGTTTTGCCGATGAAGTCCAAAGCCTGCTCTCGCATTTGGAATTGGCGCCGAAATACTTAAAACTGGAACTGACCGAAAGCATTTTGCTCGACGGCATCAGCGATGTCCTGGGGACGCTGAAAAAATTGCGGGCAATGGGCGTACAAATCAGCATTGATGATTTCGGGACAGGATATTCTTCTCTGGCCTATCTAAAAAAGCTGCCGATTACCGAACTTAAAATTGACCGTTCTTTTATCCGTGATATTCACCATAATGAAGACGACAGGGCGATCACCACGGCTATATTAGGGCTGGCTAAATCACTGGGCTTGGATGTGGTGGCGGAAGGCGTCGACCATGAAGACCAGGTGGTCTTTTTGTTGCAGCAAGGTTGTGAAATAGCCCAGGGATTCTTATTCAGCAAACCTTTGTCCCCAGCAGATTTTACAAAGTTTGTGCCAGAGTTTAACACCTGAAACTTTTGGACAATCCTGCATGACTGCAAAGCCGAAAATTCTGATAATTGATGACGATGCCATGACCAGGATGTTGGCATCGGAAGTATTGGGCAGATCAAGCGTGGCAATTTAGTGGATTCAGTAAAATCCGCTTTGGCAATATCTGGCCTGGAGCCGCAATATTTAGAACTAGAGTTGACCGAATCTGTGCTGATGATAGACACCCATGCCGTGATCAACGTTATCAATGAACTCAAAACTCTTGGCGTCAGCTTCGCCATAGACGATTTTGGCGCCGGTTATTCCTCCTTAGGTTATCTCAAGCAATTTGCCATCAACAAATTAAAAATAGGCCAATCCTTTATCCAGAAGCTGAGTTGCGGTAAAAGTGAAGACAACGCGGTAGTCCAAGCCATTGTCCAATCGGGCAAGACATTGGAATTGCAGACTTTGGCAGAAGGTGTCGAAACCCTTGAGCAAGCCGAACAACTGATACAATTGGGCTGTGGGAATGGACAGGGATTTTTCTGGCATCAGCCGATGCGGGCTAAAGATTTTGAATCGTTTTGTCTAAATCAGATGACAATATGACAAAACAAAATACTATTCGTGGCTAAGTTCCTTGTGGAAGGAATATTTGCTAAGGCAACACTATTACAATCCCATAAGTTATTTATTTTTAAGGTGAATAATCCAATGACACAATCCAGTGGCTTTGCAAAACTTTCAACCGCAGCGTTGCGTTCAATAAGCGGCGTGTCCATGTCAATATTTTTGTTGTGTTCTGGCTGCGCCAGTGTCGGACATGAGTTTCCGGCCGGTCAAGTGCAGTCTATCCATATTGGAGAAACCACACAAAACGATGTTTTCACCACCTTTGGTTCGCCCTGGCGGACGGGCATTGAAAACGGTTTAAAAACCTGGACGTATGGAAATTATTACGTTAGCGCGTTTGGCGAAAACCAGGCCGAAGATTTGGTCATTAAATTCGACAAACATGGGGTGGTGAGTTCTTATAATTACAATTCCACTAAGCGTGCTAAATAAAACCGGCAGCCTATCCACTTCCCCCCGCTGTTTTAACATGCGGAGCTAAAAATATTCTTTAGCTCTTTAGAATTTTGTCCATATTTTATCAAAGCCAGACGGATAATTTCCCTTCAGAAGCTTATCCGTCCCATCGCCTTTTCTAGCCGTTGTTGATCATTGCCAACGCCACCGCTTCGGCAACTTTGATGCCATCCACTGCCGCCGATAAAATCCCCCCCGCATACCCAGCGCCTTCACCCGCCGGATACAAACCTTGGGTATTGATGCTTTGATACTGTTCGTTGCGTTTGATTCGTATCGGTGACGACGTGCGTGTCTCCACGCCCGTCAACACCGCATCGTGCATCGCAAAACCTTTGATTTTTTTGTCAAATGCGGGCAAGGCTTCACGTATCGCGGTGATGGCGTAGTCCGGCAAGGCGGTGGACAAATCGCCCAACTGTACGCCTGGCGTGTACGAAGGCAACACGCTGCCGAATGTTGTGGACGCTTGCCCCGCGAGAAAATCGCCGACCAACTGGCCGGGTGCGTCGTAGCCTGCACCGCCCAGCACAAACGCCCGTTGTTCCCATTGGCTTTGAAAATCAATGCCCGCCAACGGATGGCCGGGATAATCGGCCGGCGTGATGCCGACGACGATGCCGCTGTTGGCGTTGCGTTCGTTGCGCGAATATTGGCTCATGCCATTGGTGACGACATGCCCCGCTTCGGAAGTCGCCGCCACCACGGTACCGCCCGGACACATGCAAAAGCTGTACACCGACCGCCCGTTCTGGCAATGATGCACCAATTTGTAATCCGCCGCGCCCAGCAACGGGTGTCCGGCGAAGCTGCCAAAGCGGCACGCATCGATCAACGATTGCGGATGTTCAATGCGAAAACCGACTGAAAACGGCTTGGCTTCCATGTACACACCCCGTTCGTACAGCATCTTGAAAGTGTCGCGGGCACTGTGCCCGACGGCAAACACGATATGGCGGCTGGTAAATGTTTCACCACCGGCAAGCGTTACGCCCTGCACCTGCCCATCGACAATCTCCACATCTTCCACGCGGCTTTGGAACCGGATTTCGCCGCCCAAGGCTTCAATGCTGGCGCGTATATGTTCGACCATCGGCACTAGCCGATAGGTGCCGATATGCGGTTTGCTGACATGCAGGATTTCCGGCGGCGCACCGGCTTTGACAAATTCGGTGAGGACTTTGCGTCCGTAATGGTTCGGGTCTTTGATTTGCGTGTACAACTTGCCATCGGAAAACGTCCCCGCGCCGCCTTCACCAAACTGCACATTCGATTCTGGATTGAACACGCGCTTGCGCCACAGGCCAAACGTATCTTTGGTGCGTTCGCGTACTTCCTTGCCGCGTTCTAAAATCAAGGGCTTAAAACCCATTTGCGCGAGGATCAAACCGACAAACAAACCACAAGGCCCCATGCCGATGACGATAGGGCGTTCCTGCAAATTTTGCGGCGCCTGGGTGACGAAGCGATACGTGGTGTCCGGCGTGGGCAGGATATGCGGATCATCCTGAAACCGCGCCAACACGTCGGCTTCGTCGGCAACGTCCACATCCAGCGTATACACCAGCAAAATATCGCTTCTTTTACGCGCATCAAAAGCTTGCCGGAACACGCTATGGCTGTTGAGTTGTGCAGGGCTGATCGCCAGACGCTCTAAAATGGCGGCGGTCAGTTCGGCGCCGCTGTGGTTTAACGGCAGTTTGAGTTCGGTGATTCTTAGCATGGCGTGGTGTTCAGAAGTGATTAGGGACGCAATGTAGCGTTAGTATTTTATCCGTATGGGGAATATTGTCTGCAGGAGGGGCTGGCGTAAGGAAGCCCGTCAGCACTGTTTCCGCGCCAAGGTCAAAATAAAATCGGTTTCTATAGCCAGTGTTTCCGGTTCGGCAAGGGCTTGCTGGGACTCTGGATTTGCCCGCCAAGCAAACGGTGTCATTTGCAGTAATGCGGCCCGTTCGTCACGGTTGGGTGTAATCCAGCGGCTAATGCGCTGGCTGGTTAAAAGTTCAAAGCCATCCGGTAACTCCGCCGCTTCGGCATGTTCTTTGACTTCGGCGTAAATGAAGTCTTTTAACTGGCTCAAATGGCGCGGGCCGGGCGTGACCAGCAAAAAGTGGCCGGCCGGTTTTAACACCCGTTGCAATTCGGCGGCGTTGGATGGCGCGAACACCCGCATCAAGACATCAAAATACTGGTCGGTGTATGGTAGGCGCTGTGCACTGGCGACGCAGTAGCGGGCCGCCGCGTCTTTTTTGGCGGCGGCGGCAATGGCGGCTTTGGCAATGTCCACGCCGTGCCGCTCAATTGTTTGTTCCGGCGGGCAATGCTGGCTGAGTTGGCGCAGGTAATAGCCTTCACCACAACCGACATCCAGCAAACGTAAAATTTGGGGTGCTGAATAAGCGCAAATCAGCAAGGCAATGGCTTGTGCCAAGGGTTGGTAATAGCCCGCTTCCAAAAATGCCCGCCGCGCCGTGAGCATGGCTTTGTTGTCACCCGGCTCAGTGGAATGTTTGTGTTGCACGGGCAGTAAGTTGACATAGCCTTCGCGTGCCAAATCAAAACTGTGCCGATTGGCGCATTGGTAGGATTTTCCAGTGGGTGAAAAGGTGAGCGCGGTGGCGCAAATCGGGCAAATGTAGCCCGTCGCGGGAAGGTCATTGTTCACGGATTTATTCCCTGACCGGGCGTTTGTCCAGCTTTCTTTGCAAGGTCCGGCGGTGCATATTCAAAGCCCGTGCCGCAGCGGATATGTTGCCGTCGTATTGCATCAGCACTTTTTGCAGGTGTTCCCATTCCAGGCGTTTGACGGACAACGGGCTTTCGCTGATGGAGACGGACGCATCCCCTTCGTTTTTGTTAAGTGCGGCGACGATTTCATCGGCGTTGGCGGGTTTGGTCAAATAATGGATGGCGCCCAGTTTAATCGCTTCAACCGCAGTGGCGATGCTGGCAAACCCGGTCAACATGACGATTTGGGTGTTGTCGTCCAAGGAAATCAGTTTTTTGACCAATTCCAGTCCAGATTCATAACCGATGCGCAAATCAATAACGGCAAATTCGGGCAGATTTTGTTCCGCCAAGGCAATGCCGTCGGTGACATTATTGGCGACCACGACTTCAAAATTGCGTTTTTCCAACGCGCCTTTCAACACCTTACAAAAAGTTTCGTCATCATCCACCAGCAATAAACGGGGCTTGTCCAATTCCTGTGCTGTCATCGTTTTGCTCTGTATTTAATAGGGGTATGGTTATTTCCACACAGGCGCCGCCTGAGTCGAGGTTGTACAAATTGATTTTACCGCCTAGGCGTTGGATTGTGGAATAAGTCAGGAATAGGCCAACCCCCAAGCCGCGTTTTTTGCTAATGACGGGATGTTGGCCGGTAAATTCGAGGACTTCTGCGGGTAGGCCAGAGCCAAAATCGCGGACTTTGATGACCGCCTGTTGCAAATTCCAGTTGGCGTGAAATTCTATGCCTTTTTCGGCCGGGGAGGCTTCGGCGGCGTTGTTCAAAATATTAATGATGGAATGCGTGAGTGTACGTTCGGCAATAATCCGGGCATCGGTGTCCACATCAGGGTCGATGATAAAATTCAATTTGGCACTGGCCTTATGGGTGCGCCATTGTTTGATGACTTCGTCGATATACTCGATAAATAAGATCGCCCGCCCCGATTCGGCGCGTAATTCGCCCGCCGATGCCGACATCACCGACAAGGCCGATTTACAGCGGTCGATTTGTTGCTTCATGATCAGGGTTTTTTCATGCAGGTCGGGAAAACGGTGGATAGGGTATTCCTGTTCCAACTCGTGCGCGACAATGGCGATAGTTCCCAACGGTGTGCCCATATCGTGCGCTGCACTGGCCGCCAAAGTGCCCAGCGCGACCACGCGTTCATCACGCAAGGCATTTTCCCTCGCTTCCGCCAGATTGCGTTCTTGGTTTCTTAGCGCGATTGCCAATTCCACGACAAAAAAAGCCACTAGCCCTGCGCTAAAAACAAAACCGAACCACATGCCGAAAATATGCAGGTTAAAATAATGTTTGTCGCTTAAGGCATGGGCTTGTTGCAACATCTCATAATTCATGCCGGAATGCAGCAGATGCGGGTTGGGCGAATGGGGTTCTATGGCGGGCAGGGGAATGTTAAAAGCCATTAACACCGTGTACATGGACGTGGTGATGATCACCATATACCAAGCGTAAGCCTGGGGCAGCATGATCGCGGTAATAATCACCGGCAATAAAAACACCCAGATAATCGGGTTCGACGCCCCGCCGGTCAGGTACAGCAAAGCCGTTATCGCGACCACATCCAATATCAGTTGGATGAAAATCTCCAGTTCGTTCACGGGGTCTTCGGCCTGCAAACGCAACGAGGTATAAAAATTCAACCCGGCTATCATCAGCACCACCAGCCAAAGTTGCTTTTGCGGCAAATGGATGTTCAGGCCATAAGTCGAGAGGACAATCAGCACCGATTCGCTGGCTATCATCAAATTTCTCAAAATAAACAGCCAGCGCAGGTTTTGCCGTGCCGAAAATTCCGATTTGGGGGAGACGTGTGAAAACATTGCGGCTTAGCCTTCTTGACCGTCAATGCGGGCTTGGGTCAGGATTGGCAGGTAAATAAAGACAAACAAGGCAAACGCCGCCAGCCAGCACAGGCTTGAGGCATAAACAAACAAGTCATAGCCATTGGGCAGGGCGATGGGCAGGATCACCCGTAGCAGGGCGGCGATATTGATCAGGACAAACGCCAAGGCGATGGCGTTGGACACCCGCAACGCCCGTCCGGTATGGCCTAAAGCCACCCGTGCCATCATCCCTAAGGTGACCACGGCAATGCCGCCGACGGTAAAGGCATGCAAGGCCAGCGAGGCCGGGATCAGCGCGTATGCAGCCAGTGCGGTCAGAATAAATCCGGCGATGATCCAGACATAACCGATGTACAGCACCCACAATAAGGGGACATAGCGTATTCTTGGCACGTACCAGCCAACGATCCGGGCCAGATTTGCCGACGCGGCAATAACGGCGGCTGATGCCAACCAGCCTCCAGAAATACCCGCCATTTGTAGTGCGAACACCAACACCGCGCTGGCAATCGAACCCGCTTCGAGCAACGGGTTTTTGATGATCAAAGTGCCGGAAATGGCGCGTTCGGTGAAAAAGGGATAAATGCGTCCGGCGATCACCAGAATCAACACAATCAACGTCGCCAGAACCAGCTCAGTGCCTAAATTTGCGGAGGTTTCCAGCAAACCTAGGGTTTGTGCATGTATCAAGCCGTTGCCCAAAGCCAGCAACAACAAAATCCCGATAAAAACCAGATTGCGGTACTGTCGAGTACGCAAGACGGGTTTGCTGACGTGATAGGCCAGCAACGGCAAAAACGCAAAATCAACCACGGCTATCAAGGTATCCGGCAATAATCCCGCATAAAAGGGCAGGATACGCCCGTACAACCACAGCAAACACAAGCCCAGCAACTGGTCGCCCGATACTGTCGGCTGCCCCGTCCAGTTTTTGACGGCGGTCAGCAAAAACCCGGCAACCACGGCGACCGAATAACCCAACAACATTTCATGGGCATGCCAGCCGTTCGCTGCGAAATAATTGGCGTGCACCCAATCGCCTTTAAAAATGGCGTTCCAGAGCAGGATCAACATCAGTGCGGAAAGCCCCGCCAGCAAGAAAAAAGCCCTAAATCCCAATGCCAACAGCGGGTATGCAAATCTATTTTTTGTATTCATGGCGACGAATTTTCCAACCAGTCCAATTCAGTATCTGAAAAGCCTGCAATTATACGCATTTCTCGGTTAAATGGGCCTTTTGGCCTACCACCTTGATAATATTGTTCAAGTAATTGTTGGTAATGGCTTTCCGGCTCCAAGCCTTGCTGCCGGCAGCACCATTTAAACCAGTACGAACCGCGCTCGACATGGCCCACCTCATCCGCCAATATCCGCTCTAACAACGCAACACTGGCGGCATCATCCAATTGTTTAAATTTACTGATAATCCCTGGGGTTACATCCAGGCCCCGCGCTTCCATGCAGCGCGGCACCAAGGCCAGACGTGCCAGCAAATCGCCGGAAGTTTCCCGCGCATGCTCCCATAAGCCACCATGCGCGGTTAATTCGCCATAAACCAAGCCCTGGGTTTGCAAGTGCCGGCAGATCAATTCAAAATGTTGCGCCTCTTCATCGGCAATCAACAGCCAATCTTGATAAAATCCATCCGGTAGGCCGCGAAATCGGTACAGAATGTCCCAAGCCAGATAAATCGCCATAAATTCGATATGGGCAATGGCGTGGAAAAACGCGCCGACACCGCCTTGTTGGGTCAATTTCCGGTTAGGGACTAAACGCGGCGGCAACAACACGGGCTTGCCTGGAAATTTCACGTTGCTGATGTCCGCCACCGGAAGCACCGACGCCAAGCTCAATTCACCACGGCTGAAACGCGCTTTGGCTTCATGCGTCAACGCCAATTTTTCGCCAATGTCCGTGTTATGCAAACACGCCTCGGCATAGTCAAACAGGTTATCCATGCTTATTAATTGTTATATGATTAGAATCTTAGAGTTGTTAGGCTTGCCCGCGTACTGCGGCTTGCTGTATTGGTTGTCCAACCAGCCGTCTTTACCCGCGCCGATGTGGTTTGTGGGCCAAGACAAACTATTTCACGCGGGAGCGTATTTTCTGCTGGCGGTGTCGGCCTGGTGCAATTTCCGCCACTTCGCCAAACCGCCTATTATACTAGCGGCGACGCTGATTGTTTTCAGCAGTTTATATGGCGCGAGCGATGAATGGCATCAAGCGTTTGTGCCTGGACGCACTTCATCTGTGTTGGATTGGTTGGCGGATACGGCGGGGGCGGGTTTGGCGGCGTTGGTGTTGCTGGGCTTGTCAAAATCTAAGGACTGACTTGACGACGACCCGTAGAGCGCGAAGCGAAAGGCACGAAAAACGCATCAAAGACCATGCCGGCAAGCAATTGATTATTAATGTGTTACTTGATAACGATAACGCCACGGGAACTTTAAAACCCCACCTATTCCTGCACGATTTCCGTTTCAAGAAGCTGCATTCGCGGCAACATTTGGCTTTCCGACCATTGTTTTAATGCCAACAAAACCGGTTCCAGGGTTTTGCCGAATTCTGTCATGGAATATTCCACTTTGGGAGGGACTTGGGCGTAGACTTTGCGCTCGATCAGGCCATCCCGCTCCAATTCCCGCAATTGGTTGGTCAACATACGCTGGGTCAATCCCGGCAATAGCCGGCGCAATTCGTTGAAACGGCGGGTTTCTTCCAAAACCCGAAAGAGGATAATCGCTTTCCATTTGCCGCCGATAAGATCCAATGCCGCTTCAACCGGGCAATTGGTATAGGCTGGGTGACGTTGTTTACGCATACCGAACATTCCAACAGTATCAAATAAGACACTATATACAATATTTGTGCGTACTGTTCAAAATAGCTTGTAGACGTTAAAGTAAAGGCTCATTTCCTGACGCGCCCAATACCGCCGCCAGGATGTTTACTTTAACGATATATTTTGAGGAGTATCCAATGACCACCGCATTATCGACCGAATTGTACTGGCTGACGTTGACGACCATCATGACGGCACTGATTTGGCTGCCTTACATTATCAACCGGCTGGTTGAACACAGCCCTTGGCCGGCCTTGATGAACCCGCAACCCGATTTGAGACCGGAAGCGAAATGGGCGGAACGCTTGATGCGGGCGCATGACAATGCCGTAGAGAACTTGGTCATCTTCGCCCCTTTAGTGCTGGCTTTGCAAATGACAGGAAGCTCCACGGCACTGACCGCAACAGCCTGTATCGTGTATTTCTTTACCCGCCTTTGCCACTTGCTGCTTTATACCTTTGGGGTTCCGTTGCTGCGTACCATCGCCTTTTTTATTGGCTTTTTATGCCAGATGGTGTTGGCATTGAGCATTCTGGGCGTTATTTAGACATCATTGACGACAATAGAATTGGGCGTAGATACTAAACTAAGAATAACACCCGCTGACGAAATCGCTGTACAACGCCATGACCTGCTCATGGCTTAAATCCGCGACACTTCTGCAAAAGATCTCAAAAATCCCAAGCGGGGTCGGTAGCAAGAAATTATTCAGCTCTATCATGCCTTCAAAGTCAACACTGTCGCTCATTTTATAAGCCTGGTTTCTTGGACAGGTGACCAGTTCTAAATTGACGCTGAGGCCGCGGGTATATTTTGAATGGTACTTGTCCAGAAAATCCTTTCTTTTAGAGATGGATTCATAAGCCCAGTTATCGTAGTACAGGATAGACAGCCGTTTGTGTTTGACGCTTAGTTTCTGACGGATATTGATCACGTTTTCAACCCCCTCAGAAATTTCCGCTTCGCCCAATCCATAAGTGCATAAAGCAGGGAAAAAAAGGCAATGGTCGAATGCCGCACCATCTATAGCCCTTGATAAGGGACTGATAGCCCAAGCAGCGGGCAATTGAAAATGGCCTTTTTGAACAAAAAAATGCAAGGCCCTGGCGAACTTCGAATCGCCGGTAATTAAAACGGTTTCTTTGGCAAAAACCTTATCCAATAGACGCTTTAGCAAATGGTCAAACGTTTGTATGGTTTTGATCAAATCGACCCGTTCATCCCTTCGTAACAGCTTGAGGATATAAAGCCAGCCAACCAGGCTGGGATGGGCGCTGGAATCAATATAAAGCCGCTCACCCACTTTAAGAATATCCTGGGTATCAATGGCAACGCCCGCGAATTGCCCAAGAACATCGTGCAAATTCCAAACCGGATGGCGGTATGTGCCCAAATCTTGATAACGTCCGGTCGCCCGGTTTTGGTATTCCCGTATCGAAAGATCCCAAAACAACAAGCGCAATTTTCCATTAAGCTGCTGAGTTAGCGACTCAATTGCTGACTGGCATAGATCAAGCATCATACGGTCATTTTCTTCATTGATCAGTTCTTTATCAATGGAGAGATACACTTTTTCTGGTCGGCCACTGGCTTTAAATACGGGGTCTTTCAGTACCGCATTACCGAAGCGGAAATCGCCGACGATAAAAAAAACCTCATGGTTTAAAACCTCATGGTTTGAAGTGGATATGGCAATTTCCTTACTGATACGCGGATTCCAAATCGGCATACCGCCTACGCCGATGATACGGCTGGGAACGGACAATTCAGGAAGTTGCCGGGTTGCCAAAGCATGCTTAAGCCTGACGCTATGGGATGGCCCGAATATAAGGCGTTCCGAAAGGGGGTTATTGGGCATTGCATAACTCCAATCCCAAACGAATCAACATTGCCATCGTAATATACTATTTAAGTTCAAAGCTTGGATGCCACACATTTTCATAATTATTTGATTATTAATAGTTAATCAAAACAGTACACAAGTTGCTGACATCTGCATATTGTTGCAATCTATGCCAACGCCCCGATTCTGGATATTTGAAAACGGTTTGAATGCGTATTTAGAAACGTCTGTGCTTCCTTTGCAACCACTTTGTTCAGGCATTGATCGACAATAACTTCCAGATGCTCCTTATCATCCCAACTTAAATTTTTACCTTTATGCTTTATATTCAGCCAGTCGGACACTAAAGCAAACTCCGTTTCCAAATCATGTTGTTTGGCATTAAAAAGCTGCTTTACCAATCCCGATGCCATCAAAGTTCGGGAAACTGCTTCAAAATCCACTTGCGTTATTCTTGCCGAACTCCTGATAACGCTGTCGATATAATGGCCTTGAATACCCAACACTTGGTCGATCAGCGGATACTGTGGATTCACCCCCGCCTTATTCCGGTTGAGGTAAAAGATTTTTTCCGGCACATCCGCGCATAACAGCAAGGTATGAAAACCGCTACCGATAAAGCCGACTACATTTTGGGCGGAGCAAAATAGCTTGACCTGTTCTTTAACCGTGAGGGTTTCCGGGGACACCACAGTGAAGCCTTCGGATTTAAGATAATTTTCAAATTCCGCTTCGCCGCAGATAATGTTCCCGGTATATTCGGTGCTTAGCCCTGACCTGGAAATGTACACGTTCCCTTGTTTTTCATCAGGATACTCCTTGCCCATAGCCGCTTTTACCTTCGCCGCCATAGCCTGCTGATGGTCGGCATCGAGATAATCGTAGTAACGCATACCTATCTTCGGAATCACCAGTTTCTTAAACGACGTCGTTTCCTGAACCAAGATAATCCGCTCTAGCGGTATGCCAGTCAGTTCAAAAATTGCCTGCATGTAAGCTGGAAGCTCATCAGCGCGGGTGGCATCCGCATAATAGGTATAGACGATAGGCAAATGTGAATACCGCTGAAAGCCTTGAAACCTAGATAAGCTTTCGATAATAAAATGTCCGTATTGATCAACGATGGTGCCGCCATACAGGCATACGGTGTCGATATGGCGCGTGGGCTTTGTGGTCAGGAATGGATCGGCGATTTGCCCGCCATCGACCCGGTTGCACATGGCGGACGCTTCCAGGCCACCATCTTTTCGGTAAACCCCACCCACGGTACGGACCCTAATGACCGCCTTAAAGTACGCCGAAGGTCTTCTGACACCTTCAACAACCGCCCTGTCCAGCACCACCTCGGTACGCGGAAAAATGGCCGGATCATTTTCCAAAGCCACCCGTTTTGCAAGATACAAATGGCTGCCATCAAGAGGGAGACGGTAAGCGCAACTGGCTGGCGGAAACCGGGGGCCATGATAATCAGTTTCCCAAGGTTTTATTGCGGCAAGCACTAATTTTGTATAGGCTTCTTGGCTCAAAGTGATTGGACTATTGGCTAATTCAAACTGCCCTTCCGCATCAAAACTTGCTCGAAGCGGCATACCCACATGCAAATTTTTGAGCAAGGACAAGGCTAACGGGCCTGATGAAAACCCGTAGAAACCGCCGTCGCCACCATCCCCGTACTGAAGATCGGCCCGAAATTTGTCGGCCATCACCGAAGCCACCAGCTCAGTCCCTGAAAAAATATACACAGGAACCCGGTACTCCGATGCCTCAACATCTATTGCCCAACCGCAAACATCGCCAGCCAGCCCGATGCCGTCCAGCTCTCCTTGCAAACGCGCCAGCCGTGTATCGGCGGCGTCACTGTCTAGTTTGGAAAAATTCGCACCAACATCGGCCTGGCTTGGATTCAGGCAATAACCCAGCATTTGTTCAAAGCGTGAAAAAGCTGTTGGCAATAAAGTCGGTGAAATCATCAGATGGAACAATGCCGCATAACCTTTGCCGCAAGGATGGAAAGAACCGCCACATTCAATCAACTCGATGGACTCTTGAAATGGAATCGCACTTAAACGCCTGACATCAAAATCGGCAAACTGTTGTTCGATGCCCTCGACATACGCTTCGGCATGTTTAGGCATAAACTGGTTAAGGTATTCGGGCCGCTTGGAAACGGTTTCACGCGCCCATTGGTCCCAGAACATAACAGTGACCGGGCCGCCAAGAGCCAATTGTTGTATTACGGCTTTTTCTTCGGCAATTTTGGCCTTGATTTGCGCCGGACTTTCGTCCTGAAAAGATAGCCCGGACAAGTAAACCACACGGTCATAGCGTCCAGGCGCATCCCGGCTCGCCTTTAAACCATTAATTTCCCAACTGGCGGGCATCAAGAAACAGTTGGTCCGCACCGCTTTGTCCAGTGCCCTGAAAGCAATGGAATTGCCAGTGATATTGATCCGGTAACGGTCAGCATTGAGTGGAAACATAAGATGGCTCCAGGTTTCAAAAGTAGAACACACGGATTCGTAAGCGGCTAAAGCGTCCTGTCCAGCCAACAAACGGCCGATTAGGGCATGTCCCTTGAAAGTTGGGTGGCCGTTACTATCAAGAAAAAAACTATCGAGGGGAAAGCCTGTCAGCGGTGAGGTATCAATCAAGGCATTCTTAAATTGCCCGGCCAAATCAGCCAGGTTCCAAACCGGATGCCGGTAATTGCTTTTGCCTCCATAACGGTCATTTTGCTTGTTAAGGAACTCGCGGTACGTCGATGACCAAAGCAGGATACGCAATTTTGAACCCAGCCTTGTGGACAAGTCATTGAAAAAGTTGACGTTGAGTTTCAACATCCTTTTGTCGTTTTCGTCAGAAATCAGCTCTTTCTCAATATAAAGATAATTCCCTGAGCTATCGCCGGTGCGTAGGAATTTTTCGCTCTTCAAAATTTTGTTGCCAAACCGCAAGTCACCCACGAGCAAAACCATCTGATCGACCTGGTCTTCGATGCGGGCTATTTCTGAGCGGATAAAATCCCCCCAAATTGGCATCGCCCCACGACCGATGAAAATCACATCGTGGCTAGGTTTGGGTATTTGCCTTCTTTCTATGGCAAGTTCCCACCATGTAACATGCGATGAACCGACGATGGCGATTTTTTTAGGCGGTGGCATAAACGCCATTAAAGCCATTGTGGATTGGGTGGCCGGGGATAATTTTGGGGATACTTCCCAGCTCACGATTATCCAATGCGGCATACAGCTTCTCACCCAGGACAAAGTCCTCTTCCCAATCAATATCGAAACCATAAGGGGATGGCGTTTCAAACAAGACGGGTTGATGGCCGACACGATCTTGAAGCTGTGCCATCAAAAATTTGTCTATCACAAACAACGCGCTGTTGACGAGAAAGATTTTCTCCAGATCTTGGGTGCGGGGCCAGCGTTTGACGGTGCTGTCATGGCTGATCCACGCGCCGGAACGCATGGCGAAAGTTTGCGACACATCAACCGCCATCAGGCTGTCTGCGCTTTGGTTTTGCAAAGCTTGCGCGTAGGCAGACAATGCCGCTTCATAAAGCGAGGTGTCAAACAACGGCGAGGTGACGTGCGTCCAGGCGATCACATCGGTGTCAACCGTATTGCCCAAATAACCGATCAAACCTTGCAGGGAATCATCGGCGGCATATTGATCCGGCCTTAAGTCAAGTTTCACGGGTTTGGTCAAGGTCGTGCGGATTTGCCTGACAATCCTGATGACGATAGGATCGTTGGTGGTGACCAAGATCTCATCTATCCCCGCCACCTCATCCAGTTGTTTCAGTTTGAGTTCCAACAATCCGTGGGCAAAACCGGCGAAGGGACGGGTGTTTTTGTTGGCTACGCGCTGGCTGCCCTTGCGGCAAGGGATAATCGCCGTTACTTTTCTGGACTTCATGGCTTGCACCTCATGGTTAATGTTGATCATCGGTTTGGTCGGATTGGCAAATTATCAAACTGGCATTACTCACGTCCCGTCAGCACGCTTGCACCATCGCATACAAGGAACGCACTGGAATCCGGTATAAAGTCGGCGCCAGGCTGACTAGCCTGGGAACGTTGGCGACGGCAAGATATTCGGCAATGGTGGTGGCATTTTCATCATTTTTGGCATGGGACGATTCGCCTTCGCCGATATAACCATCAAAGCCAACCAGCATCACTTCATCGGCACCGCATTCGACGGCGGCGGTCAAACCCAGTTGCAGAGGGCTAGGGACTGACACTCCGGCGATTTCCGTAATGGCAAACAAGGATGCCGGATTGACTTGGCAAACCGTGCCAACCGTAGGCACACTGCCCGCAAATCTCAGTGGTGGAGACACTATCCAGCAAGCGATGCCCTGGGCCAAGGTCTCCAGACGCGGCTTAGAAACCTTTTGAATTTCATGCCCCGACAAGGCAATGCAATGTCCGCTTAAATCGGTGAAATGCCCTGTCGATTTGAGGCTGGTGTGCAAAATCACGGTATCGTCAAGATCGAAATGCTCCATCACCGATGCCGCCCGTTTCGCACTGTCGCCACCGCCGATCAGGATAAAACGGCTACGACCTGAAGTGCCTGAAAAATCAGCGAATTTTGCGAACGATTTGTTGTCGGAACCACCATGCACCACTAGTTTGTTTTGCAAGGCGCCCATCACCACCGCCGGGTCAAAACGATCCTTGATCAACCAGTCCATCACTTTGCCTTGCTCTTGACCGGACAGGCTGGAATACATATACGGCAGCGATGTCCCCCATTGGTACAAGGCATGGAGTCTTGCCATCCTGTCCATGAATTTGCTCAGTTCAAAATAGGGGATTTCCGTACCCGTCGCGATGCCGATATAGGTCAGCATCAATTCGGTTTTCAAGTTGCCCGCCCCTCGCCCCATGCCCATGAACGTCGCGTCAATAGACGTCGCCCCCGATTGCAACGCGCTTAAGGCATTGGCAAAGGCCAAACCCGCATTGTCGTGGCCGTGAAAACCGACCTTACCAGAAAAAATCGCACAAGTCCGGCTGATCGCCGCCCCCACCTCATCGGGAAAACAGCCGCCATAACTATCCACCAACGCCAAGCAATCGAGATGCTTGATTTCAGAAAACGGCGCGAGTATTTCGTCCACTTTCCCGCTCCATTTGCTCAAGTGCATGACATTCAAACCACAGGCAAAACCGTGTCCGATGACTTTTTGATGCAGTCGCAAAGCCCGTAAAATCTCGCTGGGTGCCACGGCAAAGCGGATCAAATCCACAATGCCTTCAATATCACTGAGGAAAAAATCGATGCTGTCTTCACTCACGTCTTTGAGGTTAAACATCACCGCCAAACGTTGGTTCGGACGCAAACGCTGCTTGGCTTCGAGCAACTCCTGCCTGGAAAGATAAAAAAACCGTCCGAAATAACTGTCTTTCTCAGGGCTACGGTAACCGATTTCGATGTCGTGTATCGGGCTACGGGCAACCAAATCAAGGTATTCATGGACAAAATCCGCATCGAATTCCCATTGGGTGTAGTAGCCCCCGTCACGCAAGGTGCAATCGAGCAGCCGAATTTGGTTGGATAGCGTTTTCATAACGGATTAAATAAGGTGTTAAGTTTTCGGCTGGTTTTGGTGGGCCTGCATTTTTTGCAAAACTTGCTCAAAAAAAGGCGGGGGTGATTTTTTACAGCATTCAAACCGCTCAAAAATGGCCTTGAAATTAATCTGCAATTTGGGTGCTGGGTTGACGGGTGCAAAACGCGATTCTGGCGGCAATTTATTTTTAGTACACGCCAGGGACGCGCAATAGGCGGCTTCAATGATTAGCAAAAACTTATGGCAATCGCTCATCTGGCCTATCACCCAATTATTTTGCGGATGCAGCAAATCGATCATGCCGTAACGGCCGGCATTGACCGCGCCAATAAACAAACTGGCGGCTTCGTCAAAATGCCCGTACCACGCCTTGATCAAGCCGCCCTGAAACAACAACATGGCGTAATTTTGATGGACCAGGGGATTAAAACTGGGGTGGACTATCGCTTTAAGCGCCCCGTCAACGACATCCGCCGCCTGTGTCACCGATCCTGTTGCCAGCAAAGCCGTAGCCAGGACACTGGAGCTTGAAACCAACCAACGGAAAGCCACGGCATTATGGCTTTGCACTTTATCCCGATAATGCCGGTAAGTGGCATGGACTGCTTCGAGTATATCGCCACGCTCTTCCAGTTTGTCGGCGATACGATAGGAAAGTATCGTAATCAAGCCACCGAAATTCTGGTTATCAAGCGGCAAGGCATTCAAATACGCATAAGTCACGACAAACAAATCATCCAGGGAATAATTGCGGGCTTGGGCGTTAAACAAGTTTTTGGTCAGATAAACATTGTCATTGAGTTTGTCGCTATCAAGCTGGTAACGCAGGAACAAGCCGCTAATATCCAATGAGTTTCCAGCCCAAATTAACAACACCTTGGTCAATGCGGGAATACGGAGGCTTTGCACCGAAAATTTCAAGCTCAAGCGCCCGTCATTCTCTGGCTGGGTTTTGCAATTGATAGAAAATTCACTGCCATCATGGCAAGTGACACGAATTTCACCTTTATCAATAATCGACCTGTCATAGGGTTCAAGCTCAAGAATGAACTCACCACCGCATAACTTGACATGCGATTTATTGGCAATACTCGACATCATGTTCATCTTGGTCTTTTGCCTTTAGAAAAATCAAACTTTTGCCAACGCAAACTGCGTCGTTTTTACCACCGCCACGGCTTCCTGCCCCACCACCAAACCTAGCGATTTAAGTGAGCTGGTTGTGATGACCGAGGTAATAATCCCCGCCGCCGTGTCCAGCTCAACTTCTGAAAGGACATCCCGGTTGTGGATATTCCGAATCCTACCTTTGATTTGGTTGTTGCCGGTAACTTCTGAAGTAACCATAGGTTTTGCTCCCAAGCGAGAAATATTGATGTCAGTACCATAAGAACTTGCAACCGACATGCCATGTTACAAGTTTTTGAAAAGTAAGTGATTGTTGAAATAAAACCGCTTATCCGCTGTTGCAACACCAACAGTTGCTGTTGCTTAGGTGTTGATTTTTAAGCAGCCTTAAAGCAAGAAAGCGGCGGGCAACCATCCAACTTATCCAGCAACTTATCCAGAAAATCCCTTAATCCAACAAATTGCAACCTGATTGAAAAAATGGTGGTGGTTGAATTAGTAGTGGTTGAATTAAAAGCTGGTGGTTAATTATTAACCGGGAGCGCGGTCATCTTGACCGCTTGGCGGACAGGATGTCCGCGCTCCAGTTAAATTACCATCACCACCTCAAATACTTATTTCAGTTGCAGAGATAGGCCGCCTTTTGCATTTCTATCCGCAACCGGAACGATGTCAGCATGGGTGCTACCACCATTAAAATGTGTCAGCGGTACGACCGGGTTGGCGTAATTAAACGGAATGCTGGCGGTAAAACCGCGTGGATCGGCCGTGGTTGCGAAAATACCCGTCTTACCCCAGGCCTGCGTGGTATTGACGGCATTCGCCACCGTCGGACTGCCCAAATCATTGGCGAAAGCCTTCAGAAGCTTGGTCTTGACCGCCCACAAAGGATCGACCCCTTTGCTAGTGCGGTAAAGCACCGCCCCTTCGGCCCAGTGCGGATAAACACCTGCCGCCACATTTTCCAAGGTCGGCGCATAGCCATCAATTTTGATATATCGCCAAGGGTCGCCACCGGTACCATTCGCCAACACCGAACTATTACGGTCGGCACTGTTGACGGCTATACCCCAACGTTTAGCAGGTTTAGTGACATCCAGCACGTTATTGTATCCAGTCGCATTGGTGCCGTTTTGCCAGTCTTTCAAAAGGTTGCCTGTATCGGCGGCACCGCCCGGTGCTTTGACGATAGGCAAGGTGGCATCTTCATCCACCGCGTTATCAGGCGTGGTTGCCCCCGGCGCAAATGAATTTTTGGTGCCGGGGTAATTGAGGAATTTGGCATAGGCAACCGCCCCTATCGCCGCACCTTTATTTCGCTTCGCCACCGCAACTGGAGTTAAATTTTTACCCGTCGTCGCTTCTTTGTACGGTGCGGTGACTCCAGCACTGGCAAGAATAGTCGTGTCCAGCAAGGTTTTTACCTTATTGCCGTCAGTTTTATCGACTATCTTGATTTGATTCCAAGCACCGACTTTACCCGCCAGCAAGGAGGCAATGACATTGCGGTTTAACTTAGGCAAACTGGCTTCGCTGTAACTGCCAACCACAACGGTGCTAGGCAAAATACCCGCCCGTTTTTGGGCTGCTTGTAACACCTTGTATAAATCCAAGGTCACGGCAACGCCATAAACCAAGCCCCCGGTTGGAACCACCGTAAAAAGGTTTCCGGTTTTAGGCAAGGCGGACAAGGTCAAAGGCCAACCCGCTTCGGGCAAACCAGTGGACACTTCATTGACTTGACCAGGATAGTTTTCAGTACCAGGCTTTAGCAAAATTTCTGGATCGACGCCCAAAAAGCCACCATCAGAAACTTTTTTAAACAAATATTTACTGGCATTGCCCGTGTCTATGGTTTTTTTCCATTTTTTGCCACCAACAGTACCATCGACATCCCAATCGGCTGCTTGTAGCCCTTGAATCTTTAAATGCTCAATGGGAAGACCGGCACCAGAAGCGGCCAACAAGGGCACGACACCGTAGCCTGCCGCGCCGTAAGAACGTTTTTCCAACAAGATTTTTTTGCCCGCCAGGCCCGCGCCCAAATTGGCGTTGCCGGTAAAATAATAAGCGGTCCAACGCGCCCCGACTGAACCCGTTGCCGGATCGACATCACTGAAAATATCAACCGTACCCGGTGCCGCCAACGTCGTGGTGACCACTTGCCCGTAGGCTTTATCCTGGGCCGCGCCCCCCGAGGTATAGACCGCAACGTCAGGCGTGGCAAAACCTGTTGTCCAAGGTGTCAGTGCGTGGGCCGCTTGCGAACCAACCAGCAAGGAAACCGCCAGAGCCAATGTGTTTAGTTGTTTCATATAAATACCTTAATTTAAAGATTAACGAATTATGCAGATTACCCGTTCAGACACCCGCTTAAGCTCATTAAGCACCCATCATGCCAATCTATATCCATTTGGTTTTTATATAATTTTTGACTAAAACTGTTTAATTGGTGTTTCTCAGGCAACACTAACTGCTGATGCCATGTTGATATTTCAGCAGTCGTGGCTATTTTTAACCCCGACTCCCTTGTACGATGGAAGGGGGGGGAGTCCTGCAATCGGAATGATTTGTAAAAAGTCAAGCCTACCGATTTATTGGGTCGAATGCCCGTACTTCAAGGTGTACAGTTATCGCAATATTTTATTGACAAATCTATTATCATTCCGATTGCAGGACTACCGATCTAAAAACCTCAGTTTTCATCACCGCCGTACTTTTAAAACACGCACTGAACATTTTGCGGTGCTGGATACCCATTGAAACGTTTGGAACGGGTGATAAACCCGCTCCAGCCTAAATAAAAAGGGGGCTGACTGCTCCTTTTTTATTTGTGAAAATGTTTCCCATAGTCACCGCTAGGGTGTGGGCTTAATCGCGGGGAGTCGGCCTGATGCCTTTTTGACGAAGTTCAAGAATTTTGTCGGTGATTTGATTGAATAAGGCTGGTGGCAATAATCCATAGTCGTATTTGCCCATTGTGCCGGATATGGGGCGTAGATCATAGCCAGGCCATAGGAATTCATTGAAGTCGTCAAGGATCAGCCATGATTGTTCTCCGTCCAGTGCTAAATGTTGTTTGACTCTTGGCGGAATTTCAATAGCGACTGCCGGATCGCGTGGTGGCGTATGGGTAATGGGGGCGACGGTAACGGTTTGCTTGTCATTGGTATTTTTGATGGCGAGGATAATGGCACAGGGCCGGTTTTTTTGGCCTTCAATTTTTCCGGCGGCATATTCGTTCCTCCACAAATACGCATAAGAAATGACAAGTCCGCATTCCGGTTCTGGTAACGGCATATTTCTCAATCCATCAGGGAGTTCAGGTGTTCATGCTGCGGGGCCATTTGGGCATTGGTAAGAGCAGCAACTGTTGTTTCCGGCAGTTCGCTGACATGGTAGGCCCGCCTTGCTTGGGCATTGAGCAATTTATATTCTTGTTCAGAAATAAAATATCCGCTGGTTCGTCCGTGGCTGGTGACGGCAATGACTTCCCGTTGCGCCCGTTCTTTATATTGTCCAAAATTTTTGACAAATTCGGTTGCTGGAACTTCTAGCATATAATCCTCCTGTTTAAATTGGGTATTATACAGAAAATACTTAAAATACGGAGTTCCATGAAATATCCCAATAGGCTATTGCCGTAACTCTTAATGAACACAACTGCCTTTGGCTAGTCATATTGTGGTAATATTATCGGTCACTTTTTTATAATTTCGTTATGACTGCTTCGCCACCTGCCGCACCATTATTTGACCGTTTCGGTAGGATAGTGGATTACCTGCGTATTTCCATCACTGACCGCTGTGATTTCCGTTGTGTGTACTGCATGGCGGAGGACATGGTGTTTCTGCCCCGTGCACAGATTTTGACGCTGGAAGAAATTTACACGTTGGCACAGGCGTTTACCGAGCTGGGGGTAAAGAAAATCAGGATTACCGGCGGCGAACCCTTGGTACGCAAAGGCGCGTTGGAGTTATTGCAAAACCTAGGTCGCCTGGAAGGGCTTGACGAGCTGGTTTTGACCACCAACGGCTCGCAGCTTGACAGTATGGCGGAGGCTTTGAAAGCCGCTTGGGTCAAGCGCGTCAATATCAGCCTTGATACCCTGGATGCCGCGAAATTTAAAGCCATCACCCGCACCGGTGATTTGCCGCAAGTCATCAAAGGCATAAAAGCGGCGGTATCGGCTGGATTTGAGCGCGTCAAAATCAATGCCGTGATACTCAAAGACCGCAATCATCAAGAAGTGTGTGATTTGGTCGCTTTCGCCGTCGAAAATGGTGTGGACATCAGTTTTATCGAGGAAATGCCTTTAGGTGTGGTTGAGAAGCACAACCGTGCCGATGCGTATTATGCCAGTGACTCGATAAAAGCTGATTTGCGAAAACAGTTCGCACTGGTGGCAAGTGATGCCAGCACTGGCGGGCCATCCAAATATTTTAATGTCGTTGGCACCCAAACCCGCGTCGGTTTTATTTCACCGCATAGTGCGAATTTTTGCAGCACTTGCAACCGTGTGCGGTTGACCGTGGATGGCCGTTTGCTGCTGTGTCTGGGCAATGAGCATTCGGTGGATTTAAAGCAAGTGTTGCGTAGTCACCCTGGTGATATGGCGGTGTTAAAACAGGCAATTATTGATGCCATGTTGATCAAACCCGAAAAACACGAATTTAATATCCACGAACAACCGGTCATATTGCGTTATATGAATATGACTGGCGGCTAACATAGCGTACAATTGAAACGTTTTGTAATTTGGCGTAAAGCCTTCATAGTCTGGCTGCTGATGATTTTGGTGGAATCCATACACGGCAGCCTCCGCGAATTTGTCATTGCGCCGCTTATCGGCGAGTCCCTGGCGCGTCAACTGAGTTTTTTTACCGGCAGTTTTTTGATACTTACCCTCGCTAGCCTAACGGCTCCGTGGCTTAATGCCACAACCCGCCAGCATCAGTTGCAGGTTGGAGTGCTATGGATGGTGTTAATGTTCTTGTTTGAAGTTGGCTTGGGTTTGGCGCGTAGCTTCAGTTGGGAACGCATTAATTCCGAATACAATCCGGCCAAAGGCGGTTTCATGCTGATAGGCATGATCATTCTGCTATTGGCTCCAGTTATCGGCGCGTGGTTACGTTCACGACGCTGGCATTTTACAAACCACTAAGTAAATCAATGGCTTTACCCGCAATTTATTGCCCATTACCGTCTGATTTATCCGCTGCACTTTATCTAATTTTACCTAATACTCTTACTTGAGGTTTTTAATGTCTTTTGCCCAACTCGGCTTAATCGAAGAATTGCTTAAAGCCGTAACCGAACAAGGTTACACCGAACCCACTCCGATCCAAAAACAGGCCATCCCCATTATTTTGCAAGGCAAAGATGTTTTAGCTGGCGCACAAACGGGCACTGGCAAAACCGCCAGTTTCACCTTGCCCTTATTGCAGTTGTTGGCAGACAGCGACAACGTCCATCAAAAACCACGCCGTGTGCGGGCCTTGATTTTGGCTCCAACCCGCGAATTGGCCCTGCAAGTGCATGAAAACGTTTCCGTTTATGGCAAGCATCTGCCGTTCCGTACTGAAGTGGTTATTGGCGGTGCCAGCATCAATATGCAGACCCGCAATTTGAAACACGGCTGCGATATTGTTATCGCCACGCCAGGCCGTTTGATCGACCATGTCCAACAAAGAAACGTCAATCTGTCCCATGTCGAAATCTTGGTGCTGGACGAGGCTGACCGCATGTTGGATATGGGCTTTTTGCCGAGCATCAAACAAATTTTGGGATTTTTGCCCAAGCAACGGCAGAGTCTGTTATTTTCGGCAACGGTCTCCAATGCGATCAAAACCCTTGCCGCGCAATTACTCAACAAGCCAGTCGAGATTGAAGTCGCCCGCCAAAATGCCACCGCCGATACCGTTACCGAATTGGTCTACGGTATCCCGCGTGAGCGCAAACGCGAACTGCTGTCTTATCTGATCGGCAGCAACAACTGGAAGCAAGTGTTGGTGTTCGTACGCACCAAACATGGCGCAGACCGTTTGGAAAAACAACTCATCCAAGACGGCATCCGTTCCGCCGCCTTGCATGGTGACAAGTCGCAAGGGGCGCGGGTTAAGGCCCTGGATGCGTTCAAAGAGGGCAAGGTCACCGTCCTGGTCGCCACCGACATTGCCGCCCGTGGTCTGGACATCGACAATCTGCCGCATGTCTTCAATTATGATTTGCCGCAAGTGCCCGAAGATTATGTGCATCGCATAGGTCGTACCGGACGTGCCGGAGCTACAGGCGAGGCCATTTCTTTGGTTAGCCCGGAAGAAGCGCAACAGCTTGCGGATATTGAGAAATTGCTGAAACGGGAAATTACCCGTGTGGCTGATACCGGCTATGAACCTGTGTCTTTGCGAGTGCAAGACGCACCCAAAAAAGCAGCAGCAAATAAATCTGGTAAAAAAGATTTCCGGCACACGCCAAAAGCTCCGGTAGGTCGTGACACGCGTCCTAAAACGCCGCGCGGTACGGCGAAAACTGGACGCAGGACGGAAAGGGCTTAGAATTTTGATGTCAGGGTACTTATAAAAATAATAAGGTGGTGGCTGAATGGAAAATGTCTGGTCGGCTGGATTCCGGCAATCCATGCCGGAATGACGGACACCGACCAGACAGTTGTTCTGTAACCACTACCATTAATAAATAATGGCCTAGCGGTTAGGTCATTATTCGTAAAAATCACTCCCTTCAAGTAAACACCCTAAACGAGCTTCGTTAAACCAGACATCCCTCAATAATGATGTGCTTCAGGCATTTAAGCACGTCGTTTGTAATTTGATGCCCTGTGCTTAGTAGCCCAGTGCATTATAATCAAGCATCGTTTTTCCTCTGTTCAAGAGTCCACTATGGAATTGGTTTTGGTAGGTACTGCCTATATGGCAGGGTTGATCACCAGCAGCTTGTATTTTCCGCCATTGGTCGGCTATCTGATAGCCGGATATATCTTACATGCCCTTGGTGTCCATCCTGATAATACGCTCGCGCATCTCGCCGATATTGGTATCCAATTATTATTGTTTACGGTCGGTTTGAAACTAAAACTACGCTCCTTGTTAAGGCGTGAAGTGTTGAGTGTTGGCGGTATGCATTTACTGATTGTCACCGGCATTTCGGTGGCTATTTTCTTTGCTTTGGGTGGATACATTTCCGGCGGGTTGGTGCTGGGCATCAGTCTTGCATTTTCCAGCACCGTGTTGGCGATTAAGGTATTGGAAGATAATGGTGAACTTTCCACGATGCATGGACGGGATGTCCTCAGTATTTTAATCTTGCAAGATATAGTGGCTATCGGGCTGTTGGCGTTTACCAGCGGCAAACAACCGACACTGTGGGCATTGGGCTTGTTATTGTTGCCCCTGTTACGGCCTCTCGCGTATCGTTTGCTGAATGCCAGTCACGCCGATGAATTAAAGCTGCTGTTAGGTGTTTCGTTGGCTTTGGCAGGCGGTATGTTGGCGGAAGAAGTAGGAATTTCCAATGAAATCGGTGCCTTATTGATGGGCGTGACATTGGCAGGGCACGCTAAAATCGACGAATTAGCGGATAAATTGTGGGGCTTGAAAGAAACTTTTTTGGTGGCTTTTTTCCTGCAAATCGGACTCACGGATTTGCCGGGCTATGACGAATTACTACAGGCATTACTATTATTGGCGATATTGCCGTTACAGGGTTGGCTGTTTTTTTCGCTATTTTTGGTAGTCGGTCTACGCGCCCGCAATGCGTTCATCTCGTCTTTGGCGTTGATGACGTATAGCGAATTCGCGTTGATCACGTCGAATGCCGTGATTGATGCACATTTGCTACCGCCGGTTTGGGAGGCGATTATTGGTTTGGCTGTTGCGATGTCCTTGGCGGTTGCCGCGCCTTTGAACCGTTTTTCACATCGATTGTTTTCCTTATTGGAGCCATTTTTAATCCGTTTTGAACGCCAGGTGAATCATCCTGACAGATTGCCGAACAGCATAGGGATTGCCGAATGGCTGGTTATCGGCATGGGACGTACTGGCATGTCCGCTTATCAGGCCTTCTGTGAACAAGACAAGCGGGTTTTAGGTTTGGATGCCGACCCGACAGTGTTGGAAGCACTCCTGGCGGACGGGCGGCGCGTGGTTTACGGCGATGCCGAAGATAAAGCGTTGTGGGAAAAACTGCCATTGGCGAAAATCAAAGGCATAGTGCTCGCCATGCCTGAATTCGAAGTACGGGCTTCGTCGATCATGCAGTTGAAAACACGGCAATTTCAAGGACACGTAGGCACGGTATGTTTTCACGATGATGAAGAACCAAAATTGTACGGTTTAGGTGCGAGTTTCGTGATTCATCCTTTAACCGAAGCGGGCAGGCAACTGGCGGAACAGATGTTAAATTTCAATCAGCAGTCCAATTTAGTGCCATTGCCTGAACAAGACGTTGGAGCAATCAATTAATGGTATCCCTTGAAAAGCTATAAAGCCCGTTATCTCTTTACCCTTGCACCAACAGCCAAGGCTTAACCACCACCGCCCAAACTGAAGCCTCGGTTTCCAGCCATGCCAACGCCTGTTGATCAGTTACTAAACCAATTTGATTGCTAGCCAACCATTGCGCAACCAGCACTTTGTTGTCGATAGAAAATTGGTAGGCGGTTTCAACTAAATCCAATTCCGGTGCGACATTAATGGCAAGGCCTTGGGCAAAAAAGCGTTGCAATTCGCTCCAGGCGATTTGGGAGGTTTCCAGGTTGATTTTTTCTTTTAGCGTCGTGTCGATAGTTTGCGTCATATCCGGTTTACAATAGTCGCTTGTCGATAATTGATGAACTGTTATTCTATAACGGTCTAGCCAATAAACCATTTATCAGGAGGAGAAATCATGTCGTTGCTATCATCGTTCACAAAAAAATCAAAATTGTCCGCAACCATCAAACAAACCCAGCAAGCGCGTAAAAGTGAAGGCAGCACTGCCGACCAGTTGTTCAAAAGCGCGTATGCCGGTTATGCTGAAGTATTACTGGATGATCCTATCCGCGCCGATGCTTTGTATAACTGGGGTTTTGCCTTACTGCATCAGGCAAAAACCAAAGAAGGCGGACTGGCGGCAAGTATTTATCAAGACGCGATTAATAAATTTGCGTTTTGTCTGTTGATAAACCCGGATTATTTAGGTGCGGCGATTAACGGCGGTGTGGCGTATATGGATTTGGCGAGGTTGCAAGGTGTTGAACCTATAGATGCCTTATACGAATTGGCGAAGCAGCATTTTGAAACTGCCAATAGGATTCAGGCTGGTACGGCTTCGTATAATTTGGCTTGCATTGCCGCTTTGCGCACTGATTTTGATGCGTGTCTGAAAGCCTTGGAAAACTCCAGGAGCCGTGGTAGCTTGCCCGAACTCAGCGATATATTGCATGATCCTGATTTAGATAATGTAAAAGAACTGGATTGGTTTATCGCTTTTATAGAACCGATGGTTAAGCCCGAAGTTGTAGAAACTGAAGCTGCACCAGTTGAAGAAACGGCTTCATCAGGTGCTGTTGAAGAGGCTGTTGCCGAAGCTTCGTCTGAAACAGAGTAGTAGGGCTTGGTTTTAGGTCTCCATGCCAGACGGGGCTTGCCGCCCCGTCTCAACGTTAAAATGCCAAGTGTCAACTGAACCTGCTTGTTTTTCAAGTCAAATTTACATGGTATTGACGAGTACCCAAAAGTATCAAGTCAATAGCTTGAACATTAAAATTTGCTAATATAAAATCCCTGCTAACATTGGGACATTTGCGCCTGATGCCTACTAAGACATTGTCGCTGAGGAGGATTTTATGTTTTCACCAAACAATAATAACTATTCCCGCCGCCGTTTCCTGAGCCAATCCGGTTTAGGTCTATTGGCTTTTGCCGGCATGCCCGGCCTGTTAAATGCGATGGAAGGTATGCAGGCCATGCCGAAGCTGCCACCGCGCCAAGCTAATCCAAATTTTAAAGCGGACGTGGAGATTGAACTGTTCTGCAAACCCGCTTCCGTGCCGATTTTTGTCGGCCAGCAGACACGGGTGTTGCAATACAGTGCCCGTGTGCTGAATGGCCCTAAAGACGCGGTGACAGAAATTCCGGGGTCGTATTTAGGGCCCCTCATCCATTTGCAAAAAGGCCAAAAAGTCCGCATCCATTTGCATAACGGCCTGTCCGAAACGACCGTGACGCACTGGCACGGCCTGCATGTTCCGGCGGAAATGGACGGGCATCCGCTGTATGCGATTGATCCTGGCGAAAAACTGGTTTATGAGTTTGAAGTGCTGAACCGCGCCAGCATGAACATTTACCATCCGCATCCGCACGAAATCACTGCCAAACAGGTGTATCACGGCTTGGCGGGCGCGTTGTTTGTGCATGACGAGGAAGAAGCCGCCTTGGGCCTGCCTTCCGGTGCTTATGAAATCCCCATTGTCATCCAAGACCGTTTGTTCGATGACCAAAACCAGCTTGTTTATGTGCGCCACATGCACGAACGCATGATGGGATTTTATGGCGACCGTATCTTGGTCAATGGTCGTGCGGAATTTCAAATCGATGTGGAAAGTCGTGCTTACCGTTTGCGTATCCTTAATGGTTCCACTGCCCGCATTTACAAACTCGCGTGGGATGACGGCACCCACATCACCGTCATCGGCGTGGATGGCGGCTTGCTGGAAAAACCGGAAACCAAACCGTACATGATGCTTGCGCCGGGTGAGCGTCTGGATGTGTGGGCGGATTTCAGCGGTCGTGCCGAAGGTTCGCAATTGGTCATGCGTAGCTTGCCGTTTAGCGGCGTGTTGCCGAGTATGGGCATGATGATGCACCGGGGCAGTTTGCCGGTCGGTAGTGATTATCCTGTTTTTACCGTGAAAGTGACCCGCAAAGTCAGCGACAGCCCAAAACTGCCCAACACCTTGTCCAGTTTCCGCCGTTACCAAATAGCCGACACCGCCAATCCCAACAAGCCGGTGCCAATAGGCATTTCCGAAGCGCACATGGCGATGCTGCTGAACGGACGTCCTTATGCTTATAACGATGTGCAGGATTTTGAACGGATTCCGGTCAACTCCATCCAGTTAATGGAAATTTTCCATGCCCACGGTGGAGGGCATGGTCAGCCTGCGGCAGGTGACGGACAAGCCGCCGGACAGCAAGGCGGCATGGGCATGGGCATGGGCATGGGCATGGGCATGGGCATGGGTATGGGTATGGGTATGGGTATGGGTATGGGTATGGGTATGGGTATGGGTATGGGTATGGGTGGCATGCGTCACGGTGGTATGGGTGGCGGCATGGGCGGCGGTATGGGTATGGGTGGTGGCATGATGATGTCGATGGCGCATCCTATCCACATGCACGGACAATCATTTCAAATTGTCAGCCGCAGTATCGCCAATGGCATGGAACACGATTACGCCACCGTAAGCGACGGTTTTATCGACAGTGGTTTAAAAGACACGGTATTGGTCATGCCCGGCGAAAGCGTACGCCTCATTAAACCGTTCCAGGATTTTAAAGGTTTGTTTATGTATCACTGCCATAATCTTGAGCATGAGGATATGGGCATGATGCGGGATTTTTTGGTGGTGTAGGCTGGATAAGTCGGGCATAAACAACGCCCCGACAATTTGATGTCCAAGCAACGGGAGAATTGATTATCGGTTTCCCTATTGCCCAATAGCATCGGATACTGGAATGCCGGGCAACGTAAATATGTTGCCCGGCCTATCTCCACTGACTTGTAATGGCCTTAGGATGCCATTTAAACATGCGATGCCGACCTTCAAACGGCATATACTTTTAGGGACTCTTTTGCGGCAAAACTTTTTCAAAATGGCCGCCCACAAGCGGTCCGGCGACCTAAAGAACTTAAGCTACAGGGCGCGGAAACAAAAAAATTAATATTTAATTTGCTAGCCATTTCAACACTTTTACCAACGCCAACGGCATTCTAAAAGCCCTTTTTCCTGATCATGCCCGACATCGCCGAGGGAACATGATTTGCCCAAGGGTATCCTGATACCTGAAGATTTCTGATGATTGAAATTTAAGCGTTTTTTTTCCTGATGACCTGTTTCAATCAGCATCGCGGCTTTATTTTGTTTATCGAAATGATCGGGTGGATCACCGTGCATGATGGAGGGGGTTTTCAGCCATAAGGCTTCTTGTTGTTGTTTCCGCGAAACATCTGCGGCAAATTTCTGTTGGACATATTCCTCGGTCATTGCCCGCCAATCGCGGTAAACAGGCTTGACCACCATGTTATCCGTTGTTTTTTGCGGGACTTTTGCCGCATGGATATGATGGTTTTTGGAAAGTTTATCAGAAGCCGCTGATGTTTGTTTATGGGCTAATCCCGAAATACTTTTAACTTTCGAGCTTCCCTGAACAGGATTCAAGGCTCTGGCGGGTTCTTTGTCCGGCAACGGTTTTCGCGCCATAGGACGTTTGACTAAAAATAGCGTGATTGCTTGAGTTGGAATACGGCCATAGCGTTTGCCGGGTGAAAATTTTAAATCAACGCTGATGAGATAAAAGATAAGGATATGGAATAAAGCCGATAGCGTTAGGGCAAAAAGCCAATATTTCATGCCTGGAAATTTCACGCGCGAACTCCGATTAAAAATATGCCACCAAACTGGCATAAAGCGATTCCATTGTGCCCACTTCTTTCAACACCCCTAGTCGTCAATGCTGGAATCTGTAAATTTTCCCCCAATCCCAAAAGCGGGACATAGTTTGAATTCCGCCCATCACCCTTGATACCCTCAAGCTTGTAAATACACTTTACTATATCCAAAGGTCTTCAGTGCTTTTGTAGCATTCGACGGCAATCCGTTAATGATATATACTTTTTGAATCTATCATTTAGGGAGTATGGCATTATGGCAACGGCAAAACTTTTTCAAAATGGCCGCCCACAAGCTGTTCGATTGCCTAAAGAATTTAGGTTGCAAGGCAAGGAAGTTAAAATTTCTAAGCTGGGCAATAAAATCATTTTAGAACCCTTGGAAAACTCGTGGGATCAATGGTTTTCAGCCATGTCCCAATTTTCCGATGACTTTATGGCAGATGGGCGAAAGCAGCCTGAACAAAAGCCATAATTCATGGGTGCGAATGACTTCGCACCCACATGACAACCCATCTAGCCTCCTTGTGCCGCCAATTTCCTCGCCACCATCAACACCCCAATAACCGTCAAACTATCCTTAACTTCATTGCGGTAAACCCTGTCCACCAATTCGCTAAAGTGGATTTTCTTAGTTTCCAGCTCTTCGTTCTCTTCGGGATGTGCTTCGCCGAACGTCAAACCAGTCGCCAAGAAAACAAACGCCCGTTCATTGGTGATGGAATTGCTGGTGTTAAATTCGTAAATCATCTCCCAGTTAGCCGCGCTGATGCCCGTTTCTTCCAGCAATTCGCGTTGTGCCGACTCCAACAATGTCGCGTCTTTACTGCCGCCGCCTTCAGGAATTTCCCAACTGTATTCTTGTAAAGGGAAGCGATATTGTCCGACGATGTACGTGTAACCTTCGTCATCTATCGGGACGATGCCTATCGCCCAATTTTTAAAATCCACGGTGGTGTAAATGCCCGGCGTTCCGGCGGGGGTCAGCACGTCGTGGTGGTCTATGCGTATCCACGGGGTTTCGTGGATCATTTTTTCGTTAAGGATTTTCCAGGGGCCGCGTGTTGACATAGTTGTTTGTAGGGTTTGGTTTGCAGGATAAGGCCTTCTTTATGCTGTGGTTCGTAGGCTTTGCGTATAAAATAGTGCGTTGGCGTTATTAATTGGGCATTAATTTTCCATCGCTTATTAGGTTCTCATGAAAATCGGCACACTTTACATTATTTCGGCGCCGTCGGGTGCCGGTAAAACCAGTCTGGTCAAACAATTAGTGCAGGATACGGCAAACTTGACCGTCTCCACCTCCCACACCACGCGCCAGATGCGCCCCGGCGAAGCACATGGGCGCGATTATTATTTCGTGTCGGTTGCCGAGTTTCAAGCGATGCTGGCACAACAGGCGTTTTTGGAACATGCCCAAGTGTTTGATAATTTTTACGGCACGGCGCAACAGACGGTGCAGGATAACCTAAACCAAGGGCAGGACGTGATCCTGGAAATCGACTGGCAGGGGGCAAAGCAAATCAAACAATTGCTGCCGGACAGCATCGCTATTTTCATTTTACCGCCGTCGATTGCCGTGCTGGAGCAACGCTTACGCTCACGCGGTCAGGATGATGAACAAACCATCGCCCGCCGGATGCGTGATGCTGTGGCGGAAATGAGCCATTATGCCGAGTTTGATTATTTGGTGGTCAATGATGATTTTGCCACCGCGTTGGCGGAGCTGGGCAGCATCGTGGTTTGCCAGCGTTTGCTACGCGAGCGGCAAGCGATTGAACATAAAGGCTTGTTGGCTGCTTTGCTGGCTTAATCTTTCTATGCCGCTATTGTAGGATAGGCTGAACGAAGTAAAGCCCATCACCAATACGGCCCACACGATGGGCATCACTTCGTTCAGCCCATCCTATTTTTATTTGTTAAATTATATACTTATGGCACATACACCCACAGTCGGCTTCATCAGTTTAGGCTGCCCAAAAGCCTTGGTCGATAGCGAGCGGATTTTGACGCAATTGCGCACCGACGGTTACACCATCTCCGCCACTTACCAAGATGCTGACTTGGTGATTGTCAACACTTGCGGTTTTATTGACGCTGCGGTGGAAGAATCTTTAGATAGCATAGGTGAAGCCCTGGCGGAAAACGGCAGGGTCATCGTCACCGGTTGCTTGGGCGTGCGCGAGGACGAAATCCGCGCCCGTCATCCGCAGGTTTTAAAGGTGACTGGCGCACACGCAATTGATGAAGTGGTCGCTTCCGTACACGAACATTTGCCACCGCGCCATGATCCGTTCACCAGCTTGCTGCCGCCACAAGGTATTAAACTGACACCCGACCATTACGCCTACTTAAAAATTTCCGAAGGCTGCAACCACCGTTGCACATTCTGCATCATCCCGTCCATGCGTGGCGACTTGGTCAGCCGTCCGGTCGATGAGGTGTTGCTGGAAGCCGAACGTTTGGCGCAAGCGGGCGTTAAGGAATTGTTGGTGGTGTCGCAAGACACCAGTGCATACGGTTTGGATATGAAATACCAACCACGCGATTGGCGTGGCCGTCAGGTGCAGACGCGCTTTTATGATCTGGCGGAAGCCTTGGGTGATTTGGGTATCTGGGTGCGGATGCACTATGTCTACCCTTATCCGCATGTCGATGAGGTGATCCCGTTGATGGCGGCCGGCAAGATATTGCCGTATCTGGATATTCCGTTCCAACACGCCAACAGCCGTATTTTGAAACTGATGAAACGTCCGGCGGCAAGCCAGAATAATCTGGAGCGCATCAAGGCATGGCGGGATGTGTGTCCTGACATTACTTTGCGTAGCACGTTTATTGTCGGTTTTCCCGGCGAAACCGAAGCGGAATTTGAGGAATTGTTGGATTTTTTAAGTGAAGCGCAATTGGATCGTGTCGGTTGTTTTGCCTATTCGCCGATAAAAGGCGCTACGGCGAACGAATTGCCGGGTACAGTGCCTGAAGAGCTTAAACAAGAGCGTCTGGCGCGGTTTATGGCGCATCAGGCGGACATTAGCGCAGAACGTCTGCAACAGCGCGTCGGCAGGATAGAAACGGTGTTGGTTGATGAAGTGGTCGAAGAAGGGGCGGTCGCCAGAAGTCGTGCCGATGCGCCAGAAATTGACGGGCAGGTGTTTATTGATGGCGCGACGCACTTAAAGGTCGGCGAGTTTGTACAGGTCGAGTTGGAAGAGGCGGATGATTATGATATGTGGGCGCGTTTGGTTTGAATAACCGAAAGCCGCATTTTTTAGGCGAAAAAAAACCCAGCCGTAAAGCTGGGTTTTTTAAAACAATTAATTACAGTTCGATTGAACTAGAAACTTTTTGTTTTGAACCATCTGGATCATCCATACAGCCAGATAAGCCAACTACCATCAATGCCATAGCCAAAAGTGCAAGAATTTTTTTCATAATATTATCCTCCAAAGGGGTTTAACTTATTTTATTTATTGTGCGTCAATGAATGAAAGCACGGGCAATTTATATCATGGCTAGTGCATTGATGCAATATTTAAAGTCATCCGGCGTTTTTATACGCTTATAGCGAATTGATATTATTCGGTAAATCGTAGGTAATCACGTTGTTCGTCCATTTCACCGTTCCGATAGTCACCCACGGTGCCGCGAAATTGCGGTGCAGTTGGTCGTAAACCCAATAGCTAGGTGCGTCAATTTTTTTGAGCTGGATATGGAAGGTCGTGTTGTTCAAATTCAAGCCAATTTCATGCCCCCAAAACGCGGTCACTTTCATGATGAATTTTTGTAAGCGTACATTGTTGATGTTGGGGGTCACGGCGATGTTCGCCCACATCGAATGCACCCGTCCCCAGTTCGGGGCGAGTAAGCGGCCTTGTTCATTAACGAAGGGGAGCCACTGTTCTTTGCCTTGTGCATCGGTGTAGGTGATTGCCAGAATGTGGTCGTAACCGGCGAAATGGTCGTGCAGATACAGTGCGTGTGGGGCTATGCCCAAAAAAGTCTGTGACAGCTCCAATAGTGCGTTGCTGCTTTTTGCCAGCGCGTCCGTGACCAGACTTTGCTTGGTGTCAATATCAAGACGGTAAACAATCCCATAATGGATGGTGCTGTTCAGTTGCAATAGCACGATGACGATGAGGATTTTTTCCAGTTTCCGTATCAATGATTTAGGTTTTTGTGCCGCCATTTCGACAAAATAGCGTTGATACCAAGTGTCATTGGACAATGGGGCCGCCACCAAGCAATCGGTGTTGCACTCGACGCGGCTACGCGCATCGGCAATGGCGCGGTATTTATTTTTTGCCAGTACGTAAATGCCTGGCAGCCGTAAAATAATGCCAACAATCGCCAACCAGCGCATTTTCAGGAAAATTTGGATATAAGTGTCGACACCCGAATAAACCCGCTGTCCGTTGTCCAGCGCGTATAAATCGGTCAGTAAGGTCTGCGGGCTGGTTGCCGCCATTGCCGGATACTGTGCGGCGTAATCCTGGGCGTTTTTAAAGTCGATGCACTTAAAAACATCGAAATGGTTCAAGATTAGCACGGTGCGGTTGCATAACGGACATTGTTTGTCATAAAACACGGTCAATGCCGGATGTTTTGCCACCAAGCGGTCACCCATCGCCCGCCAAAAACCGAACGGGACGAGCAGGGTATAAAAAATCAGCATTCCCATGCCAAACGGATAAATATTCAGCGACAAGGTAATGCCCAAATGCAAACTCATGCCAATCAACAAATAGATGACGCGTAATCGGCGATGGGCAAAAAAGAACATGAAGGTGAATTGGAAAACCAAGATTGTGTAGCCTATGGCCTTTTCCACCATTTCCCTATTCAATAGCCAAGACATATCCAGTGCCGATACGTAATAAGGCTGGGTCGATGGTAGCCAAGAACCTAGCCCATTGCGCCAATGTTCGGCAAACATTTTATGTATCGCCGAATCAAAATACAAAAATCCCAAGCAAATCAAAACCGGTAGGTAGTAAGCCAACACCGATACGGTGGCTTGCGGATAACGGCTGTAATGGATAAATGGGGTGCTAAGCTTATACCTGAGCTTGTCCAGGGAAAAGGCCTGGTCTCCTGGCATAAACAACAGGAAAAAGTTTGTGCCGATCATGAATAAATCAAAACCGCCATCAAAATCGCGCTGCATGGGCGTGAAATTGATGAAAACCAGCCAGAAAATATAATTGCAGGTCAGTGCGGATTGATAGCGGTAGCCGAGGACGATAAAACTGGCCGCTATGCCCCATAGGCATAAAAACAGGGTGATGGTCGGAAATTCGACATCAATGAACGGGACGGGGTCGAAAATCAGGTGGTTGAAATAATACAGGAACACAATTTCCTGTAGGGTGACCAAGCCATAAGCCAGACGAAACGCACCGATACCGGTGGCAGGGACTTGTTTGGAAAGTAAGGAGGAGATTTTATAGAATATTAGCTGATACATTAAAACATTCTGGAAAATGTATTAATTGTAAATTAATTTACGTTGAGATGTGCAATAAATCCCTATAGCCCCTAAAAAACTAAGGCCGCTAACAGAAATACTGTTAGCGGCCTCATTTGACTGGACTAGACGGCTTATTGTTCGTCGTCAGGGTGTGGAGCGAATACCCATTTGATTAAAAAATAAACAGCAGCGATAACTACAACCGCGCCTACCATGCCAGCCGGCTCTTTTAACATTGACGTGAGATCTAAAATGAACCCCATGGGATGTCCTACCTGTAATTTTTTTATGTTTTAGAAATTGCTAATTTGTTAGCAAACGGAAGCAACATAATACTTTAGGTGCAATTAAAGTCAAGAGCTAATTGTTGTTTGATAAATCAAAATTAGGCTATAAAACCTATAGGGTTATATGGATTTTTGGACTTTGTAAAGGCATCGTTTTTTTGCATAACCTTTCTTAATAAGTGGTTATATTAAAAGCATTTTCAACATTTAAAGGCGCATTCGAACCGATTGTAAATTTAAAGCTCGATAGCAAGTGTGGTATAGTTTAAACTTCTTGTTTCGCGGAGTTTATATTATGAGGACAAGAAAAATGATAAAAAATATTAAAATGCTTCCATTTATCGCCATTATATGGATGTGTGCGTTTTCAGTTCATGCCGATGTGGCATTAAAGGATAATTCGGAGATATTGGGCAAATGGAATTTATACGCTGAATCATCGAAATTAGACAGTGAGAAAAAAGCGATAAAAGTTGAATGGGATTTCAAAGCCGATGGTATCTTGCACACCACTGCGACTGATTCTGTTGGACGGACTAAAGAAATGAAAATAGCCATTAAGTACGCGGTTGAAAATGGTGAAATTAAAAAACAGACAAAACTCGGACAAGAAAAATACGAATCATGCAAAGTGGTCAAAAAAGAAGGTTCTGAGATGATTTTAAAATGTCCGTTTTTATTCTATTTTTTAACAAAAATATAAAACTTTAACAGGAAGGGTATAACTATGATTGGTGCTATAGCAATGATTTTTGCGCTGGTATGGATTTATCAATCGGGAATAAAAGCAAAAACCGATAATTTATTCATGTGGATAGGCATTTGTGCGGCGGTGTTTTTGGCTTCACAAGTCATGCTTTATGATGTCAACATTTATCTCGCCGATTTGTTCAATGGCAAAGATGTCAGTTCAGAAGGCTATGAGCGGGATTTGGTCAGTGTCGGTGATAGAAAAAATCAAGAAGGCTTTCAAAGTGCTGGCGGAGCTTTTCTGTCTTACTTTTTAGAATTGATGCCGCCTTTGGTCGGCTTTTTGATTTTGGCGTTTATACGCCTGCAATTTGTCACTAAAGAAAGCTTTTCAATACCTAATTTATTTAGTGGGATTAATGAAATGGTGTCGGGCGCAGTCAAAAGTGTGGCTGAATCAATGAAGCAAGGTGTCAAAAAATAATCCGTTGCTTAACAAGCGGTAATCCCAGCAAAAGCCCAAGCTGTGCTTGGGCTTTTTTATGGTAATTATCAAGCAAATCGCCTTAAGGAATCACAGATCAAGATTCCGTTTCTCTTTTCTTTCATGGCGCAAAGAGATGGCAATAGGCCATGCCTATTGGATTTATAACCCTCCCTGTGATCACGGAAGGGGTTCTGGTTTTGCTTAGTGGTTGCCTAAAATTTCCTAAGCTAACACTGCCGAAACTACAAAGATTATTATCGCAACAAATAGCACCGTAAAAACCACGCCTCCAATAAGGTAGTTTTTCAGGGAGCCTTGTGTAAAATCCTTTTGCCTGTTTTCTTCACTTTGTACACCAATAAAGGCGGCTAAAACGCTTTTAATGACTTGGATCATGCTTGGTTGGGTCATCGAAATCTCCGGTAATTGAGCCGAAAATAATAGTGTTAGCCTTCCGTTTACGCAATGATTATATTTAGTCTGCCAATCTAACTTTAACTTACCCAGTATGAGCAAAATAGAATTATTTAAACAGCAATTATCGCAAAAAATCCTGTTTCTTGATGGCGCGATGGGGACGATGATCCAAGGCTACAAGCTGGAAGAAAAAGATTATCGTGGCACCCGTTTTGCCCAGTGGGAGATTGATTTAAAAGGCAACAATGACTTGTTGACGCTGACCCAGCCGGACATTATCAAAGCCATACACTGCGCGTATTTTGAAGCGGGGACAGATATAGTCGAAACCAATACATTTAATTCCAACAGCATTGGTATGGGCGATTATGGCATGGAAGCCTTAGTTTACGAATTGAACAAAGAAGGCGCGAAGCTGGCAAAACAAGCTGCGGATGAGTGCACACAAAAAACGCCCGACAAACCGCGCTTTGTCGCCGGCGTGTTAGGCCCGACTAGCCGTACCGCGTCGATGTCACCCGATGTCAACGATCCCGGATTTCGCAACATTTCTTTTGACGAACTGGTCGAGACTTACACCGAAGCCACGCAAGGACTCATTGACGGCGGTGCGGACATCATTCTGATAGAAACCATTTTCGACACGCTCAATGCCAAAGCCGCCGCCTTTGCCGTAGAAAACGTTTTCGACGCCTTGGGCTACAAACTGCCCGTGATGATTTCCGGCACGATTACGGACGCATCAGGCCGCACCCTGTCAGGCCAAACCGTCGCCGCGTTCTGGCATTCGCTTAAACATATCCAACCGATTTCCTTTGGCTTCAACTGCGCGTTGGGCGCAAAAGAACTGCGCCAGCACATTGAAGAATTATCGACCATCGCCGACACCCACGTTTCCGCGCACCCCAACGCCGGTTTGCCCAACGAGTTCGGCGAATACGACGAATCGCCAGAAGCAATGGCTGCTGAAATCGAAGACTGGGCGGTGAGTGGCTATTTGAACATCATCGGCGGCTGTTGCGGCACATCTCCCGCACATATCAAAGCCATAGTCGAAGCCGTCAAAAAATACCCGCCCCGCGTAGTTCCCGATTTGCCCAAACAATGCCGTTTATCCGGTCTTGAACCCATGACGATAGCCGCAGACAGCCTGTTTGTGAATGTCGGCGAACGCACCAATGTCACCGGTTCCGCCGCCTTCAAGCGTCTGATTATCGAAGGTGATTTTGAAGCGGCTTTAGATGTTGCCCGCCAACAAGTCGAAAACGGCGCGCAAATCATCGACATCAACATGGACGAAGGGATGCTCGAATCTAAAGAAGCGATGGTGCGCTTCTTGATGCTGATCGCGTCCGAACCTGACATCGCCAAAGTGCCGATCATGCTCGACTCCTCGAAATGGGACATCCTCGAAGCAGGTTTGAAGTGCATCCAAGGCAAAGGCATCGTCAACTCCATTTCGATGAAAGAAGGCGAAGCCGCCTTTATCAAACATGCCAAACTGGTCAAACGCTATGGCGCGGCGGTCATCGTCATGGCCTTTGATGAAGTCGGTCAGGCGGACACCCAAGCCCGCAAAGTCGAAATTTGTACCCGCGCTTATAAAATTCTCGTCGAACAAATCGGCTTCCCGCCCGAAGACATTATTTTCGACCCCAACATTTTCGCCGTCGCCACCGGCATTGAAGAACACAACAATTATGGCGTGGACTTCATCGAAGCCACCCGCATCATCAAACAAACCCTGCCCCACGCGTTGATTTCCGGCGGCGTGTCCAACGTGTCGTTTTCGTTCCGTGGCAATAATCCGGTGCGTGAAGCCATCCACGCGGTGTTTTTGTATCACGCGATTCAGGCGGGTATGACTATGGGCATCGTCAACGCCGGGTCTGTGGCGATTTACGAAGACATCCCGCTAGATTTGCGCGATGCCGTTGAAGACGTAATTCTCAACAGACATGACGGCAGCGGCACGGAAAAATTGCTGGAACTGGCGGAAAAATACCGTGGCGACGGCAGCACCAGCGAAGCCAAACCGGAAGAGCAAGAATGGCGCACTTGGCCTGTCAGCAAACGCCTGGAACACGCGCTGGTGAAAGGCATCACCGACTTCATCGACGAAGACACCGAAGCCGCGCGTCTGGAAGCCGAACGCCCGCTGCACGTCATCGAAGGCCCGTTGATGGACGGCATGAACGTGGTCGGCGATTTGTTCGGCGCGGGCAAAATGTTCCTGCCGCAAGTGGTCAAATCCGCCCGCGTCATGAAAAAAGCCGTGGCTTATTTGATGCCGTACATGGAAGCCGACAAAGTCGCGGGAGACCGCCAAACCAACGGCAAAATCCTGATGGCGACCGTGAAAGGCGACGTGCATGACATCGGCAAAAACATCGTCGGCGTGGTCTTGCAATGCAACAACTACGATGTCATTGACTTGGGCGTGATGGTGCCTACCGAAAAAATCCTGCAAACGGCAAGGCTGGAAAACGTCGATATTATCGGACTCAGCGGCCTGATTACGCCGTCGCTCGATGAAATGGTGCATGTCGCCAAAGAAATGCAGCGGCAAGGCTTCACGATACCGTTGATGATCGGCGGCGCGACCACCTCGCGTGCCCACACGGCGGTGAAAATCGAGCCGAATTACACGGGCACAACGGTCTACGTCACCGATGCCTCGCGTGCGGTCGGTGTCGCCAGCAACTTGTTAAGCACCGATTTAAAAGCTGAGTTTGTCGGTAGTTTACGCACCGAATACGCGCAAGTGCGCGAACGCCACAAAGGCAAAGAATCAAAAACCAAGCAACACACTATTGAGGCGGCCCGCGCCAATAAATTCAGGGGCTATCATCAGCCAGTAAAGCCTAAATTTTTAGGTGTGAAAGTCATTGATGACGTGTCGCTGGCGATGCTGGCGGAATTCATCGACTGGTCGCCGTTTTTCCAAACTTGGGAAATGGCGGGCAGCTACCCGAAAATTTTGGATGATGAAACCATCGGCAACGAAGCCCGCAAACTGTTCGCCGACGCGAAGACCATGCTCAAGCAAATCATCGCTGAAAACTGGCTAGGCGCACGGGCGGTCATCGGCTTCTTCCCCGCGCACAGCGACGAAGACGATGTTGTGTTGTACACCGACGAAACCCGCACCGAAGAACGGGCAACCCTGCACCACCTACGCCAGCAAAACGTCAAGGCCCCAGGCCGCCCGAATTACTGCTTGTCTGACTTCATCGCGCCCAAAACCAGCGGCGTGGCGGATTATATCGGCGGTTTCGCCGTCACCACGGGCATGGGCATCGAAACCAAGCTGGCACAGTTTGAAGCAGACCATGACGATTACAGCGCCATCATGCTCAAAGCCTTGGCAGACCGGTTAGCCGAAGCCTTCGCCGAATACCTGCATTTGCGGGTCAGAAAAGACTACTGGGGCTACGCGGAAGAAGAAAATCACGCTAACGACCAGTTAATCAACGAAGCCTACCAAGGCATCCGCCCCGCCCCCGGCTATCCGGCTTGCCCTGACCATACCGAAAAAGCCAAGCTGTTCGCCTTGCTCAACGCCACCGAACACACCACGATAGAACTGACCGAAAGCTACGCCATGTATCCGGCCTCGGCAGTCAGTGGCTGGTATTTCTCGCATCCTGAAGCGCAGTATTTTAATGTCGGGAAGATCGATAAAGATCAGTTGAGCGATTATGCGAAACGGAAAGGCATTGCGGAGGAAGTGGCGGCAAGGTGGTTGGCGGCGCATTTGCATCATTAGAGTCTATGCTCTAATTTGGATAACTTAAAAATTTGCCTTATCTTCGGCATTGTTAAATCAACGAGGAGATGTAATGGAAATGTGGGAACGAGGAGATATATTCGGATTATGGATAGAGATTACTTTAATTATCTGGGTAGCGGCCTTTTTAATTAAAGGATTAAGTTATTTCATTTTTTCAGAGAAAAGACAAAAAGAATATTTGAACACCCTAAACGCTAAGATTCGAGAAACTAAAGATTTTATAAGAAAAATACCTGATTTCAATGTCACCGACCAATTTATGTTTGCTGGAGGAGACTGGGCTATAGCAATTGACGAGTCAAGAGGTAAGTTTTGCGAAGCCAAAAGAGAAGGTAGTTCGTTTGTTAAGCGCGTAATTAGCTACCAAGAAATTCTTAGCTCAGAGCTGTTCGAAGATGGTGAACTTATTGTAAAAACAGAAAGATCAAGCCAGATAGGCGGCGCAATAGTTGGAGGCCTGTTGTTAGGTGGAGTTGGAACAGTAATTGGTGGACTTTCTGGCAAAAAAAGACAACAAAACAAGATCAATGACCTTACACTTAGGATAGTTGTAAATGACCAAATGAACCCTCTTCTTGATATTCGTTTTTTAGAAGGGGAAACAGACAAAAATAATGAATTTTACAAGTATTGTTTGGAAACCGCCCGCAAATGGCAGGCTCGCATGGAAATTTTAATAAAGCGGGCCGAGAGAGAAGAAGCCTTTCGCAGAACCGAAACGAACACAGTAAGTCTGCCAGATGAACTGAAGAAACTTGCCGAATTAAAGAACGTCGGAGTCATTACCGATGAAGAATTCAATGTTCTAAAGGGAAAAATGCTCAACTAAACTCTACCCTCAGCAAGCCTATTAAAACAGGATATACGGAATGATTATGCCTACCGAAAAAAAAATTTGTGAGGGAGTCTATTTTTTATCACTAACTTTAGAAAACGTCCGCTGCTTTAGTGAAAAACAAACCTTAGATTTGTCGGACGGCAATGGTCGACCAGCACAGTGGACAGTGATTCTTGGAGATAACGGGGTTGGCAAAACCACGCTGCTGGAGGTTTTAAAAAAACATACTGCACTGATTGATGGCAGTGAAACACAGACGCTACCACGAAAAAATGCTGAACAGTATTTTATTGAATATACCTATGCTTCTGGCGGCACACTAGATGACCAATCTAAGGAATTCAAAGTGAATTCATACAGATGGCGCGATTACAGTCCCAGCACTACGAGAAGAAAGGTAGCTGAATTTATGAACTCCAAGATTCCAGTTGCCGCTCAAATGTATACTTCTAACAACATACAGATTCATCTTTATTCATATTGGGCAAATAGAAAACCGGAAAAATATAACTTTTCATTCAAACCGACAACACCTGATACGTTGACTAGAAGTGAAGATGAATTAATTAAAGCAGAAGAGTGGCTATTAAGTACAGATTATATTGCTAATAAACCATCTGAAATTCAAGATACCTACAAAGAACGTTTCCAAATCATTAAGGATGTTTTGATTAAGTTGCTTCCTAACGTTGAAGACATTCAAGTTTCTGAACCAACTGCAAATTTACCTCTACCGAGAGTTCAATTTAAAACTGCTGATGGCTGGTTACTGTTCTATCAACTTAGTCTAGGCTATCAAACGATGACAACTTGGATGGTTGACTTGGCTGCCCGGCTATTTGATACCTACCCCAACAGCCCCAACCCTATCGCCGAACCTGCCGTAGTGCTGATTGACGAAATCGACCTCCACTTACACCCAAAATGGCAACGCACCATCATGTCATATTTGAGCGAGCGTTTCATCAACACCCAATTCATCGTCACCGCGCATAGCCCGCTCATCGTGCAAGCGGCTGAACAGGCTAATATCGTGGTGTTAAAGCGCGAAGGCGATAGCGTAACGATCCACCAACAAGAAAAAGACGTGCAAGGCTGGCGTATTGACCAATTATTGACCAGCGATTTATTCGACTTGGGCAGTGCGCGGTCGCCGTTTTATGAAAACAAACTGGCACAACGTCGGCAGATTTTAAGCAAACCGGAATTGACCGACGAAGACCAAGCGCAATTAAAGGTATTGGAAGCGGAAATAGGCGATTTACCGACCGCCGAAACCCCCGAAGATATTGCCGCGATGGACATCATCCGCCGTGCCGCAGAATTACTGAAAACATCGGCATGATTTTTATCCAACGCACCGATGAACCTGATGTTTTAAAAACCACAGGCCAAGCCGAACAATTGGCTTTGTGCGCCCAATTCGAGCAGGGCAATCCTAATTTTGAGTTTAAAAGTAGCATTTATGGGCATAACTCCGTAAAAACGGCTTTACGCACCATGCAACATGGGAAATGCTGTTTTTGTGAGGCAAAAATCACCCATATCAGTTATGGCGATGTTGAACATTACCGACCCAAAGGCGGACATCAACAGAAAGAATCAGACAAGCTCACGAAACCTGGCTATTACTGGCTGACCTACACTTGGGGCAACCTGTTGTTTTGCTGCACCTTGTGCAATCAGCAATATAAGAAAAACCTGTTCCCGCTAAAAAATCCCGCCAGCCGTGCGCGTAGCCATCATGACGATGTGGCGGCAGAAGAACCTTTGCTGATAAATCCATCGGTGTTAAATCCACAAGATTACATTGGTTTTCGGGATGAAATCCCGTATCCGATTGCAGACCATATTTACGGTAAAACGACCATCACAATACTAGAGCTGGACAGAGAAGCCTTAAATGAAACCAGGCGCAGCAAATTGGGTTTAATCAAAAATTTGCTGGCGGTCATCGAGATTGCCACCGAACAACCGGATAACCAACAATTACAGCAACTTGTCGGACAAACTAAGCAGAACTTAAAACAACAGACTGCATCAACAGCGGAATTTTCCACAATGGTCAGTGCTTTTGTTTTTAGCAAGATTACCTTATAGCTTTTCTTGATCCTCCTTCTACCAAGATGAATAGCCGCAGATTCTTCAGCACTGGGAATGGTGGCGGTGCTGATGGGTTTTTTATCAGTTTCCGGCAAATTTTTTGCACCGCGATCAGTTTTCAATAAGCGGTAAACCTCTTCAAGTAATTGGCTCATATAAACTTCCTTTTAGCATTTTGGGTGAAAAGAAAATATGGCATTATGATTTGAATCTATCTGATCTATTGTATAGGCAAGCCAGGTAGTTGATCACGCTGTAGCCAACCCGTCCTACAAAACGCTTAAACCAAGCAGTAAGCCTTATCTCCAAGCACACCAGCCACTTTCCATAACCCCCGCTTCCCTGTATTCTATAAAAAAATCATCATCCAGTTACCGCTTAAATCATGTCTAGCCAAATCCCTGATATTTCCTGGAAAAATTACCTCACGCTGTGCAAACCCAACGTGGTTTTGGAAATGCTGTTCACCGCCGTGGTCGGCATGTTGCTTGCTGTGCCGGGAATGCCACCGTTGGCGACTGTTTTTTACGCCACGCTAGGCATCGCGCTTGCCGCTTCGTCAGCCGCAGCGATCAACCATTTCATTGACCGCAAGGCCGATGCGCTTATGACCCGTACCGAAAACCGCCCTTTACCCAAAGGCAATTTGACTGCGGCCAATGTCATGGCCTTTGCCGTGGTGTTGGGGGTTGCCTCGATGCTTATCCTGGTGTTGTTGGTCAATGTCCTGACCGCGATCCTGACCTTTTTATCGCTGTTTGGCTATGCGATTGTCTATACGCTGTACCTGAAACGCGCCACGCCGCAAAACATCGTCATCGGCGGCGCGTTTGGCGCGACCCCGCCGTTGCTGGGCTGGTGCGCGATGACTAACAGCATCCATCCTTATGCTTTGCTATTGGTGCTGATTATTTTCGTCTGGACGCCGCCGCATTTTTGGGCCTTGGCAATTGCCCGCCGCGAGGAATACGCCAAGGTCAACATTCCGATGTTGCCGGTCACGCACGGTGTGGAATTCACCCGTTTGCAGATTTTGCTGTACACCGTCTTATTGCTGATCGCCACTTTATTGCCTTATTTGACGGGTATGAGCGGGTTGATTTATCTGGGCGTGGCTGTGCCTTTAGGTCTTTTCTTCATTTATCTGGCGGTTTTGATGATGCGGATTAAAGACAATAAAACCGCGATGAAAACCTTTGGCTTTTCCATCGTTTATATCACCGTCTTGTTTGCGGTTTTACTCTTTGACCATTACTTCCTGCTAACGTTATGACATTCACCCATCACGAAGAAACCCCATATTCTGAACATCCTTTCGCAGAAATCGTCCGCATCCTCGGCAAAGGCAAAAAAGGCTCGCGCCCGTTGACACAGGAAGAAGCTTATCGCGCCATGAAGATGATTTTGGCGGATGAAGTGCTGCCAGTGCAGTTGGGGGCGTTTTTGATGTTGATGCGGGTCAAGGAAGAAACGGCGGAAGAATTGGCGGGATTTGTCCAAGCCGCTATGGAATCGTTTATGGAATCGTTCCAAATTGATGATGAGGGTTTGGTTGATCTGGATTGGTCATCGTATGCTGGCAAGCGTCGGCATTTACCGTGGTTTTTGTTGTCGGCCTTATTGTTGGCGGAAAACGGCATCACCGTGTTCATGCACGGGGCCAGCGGGCATTCGGCAGGTCGGCTGTACACGGAAAATATGCTGGGCTATTTGGGTTTGGCTTGTGCCCATTCGGTAGAAGAGGCTCGGCAACAACTGGAGCAACAGCATTTTAGTTATCTATCGCTGGAACACTTTTGCCCCAAGCTCAATGAAATTATCGAACTGCGCCCCATACTGGGCCTGCGTTCGCCCGTACATACACTGGTCAGGATGCTAAACCCGTTCAAGGCGCCGTACAGCATCCAGGGCATTTTCCATCCCAGTTATCGTGCTGTGCACCAACACGCCGCTTTGTTGTTGGAACAACCGCACATGGCGGTTTTGAAAGGCGAAGGCGGCGAAACGGAACGTAATCCTGATATGGAATGTTTAGTGCAGAGCGTCCATCATGGCAAATTGTCCGACGAAAATTGGCCTGCTTTATTTACCCGCCGCCATATTAAACCCGACGAATTGAATCCTGAACGGCTCTCCCAGCTCTGGCGAGGCGATTATATTGATGAATTTGCGATGGCATCGGTGATTGGCACAACGGCAATTGCTTTAAATTTGTTGGAGATTACCGATGACCAACAACAAGCTTATGACATAGCGATGGGCTATTGGCAGTCCAGGGACAGGAACAAATTTTCTCGCAAGTAACTTCGGAAAGGGTTTGATCGCCTTATTCTTTGGATAGGATTATTTTGTTGCCGAAGTTCCTGCCCGATGCTTAGTCGGGAAAATATCCGTTTGCGGGATTTTTGAGTCGGTTAGACAGGGAATGTGGGGGATGGAACAAACGGTTACAGGCATTGCACCCGTAACCGCCTGCTTAGCGGGGAGGGATTATTTCAAGCCCATGCAGTTAGCATAGTAAGTGACTGTGGCCGCCCAGTCAGAGAAGACGCCGATAACGCCAACGTCTTTAGCCAATACATCCAAGAATACCATCGTATCGCCATCCGTTTTGATAGCGTCAGTGATGGATTGGTAATAATAGCCGCCACCGTTTTTCAACAGGCCGGAGCGTTCCAGAGTCCAGGTGATGATTTTCATGCCAGACGCTTTAAGGGCCATGGCATAATCAGAAGGGATAATTTTTTTGTTGGCATCCAAAGTCACCAAAGCCCAAGTCGGTGGCGCGACGATTTTTACGCCTTGTGCGACTAATTTGGGGATACGCGCTGTTGCGGCAATGACGTCGGCGGGTGTGTTCAAGTCTTCCAACGCCACCGCTTGTTGGCCAAAATTAGGGTATCTGGCAAGCCAATAAAGAATATCATCATGATTAAACGATTGTGGGAATACATCGCTGGATTTTACACCAGCCAATTTATATTCTCTTATCATTTTGGAAGCGTATTGTTCTTGGGTAAAACCATTGAACGGCATTGGGACGCTTGGGAATTTCAATTCTGGCGTCATTTTTACGCCGAATTTTTTTGCCAACTCAATAAATTCTTTATGAGTTAAAACAGTGCCATTGCCTGAATAGAGATCAGTACGAAAATTAGGAGTTGAATCAAGATATTCGGCAACTGTTTTTGCGTTAGGGTTGCCGCCATCCATTTTGCCTTTCAATGATTTGAACTCAGCAACAGTGATGTCGCTAGTGCAACATTGTACTTTAGCAAAGGGTGTCGCGCTGGTGAAATCAGGTGGGACAGTACATTTTGCAGCTAATGGTGTATCCAAAATATTGGTGGTGGTGTGCAAATCACATTGTGAATGACGGCAAACCAATTCTTTGTCTTTAGTGAAGGCCACGTCACATTCAACAATACCTGCGCCCATTTTTACAGCCGCTTCTAAAGACTGTTTAGTTTCTTCAGGAAATTGTAAAGCCGCGCCGCGATGACCGATTGAGAATTCTGATTTATAAAATGGGCCACTAGAGCATTGTTGCAAAGCGGTTTTCAGATCGCTGGGTTGCATGTCTTCAACCAAGAAGAACGGCCTTGGTCCCAATTGGACGTTTTCATCAGCAGATGCTGCTAATGGTGACAAAGCAACAACTACTGCCGCCGCTGCTAACAACGTTTTCAGATAACGCATGATATTCCCCCAATAAATGGTTAATAAAAGTGTTTATGGTGGACTTGAGTCCGCCCACCACTCTACCTGCCGATTAAGTCGGTTTTATGTCGATTTTGTTATCAATTTATGAAAATAGGCTGGCTTGGCGAGGTTGTGAAGATAAATACAAAATTGATTTGTAATATTTATTTAGGTGCCCCCGTAAATCGGTTTGGCGTTTGTTGGGATTGTTATGTAAACAGGTGTAACTTATGGTTAATAATAAGTTATGGTTAATAAATGGTTCTTTGCATTACGGTTGGGCGCAAATTGGCATTAAGGCTTATGATCAAAATGATCCTTCATCGTGATACCGCCCTCGTATTAACACTTTCAAGCGAACATGTATCATCCATACTGTGCAAACATAACATTGTCAGATGGAAAGCGTTATTTCTAAGAGATTATGGATATAGAATATTTTGATGCAAGCCAAACCCCGTTGCGGCCAGGCGTAAACCTGATCGAAGCCAGTGCGGGTACGGGCAAGACTTACGCCATCGCCATGCTGGTGTTGCGCTTTGTCGTGGAAAATGCCATCAATATCAAAGATATGCTGGTAGTTACCTTCACCAAAGCGGCGACCGAAGAGCTGAAAGACCGTATCCGCAGCCGTTTGGCGGAAGCCAGGCGCGCAGTGTCCGGCGACACGTCGGTTGATCCGGCGATTCTCGACTGGCTGGCGGGTTTGCCGGAATCGCCGGACACCATCAAACAACGTCTGACACTGGCCTTGCTGGACATAGATCAAGCGGGGATTTTCACCATCCACGGTTTTTGCCAAAATGTCTTGCACGATTACGCATTGGAAAGCGGGCAGTTGTTTGACGCGGAACTGACGGGCGAATTGGCAAGCATCAAACAAGCCTGCGCCGATGATTTTTGGCGGCAACAGATGGCGCGGCCTTTGTGGGACGTGGCGGTGCTGACCGCGCAATTCAAAACACCGGATGCCTTGCTCGCTAGTCTTAGCGGTTTTCCCGGTGCAGGATTGAGTGCCAATTCGTCTATCCAGATTTATCCTGATAACAGTGATTTGGATGCGGTGTTGGCGGCGTTCAAACAGTTGGCGGTGCAAGCGCAAACCCGCTTGGACGCAACCGCCAGCCGCGTCCGACAAAGCTTTGCCGAGGAGAAATTTAAAGCCAGTTACAGCGACAATTTTATTAATCACTACGAAACCTTATCGGCCTGGCTGCAAGGCCATAGTTTCGACATTCCCGACGCGCAAGCCTTTGCCCTGCTCACCGGACAAGGCTTGCTGGATGCTTTGCACGGCAACAAATTCCGTGACACTAAAACGCAAAAAAGCGCGGAGCGTAAGCAAGATTATCTGGCAATCCTCGCCATCGACACCCAAATCTTCGACGACCTAGCCGCCGCCTACGCGCAAATCCCTATCCTGTTCCGGCGTTTGTTGCTGGAAATCCTGCGCGTGGAATTGGACAAACGCCTGTTGCAAATGAACGTGATGTCTTTTGATGATTTGATTAACCGCCTCGCCGAAGCCCTGCAAACTGAACAAGGCGCGTTGTTGATTGCTGCGTTGCGGGAAAAATACCAAGCTGCATTGATTGATGAATTTCAAGACACCGATGACAGCCAATGGCTGATTTTCTCGTCGATATTTGCCGCGCCCCCGCAAGATGGAGCGGAAAACCGCCCGTTTTTATACCTGATTGGCGACCCGAAACAGGCCATCTACAAATTCCGTGGCGCGGACATTTATTCCTATCTCGCGGCGCAAAAACAAGCCGAATATCCGTACACCTTGGGCAAAAACTGGCGGTCGCATCCGCGCTTGGTCGCCGCCGTCAACACCTTGTTCCAACGCGAACAGGCGTTTCTGCTGGAAGACGTGCATTTTCGCGCGGTCGGTGCGGGCAAGGCGGACGATTGCACGGCTTTGCAACGGGACGATGCCGCCATCGCGCCGATGATGCTCTGGCACACACCCAAAAGTGATAGCAAATCAGGCTATTGGACGGCGGGCAAGGCCGCACAAGCCATCCAGTATTTTGTGGTGCAGGAAGTGGTGGATTTGCTCACGGCAAACATCTGCTTCCAACCCGGCAATACACCGCTAGTTGCCAAAGACATTGCCATCCTCGTCCGCACCAACCATCAAGCCCGCGATTACCAAACTGTGTTGCGCAGCGTCGGTGTGCCATCGGTCATCAACAGCACCGAATCGGTGTTCGCCAGCCAAGAAGCCGCCGATTTGTATATTTTGCTCGAAGCCGTCGCCAATCCTGGCGATACGGCCTTGCTCAAACAAGCCCTGGCCTTGGATTGGTTGGGGTTGGACGGACAAGCCTTGTATCGGCTCAGCGATAATGAAGCCGAGCTAGACCAATGGCTGTCGCGTTTCGCAGGATATTACCAAGACTGGCAAACCTTGGGTTTGATGGCGATGCTGATGAATGTGTTGGAGCGCGGGCAAATCCGTCTACATATCGCCAAAACCCTGATGGCGGAACGGCAATTGACCAATTTGCACCATTTGCTGGAATTGCTGCAACAAGCCGTGTTGGACGAGCATCTAGGCATCGGCAAAACCCTGGACTGGCTACGCGCGGCGATTGCCAAGGCGGGCGGTGATGAAAACGAACAGTTACGGTTGGAAAGTGACGAAGACGCGGTGAAAATCGTCACCATGCACCGTGCTAAGGGTTTGGAATATCCGGTGGTGTTTTGCCCGTATCTCTGGCAACGCAGTGACCGCTTGTACAGTGAGAAAAATCTACTCACCTGCCATCTCGATGGGTGTGTGCGCGTTGATTTGGGTTCGGAAGTTTTCGAGCAACACCGCGAGCAAGCCCTGTACGAAGAGCTTGCCGAAGATTTGCGGGTGTTTTATGTCGCCGTCACCCGTGCCAAATACCGTTGCTATCTGGCGTGGGCGGATGTACGCAGCGAAGCCGAACCTAACGAATCGGCGATGGCGTGGCTATTGGATTTTGCCGCCGCCGATTTTGCCCGGCAACAAGCCGTGTTGAGCGGTTTGGCAAACACCGCACCCGATAGCTTTGCCTATCGCTTATTGGATTTGGCGGACATGCAAGGTATCACTCCACTAAACCCCAACATGAAAACCAACGTTTCACTGCAAGCACGCAGCTTAAAACGCTCCTTATACACACGTTGGCAAATGAGCAGCTACACGGCGTTGTCCGCACTTAGCCACACCGACACGCCGGAATTGCCACAAGACAAAGCCCGCGAACCCGCCGCTGGGCCAGCCGAAAGATCCGCCACCGAACTGCCACGCGGGGCGCATACCGGCAACGTCGTCCACGATTTGCTGGAAAACAACCGCTACGCCGATTTGGCAAAACGGGTGGACATCAGCGAACAGCGCGACAAAGCCTGTCTGCGTTATGGCCTAAAGCTGCCCGCACCGGATTTATTGGAAGACTTGTTGCAAGCCGTGGTCAGCACACCTTTGTCTAGCGATGATCCCGCATTCTGCCTGATGAACCTGCCGGAAGCGCAAACCTTAAAAGAAATGCCGTTTTATTTGGCGATGCAAGACATGGATGCCAGCCATATCAACCGTATCCTGGATGGCTCACCCGCTTACCAGCCGTTAAGCAGCAAGCAAATGTGCGGTTTTTTGACCGGATTCATCGACTTGATCTGCGCCTACCAAGGCCGTTTTTATGTCATGGATTACAAAACCAACGCCCTGCCGGATTACCAACCCGCAACCCTGACCGAAGCCATGCGTGAACATAATTACGGCTTGCAATACTGGCTGTACACCGTCGTTTTGCACCGTTATTTGCAAACCCGTTTGCCAAATTATGATTTTGACCAACATGTTGGCGGCGTGCGTTATTTGTTCGTGCGCGGGATGCAGCCGGAGGTGGCGATGAGCGGGGTTTATGACGATAAGCCGGATTTGCCACGGGTTGAGGCCTTGGCGGCGTTGTTTGGAGGGCAATCATAATGGAAGAATCGCGTTTCACCCGCTTAGACACCGCGTTTGCCCGCTTCCTTAGCCAGCGTAGCCGTTTGGAAGGCCAAGCTAAGCAAGGATTTGAACAAGTGCTGATGCGTTTGTCTTTCGAGCAAAACCAAGGCCATAACTGTATTGCCATTGAATCGGAAGAACACGAGTTGCTATTGGCTTCGGGGCTTGTGGATCTGCAAGGGAATTTGCCTTTGGTGGTTGAGCAAAACCGCTTGTATTTACAGCGGTACTGGCAATATGAACAGCGGCTGGCAGGGCAACTACAGCTGATGATGCGCGGTGCGCCACTGCCGAATCTGGCTGATCTTGACGGTTTGCTCAATCAGTATTTTCCAAACCTTTCGGCTGACAGGGATTGGCAACGCGAAGCGGCGCAAGTCGCCGTCACTCAGCCGTTTAGTATCATCACGGGCGGGCCAGGTACGGGTAAAACGACGACGGTGGTGAAAATCCTCGCGGTGTTGCAGGAGTTGGTCACACAGCCCTTATTGATCGCCCTGGCGGCACCGACAGGCAAGGCGGCAATGCGTTTGCAAGAATCCATCGGGCAGCGCAAGGCGGATTTACCGTGTGCGGAAGCCATCAAAAAAATCATCCCCGACACCGTGACGACCTTGCACCGCTTGCTGGGCGCGAAGCCGCCGTCGCCGTATTTCCGTCATCATGCCGCGCAACCCTTGATTTATGATGTGGTGGTGGTTGATGAAGCGTCAATGGTCGATTTGGCCTTGATGGGCAAGTTGGTTGACGCGCTGAAACCGAATGCCCGTTTGATTTTGCTGGGCGATAAAGACCAGTTGGCCTCGGTCGAATCGGGCGCGGTGTTGGCGGATTTGGTCGCCGCGTTGCCAAATCAAGCCTTGGAGCTGAAAACCACGCACCGTTTTGGCGGCGCGATTAAAGTGCTGGCGGATGCGGTCAACCAGCAGGATATTGACGCGGTATGGCAGGTGTTACGCCAAGGCGATCAGGCTTGTGGCCTTTTAGATGATGATGTCATCGACTATGCGGCGCGTCGGCATAGCGGGTATTTACGTTTACTGCAAAACGGCGCGGATTTTACCGGGCTGTTTGCCGAATTCAGCCGTTTCCAAGTGTTGTGCGCCAATCGTCAGGGCAAAAACAGCGTCGCCGAACTGAATCATGGCGTGGAGCAAAAATTATTGGCGCAAGGTTTAATCCACGTTTCCGGTTTATGGTATGTCGGTCGCCCTATCATGGTGACGCAAAACAATGCGGCACTGCATCTTTATAATGGCGACATGGGTTTGTGTTTGCCCGATAGGGAACAGCAGGGCAAGTTGATGGTGTTTTTCCAACGTGCCGATGGCAGCGTCAAAAAATACCTGCCCGCCCGTGTCCCGCATTGTGAAACCGTGTTTGCGATGACCATCCATAAAAGCCAAGGTTCTGAATTTGAAGAAGTGCTGATTGTGTTGCCGGACGCGATGAATCCGGTGTTGACCAAAGAATTACTGTACACGGCGATTACACGCGCGAAGCAGGTGGTGAAATTGGTTGTCGATGACGATGTGTTGGCACAAACCGTCGCCCAGAAAGTGGCGCGGGTGACGGGGTTGGTGGATAAGTTTCGTGCGGATGTTGCAAAAAGCTAATGTCCACGAAAGACACGAAAGGCACGAAACTTAAAGTTTTGGTCATCTTAAAGTTTCAAAATCGCTATAGGTACTGAAAACGTTACAGAACGGGTCGCTTCGGCACACCGCTACGCTGCTCTGTCCATAGACCCCCTTGAGGGGCATTGCTCTACCTCTGTCCATAGACCACCCTTGTGGTGGCATCCATGCAGTCGTAATGCGCCTACTGTTGGAACAAACCCGTTCCGGCTTGCGTTAATTATCAATGTTAAAAAGTTATAAACACCTAAGTAGGTGTGCATAAGTCTTTTAACATTTTTAAGAAGAAGCCGTCATTCCGGCAATCCCTGCCGGAATGACGATGCTTTCTTCGCTTTATGAGGAAGATGTAGATTCCAGATTTTACAGATTGTAATGTTAAAAGACTTTTGCACCACTACTTACTTAACTGACCGTAATCAGCGTCTTCTTTATTTTATTTCCAATAGATAGGTATCTATCACCAGGGTTTCATTCGGCAATACGCCTTTTTCACTTAAGCCTTTCTCCCCGAAGGCCAACTCACCAGGGATAAACAGCCGCCATTTGCTCTCCTGCGGCATCAGCAGCAGTGCTTCCTGCCAGCCTTTGCTGAGGATTTTTTCCAGTTTTATTTCGTACATCTTTGCTTTTCCTTTGGTCATGGTGTCGGCCTTAAGCTTGCCGTCTATTCCGCTGATGGTGTACATAATGCCGACGGTATCCTTAAGCCTGGGTTTTTCGCCTTTGCCTTCTTTTAGCACGAGGTATTGAACACCGCCGGGCAGCAATACTACGCCTTTATTGGCCTTGTTCTGTGCTAAAAAAACGTGTCCGGCGGCGAGATTGGCGGCTTTCAGTTCTGCATAACTTAACCCCGCCAAGGCTTGCCATTCGGCTTGGGTCGGTTCTGGCGCAGATTTACCCGCCAAAGCATCGCGTAAGCCTTGTCCGTAAGCGGATTGATCCAGTGGGTATTGCCCGTCAGATAAGGTGTTAATGTGCATCAGGCCCAGGTTGTAGCTGGCTTGTTGCGCTGTAGGGCTTAACGGGGCGGGTGTTTCGGTCGTGGCTTCGGTATTTTGGGTTGTTGTCGCGCATCCGGTCAATACGGCAAGCACAATAAACACAGGCAAGGGTTTTAGTCTCATTCGTACTCCATTTTGTTACTGTTTTAGCATTTAACAATTCATTAAGACCTTTCAGGTTTTTAAAACCTGAAAGGTCTTAAGTGACGAAGTTGATTTAGGCTCATTCCTAAGTAAAGTTAAGTGCATCATCGCGGTTTAGCGGGGTCTTCCAGTTGTAGGGTCACTGCCATTAAGTTAAGAAATAAATTTTAAAAATCATTATATTAGAAATTGTAGCTTGGGTTACGCTATCGCTACCAACAGTAGGTGAATTAGGCGGCCCAAGCTACAATGCTCCGTATCACTAATGCTTTCACAGAACCATAGGGTGTGCTAAACGAAGCGCATCGTCTGCGAAAACTACCCACAGGGGCACAAGTGCGCTTCGTTCCAATGGTTTAATAACAGCCACAACCACCGCCCTGCGCGGTATTGCCGCCCGCTACCGCCTCGCGGCTGCCGTAGTTATGCGCCCGTAACGCACTTTGCAAGGGATACGGGTCTAAGGCCATTTGTGGTTTGGCGAGGTTGCCGCGCTCCCACGGTTGCACGGGGGCGCAGGCGGCCAAATAAAAGCTCACTAAGGCCAGGCCCAAGTATTTTGTGAATGGGATCATGTTCATTCGTTTTTCTCCTGTTGTCATTAATGTACTGCCCAATCTGTCAGCGGCTTTTCAAGCCTAAAACCTGACCTACAAATGCCGTCAAAACCCATAGCTCCAAGTAAAGTTAAGCGCGTAGTCGCGGTCTAGCTGGTAGCCGTTGTAGTCGGTGTGCACCGGTTGCAGCCACTCGAACTTGAGGGCGTTGCCTTGGAAGGCGCCGCTGGGGACGGTGACGTTGACGCCCAAACCCAGATCGACATACTGGCCGCCGTAGTTGGCGGGGAAGTCGAACGGGCCGATGTGTTGGGGGACGAAGGGGACCAGTTCACCAGTGTTAGGATCGCTCACTTGTGTCTGGCTGGGGTGAATGACGCCGTAAATCCGGTCTTGCCAGGTGTACACGCCACGCACGGTGGTTGCCAGCCAGTTCGTCCAGTTATAGCCGCCCCAGACGCTACTCTGGAAAATGTCGCCGAGCCGGTAGCCGGATTTGTTTTGGTCTTCCAGCCGCAGCGTGGCGGTGGCTTGTGCGCCCCAGAGGAAGTTGTCCAACCCGCCCGCGTAGGTCAGGGCGGGTTTGAAATCCCAAGTGCCGCTGCCTAGCTGCATCCCGTAATGGATGAGTTGGTCGTCAACGGGGTTTATTGCGGTTTTCCGTAAGGTGATGCCGACATCGCCAGTGGGCGCGGTGCCGCCCAGGCTTAAGGTCAAATGATGGTTAGGATGGTCGAAGGCTTTGAACAAGGCGTAAGCGCCAAAATCGCCGATGCCGCCGGTTTGGTGGGCGTGTGTCGCACCATGTCCACCATGTCCGCCGCCGCTAAGCTGAACGTTATCATTGGGGGTCATGGTCATTTCCATGTCCATCCATTGTGGCATCAGCATCAAGGTCAGGCTATCAGTCGGCGCAACCATCAAGTCCAGCATGTGCATGTTCATCGCCATGAAGTTGGGCGTGACCGCGCATTCCCTGTCACCGCAGCCGTTGGCGTTGACCGCTCCCAAGCTGACCGGATGGCTGCCCTGCAACATTTTGCCCGCCTGGTCATTTCGCATAAAGCGGTAACCCGCCATGAAATCGCCCGCTTTCGGCAAGGTGTGGTCGAACATGACTCCGGCGGGCGAGTTGGCATGATGGTGATGATGTCCGCCATGCCCGTCATGGCTGCCGCCACCAAAACTCAACGCCCCCAAGTTGACTTTGAGTGCGGCATTCGCCACCCAGTAATCGTAATCAGCAAACGCCTGTTCGCCACCGCCACCGATTTTTAGGTTGCCTTGGTGGGTGTAATATTCAAAGCCGGTTTCCAGGCTGACGCCTTTGGCGAATTTCTTTTCAACCGTGACACCGCCGCTCAAGGTGCCGAAACCGGACAGGCGTTGGTCGCTGGAGTAAAACTTGGGAATTTCACGGGTTATTTCCCCATTCTCACTAATGAGAAATATACCGGTGTTGGTATAAAAATCGGCGGCGGATTGGGAGTAATAACGGATATGTGGCGTGACCGCCCAACCCGCGCCCAAGGGTTGCACCCAATCCCCCTCGAAGGTGTGCGCTTGGATGCCCCAGTTGTCGTGGGCAAAGTGGTAGTTGACATGCAGGGCGGCATCAAAAGGTTCAATGTAGCGGTTGTAACCCAGATGCCAGTTGAACAAATTGCGCTCGTCGGGGCGGACTTCCAACAAGGCTTTTGAACCGGTGACTACCCCTACATCCTCACCGGTATGGAAGCTTACGTTGTGAAAATAAACCAGTTTATAGGGATTGGACAGGTAGCCGGTGCTGCGGGTGTAGGCCAAATCCAGCGACAGCAGCGAGTTTTTGTCCAGCACCTGGGAGAGCCCCAATTGCGTGCCCCAATCTTGCCGGTTGCCGTGCAAAATGGCATTAGTCAGGGTGCCATCGACGGTATAAGTGCTGTCGACATACCCGGCGGCAACTTCGGGTTTTTTCTTGGTGATAATAGTGCCAGAAACCAAAGAAGTGTCATATTTCGAAATATCAAAGAAAGGCAAGCCATCGGGGTCGAGCGTGGCAAAGGTGTCGCTGTTGGTGTAGCTGGTTCCCCAATTGAGCGTGGTCAATTTTCGGTTGAAGTCAAAACGTCCGCCCACGCTGCCAAAGCGAGATTCGTAGTCGTTCTCTATGGAAATGCCGCCGCCGATGTCCAAGGCTGCTTCGTCCCATTGATAACTCAGCTTGAAGTCGCCTTGTTTGCGGGTTTCCGGGGAGGCGTAGGACATCACATGGGTCAACCGGTTGTCTATAGGGCCAAAGGTTTGGTTGCCCGTTGTTAGGTCAATGGAACGGTTCAAAAAATTAAGGTTTCTATCAATAAAATATTCAGCCCCGTTACTTGCCTGAGCAAAGGGTGATGCTCCAGTGACGGTAGTGAGATTACCAAGGTTATCTCTAACGCCCCTTGCAAGATTGACAACTGCTACGACTGGAGCGGTACCTAAAGGCGTGGCGCCCGACCAAGTGTCCTGGGTGTAGTTGAAAGCAAACTTGATGCGGTCGGTCAGGGTAAAGCGGCCGCTGCCGTGGACGCTGTCCACCTCGATGGGGTTGAGGTTTTGCGGCAGTTTAGTGTCCAGGAAATTGACGGAAACTCCGGGAACAATGTTTGGCACAAGGCCATAAATATCCCGCTTGCCTTCCTGGTAATGGCTGTATTGGAAATCGACACTATCTTCTTCGGCGGCTTTAGCGGTTGACATCAACAAGCCGGGCAGCAGCAGTGCGGCGGCGGTAAGGACTTGCAGCGGCAACGATAAGCTTGACCGGGGGTTATCTTGATTGCCGTTAATCTGATGGCCTGTTATTTCTTTTGTGATTTTTTTCATACCTTTCTCGCATATTTATAGTCTGTTTTTTACGAGTTGCGTAGGGTATGCATCGCGTACCTTTTTTCTAAGTTTTGTAGGGTATGCGGTGCATACCCTACAAAACTTAGAATCAACCCCAAAACCCGCCCTGACTTAAACCAGGGCGGGCGTACTAAACGAAGATGTTATTGATCTTGTAAATAACCTAGAGGCGCAGGACTAAAAGTTGATGCTTGGTGAGTCGGATCCCCTGAGTACACTTCGCAATGTTGATTCAGCGAATAGTCCTCTACAGCGTTATTCGCCACATCCTTTGTTACTGCAATGCAGTAATAATTATTCGGTGAGACTTGACTGACGCTGATATTTGTCCTGGTACTCCATGCGCCACTGTCATTTCCGGTTAGCTGTCCCGCCGTCCAACCAGCGGCAGTCAGATCGGCGGGAGCGGCTGGAGATGCAAAAGCTGGGCATGTGGACGAGCTAGTCGCTTTCGCTATTTGCACCTTTATCTTAGCCGCAGCATTGACAGTAGGCCCGTCTTGGGCAGAAACAGACCCTACGGTTATCCCAACTTGACCCGAACATTTAAAAAGGATGACATCCCTCGCCGTAGTGGATACACCAAGCGTGCCTGCAAAGTTATTATGGGCATAGGCTGTTGTTGATAATAAAGCGGTCACTAAAGCCGCCAGACTGGTTGATTTAATAATATTCATTTAATTTTCTCCAATTGCCGTTAGCGTAACGGTGGATTTACAAAAAAATTGTGAGCCAATCAACGCGCCGTTGATATACGAAGAAAGCTTGTTTTCAGTTTCCCTGTATTTCCGCGTGTGGACGATAGTTTCGTGCAGACAAACATCTGCCCTAACTATCCAGGGCAGACGAATTGCTGGAAGCGGCACTGTTGAGACCACTGCTTTTTATGGCGCGTAAACTGGCGAACTTAACTATTGGTCAATAGACAGATCGATATCGCCATCGTCTAAAGGCCCAAATGTGTCGTTACCTAACAATTCCGGCGCGCGTCCATTGACCGATACTTGAGCCGTTCCGGTCTCGTCGCCAGCAGCGTTCAAGCAGTGGAAGATAATGCCGTAGCGTTGTGATACCGGATGCAGATCGCTTTTGTCCACCAGGATGTTGTATTCGCCATTGGCATTGCCTGCATCGGCGGCGGCGTTAGGCGCGCCTGTTTGCAATTGTGGGCGCAATACTGCGAAGGCCGAAGTAGGGGTCGATCCGGCGGCTGCCGTGCAAGATGCGGTGTCGATGCTGTCGCCTGAGGCATAAGCCGTATCGGACTTGATCGCCGAAGGCGCATAGCCTTCCCGTGCGATTTGCACCCGTACACCCAAGCCAGTGACATTAGCACTTTGTTTTTGCACCGCCGCTTCCACGCGTTCGGCATTGCCGTTGCCATCGTCAAAGCATTGCAAACGATATAAATCGTGGGTATTGGTGGCACTGCCCAATAGCAATGGCTGGCTGCCACTGGAATTAAAGCAATGCGCCGAAGCGACACTGGCAAAACCTGCTGAAACCAGCAGTAGTGAGGTGGCTAAAGCCGTTTTTTTGAAAAGAGTACGCATGTTACAATCTCCTCGGGTTTGTTAAGCCCGCTTTAGTTTTATAAAAATAACGATAAATGCCTGTCACTGTGTCTTTTCTACAGTGAATGAGCGTGGTAGCGGGTGAAACGCTTTGTTTAAGGGCGTTGTTTCACCTGCCAGTTTTGTCAACGCTTCTTGCCGGAAACGTTGACGAAGCGGAATCCTTGCCGCTTGTCCGGTACTCCTGACGGCCTGCCTGGGTTTGCACAGGCAGGCCGTCATGGAATTTTTGCCGGTTTCTCCCCTCATCCTATTGGCCCTGGGTTATGCCCGGTCATTGTTCAACTTCGCTATCGGGCAACCTATCCTTGATAAAATCCAACGCTATTTTTTCGCCGCCTTTAGTGGCTTTTTGCAACAAAGCAAGGTCTTGGGATAAGGTGTTTTCGTCGGTTGTGCGCCCCGCATTATCGTCGGTCTGGGGCTGTTGATTGAGTTCGGCGATCAGCTCAGGGTCGCCGGATTGGGTGATGCTGGCGGCGGCCTGTTCGCGGACAGCGGCATTTTCGTCCGTTAAGGCCTGCCGTAATGCGTCTTTGACATCGGGGTCGTCCTTATTGTCAGCTAAACCCAAGTTGTAGAGGGCGGTGGCCCGTTCCTCCGGGTTTTTTGCGGCAGTTTGTTTCAGTGTTTCTTCAAACTGGTCGCGGTCCCGTTCGGCAATAGCTTGGTGTTTGGATTGCTGCTGTGCGGGTTTTGACGGTTGCTCCGCGATGGTCCCGGCTTTTGCTGAATCGGCATGGGACATCGGCGTTGGGACGGATAATATCCATAGTTCTACGGGCTGTGGCTCAAGATGTGCCGTCTGGTCTGCTTTGGCGAGTTTTTCCGGCATTTTTGTCATCATATTGACTGGTTGCCCTAACAGGCATTCGATGACCGTTTTAACGTTTGTTTCCGCACAAGTGACAGTTATGGGATTCGGCGGCAAAGCGGGATAATGGATTTTCACCCCGGTTTTGGCGCTGAGTGTTGTTAAAATCCGGCTTAATGTGGCTTGTTTTGCCCGCAAGCGGATCGGGCCGCCTTTATTTTTCGGCAGGTCAACTTGAATGCTGGGCTGAATGGTTTTTAGCTTGCTGTTTTGCCGCGTATTTTTTGCGGGTTCGTCACCTGCCATGGTGCTTTGTGCAATGGACAGCAGGCCTGCAACCAGCAGTACGCAATAAAGTGATGGGACGTTGATGGAAAATTTCTTGACTTCTTGAACTGGCTGCATAGGCTTTACCCCTAAAAATATAGCTTCTTTAAGTAAGGTACGGGCAAAAGGCCTCGTCTAAATGCCCGTAGGACGCAACTCATTGGCAAGTTAGAAACTACGAATGAGTTTGGCGCGTTACGGCAACTCGTTTGCAAACGACGAAAGACGCAGACACTAGGGCGGGCATTTACACGCGTTGACTGACGCAAAGCACATAGCGTTTTTCGTGCCAATAAATTTGAGGGAGGGGGGAACTATTGGGGATTTTTAAAACCATGCTATTTCTGCCGGAAATAGGTGCTATGTTAATGATAGCTATGGTAAAAAATAATTTTTGGCTCTTTATGGTGAAACCCGCTTAGCTTTTATTCTGACAGTCATTAATGCCGTGTTTTAAAAAAAGCAGGTGATATGGCGTATTTTTGAAATTTTATGCAGCCTTGAACCCCCCGTGTGGCGCGGCTTCCAGAAGAAAGTGCGTCATATCACACAACAGGTGTTTGATATGACGTAGTTTTTTAAGGAGGTCGTGCTTCAATATACGATTAGGTTAAAAATCATACGATGGTTTATTGCTATACCGACTTTTTGCAATCACGTTGCGCGTCATGCCCATGTGGGTTGACGGTTATTTGAAGGGTGGTTAATTGGGTGAAAAGTGTGCGTAATCTGGAAAAATTATAACAAGCGCGTTATCTGCTGCGCCAACTCTTGACGGGTAAGTGCGCCGAGATGGCGATAAACAATGTTTCCATTTTTATCGATGATGAAAGTCGTGGGCGCAACTATCACGCCATAGTTATGATTGAGACGGTTGTCCGTGATGACAATGGGGTAATTTACTTGATATTTTTTGGCAAAAGCTTGTACGCCAGCTTGATTGGACTGATCCATAGCCACCCCGATCACGACTAGACCTTGGCCTACGAATTGTTTTTGCACTGCCACTAAATCTGGGGTTTCCTTAAGGCAAGGCGCACACCAGGTGCCCCAAAAATTCAGCACGACGACTTTGCCTTTGTACTGTTTCAAACCCACGGTTTTGCCGCCTAGGTCGGTCAGCTCGAAGTCCGGTGCGGGAACGTCGGTGTCGGGGGGCGAGGCTAGGGCTAGGTGCATTACGCAAATCAACAGTAGTGTTACTGATGCTAAAAATCTGGAGAGGTAAGATAAATGCCGCACAATTTTCATTCCGTCACCTTAACTTTAACTAAACCCAGTTTTTTACCCTGTTCGTCATGCCAGCCAACGATAACAGAACCGTTGGTTTTTACCATACGCGGCCCGGGCCATTTATAGCTTCCATTGGGCAGTGTGTGCACGGTCGTCCGGTGTTCGATCCGGCCATCGTCGAAAATTCTCGCCAGCTTGATCATTTCACCCGCCGTGCTGGAGCTGGTCCAAACCAATAAAGCCGACTGTGCGCTTTCCATTGCGATACCACTAACGCCTGTCGCATTCTCCAACTCAACGTCAATCGGGGCGGCAAAGTGACGGCTGTTGTCTTCAGAAAATGCGGCGCGGACGATCAGCTTATTGTTTAGCAATGTTGTCCAGGCGACAGCTACGGAATTTTGCAGCACAGCTATAACGGGGCCGCTAGATGGGCAACCGTCAAATACCCAGTGGTCGTTATGGATAATTTGGGGTAAACCAGGCTTATCTTGACCGATACGCATAATTGTGGGGTCCCGGATGTTGACGGGCTGAAGTCCACGGTATACCAAAAGGCCGTCCAATCCATCCGCCGCCAAAGCAGGCGGGCAACATCCGCAAAATTCCCTAGCGGCTTGCATCCCCTTTATTTGGGTGGTATCCGGCGAAATTTTGGCAACATATAAAGTTGAAGTGGTTTCAGTGTCGGTGACTGCTTTGGGATGGTCAGACGGGATTGGCTGGATAACCGGCACGTCTATCCAGGCCGTGAGCAGCGAACCATCCGCAAACGCTGCAAGGGACGGAAGGGTTTTACCCGATGTTTCTTTTTCCTGATTGGCCTTAAGCGGTGTGCTCCAGCGATTATCGGGACTATCGGCTTTTGACATGTAAATGTCCTGTACTTCACCGCCTGTTTTATAAGGCTTGGAAACCATAAACAGTGCCGCCAAGTTATCGCCATTGACTGGGGCGATTTGGGCATCGGCTATGTTAGCCATGTCGGTGACCGGATTCGGCTCTGTCCATTTATCGCCTTTCCAGTTTGAAACCTGTAGATTGCCGGTTCCGCCGGGTAAATTCCGCCACCAAGCTACCGATACGGTTCCGTCAGGAAAGGCGGCCAACCGTTGTCCTATGGCGGTATTGGGGACGGGGCTAATGATCGGGGCGGAAAAAAACGGGGTTTGCGGGTCAAGCCTTAGTGCCTGGATGTTTTGGTCCGCACACCCGTTTGCCAAGATGATAAGGGTCGTTAATAGCAAAGTTTTCAATAATATTGAATCTGAATCTGGCATATCCACTCCCGGATAATTTCCATCTAGGGTTAAAAAGTGTCGGCGATTGTATCACCCTGATACGGGGACGGAAAATTTCAGGGCACTTGCCGCTTCGACGGTCAACTCATTGACAGGCAAGCCATTAGTTTGACTAGTGGACTTTCAAGGCTTGGCCTTGGCGGTCACAAGGAGCAACTGTCATGACTTTATTTCTTACGGAATCTTATGTCATTCAAAATGGTTCGTGTGAATGTTGCAAAAAGGCTAATGTCCACGAAAGGCACGAAAAAGTGATGCTTAACTTTCGGATTAGCCGCGTGGCTTGATGATCTGGCGGTACAAACATTTTCGGCATTGCCTGATTCGCTGTTTTTTCGTGCCTTTCGTGGTTTTCGTGGTTTTCGTGGACAAATGCTTTAAATCAGTATGCTTCGAGTTTCAATATTGATAAGGTTTCTAGCTGGATAGGCTTTTATAACTTTATAATGCCGACATTTTTTAAGACAAGTTTGGAGAAATATTTTGCAAGCGGATGTATTGGCGACAATTTTAAGAGGCGCGGACGAAGTTCTGGTGGAAGCGGAGCTGGTCAAGAAACTGGAAGAGGGCAGGCCGTTACGGATTAAAGCGGGCTTTGACCCGACGGCGCCGGATTTGCATTTAGGGCATACGGTGCTGATCAACAAGCTCAAGCAATTTCAAGACTTAGGCCATGAAGTCTTGTTCTTGATTGGCGATTTCACGGGCATGATTGGCGATCCGACGGGTAAAAACGTCACCCGTAAGCCCTTGACCCGCGAAGCCGTGTTGGCGAATGCCCAGACCTATCAGGAACAGATTTTTAAAATCCTTGATCCTGATAAAACCCAAGTGATGTTCAATTCAACGTGGATGAACGTCATGTCACCCGCCGAATTGATCCAACTGGCAGCCAAGCACACCGTGGCGCGGATGTTGGAGCGTGATGATTTCAGCAAGCGCTTCAAAGGCGGTCAGCCGATTGCCATCCATGAGTTTTTGTACCCCTTGATCCAAGGTTACGATTCGGTCGCTATGAAGGCCGACGTCGAATTGGGCGGGACAGACCAAAAATTCAATTTATTGATGGGGCGGCATTTGCAGGAGGTTTACGGTCAAAAACCGCAAACCATCCTCACCATGCCGATTTTGGAAGGCTTGGACGGTGTGCAGAAAATGTCCAAGTCGTTGAACAATTATATCGGCATTGCCGATGCGGCGGACGAGATGTTCGGCAAAATCATGTCCATTTCCGATGAATTGATGTGGCGTTATTTTGAGTTGCTGAGTTTCCGGCCGATGGCGGAAATCAACCAATGGGCGCAAGAAGGCAAGGACGGGGCCAATCCGCGCAATTATAAGGTCTTGTTGGCGCAGGAAATCATCGCCCGCTTCCATGATGAAGCCGCCGCCGTCAAAGCGTTGGAAAACTTTGAGGCAAGGTTCCAGCGTGGTGCGGTACCGGATGATATAGAAGAAATCGAATTAAGAATTGCCGGAAATGCTTATGGCATCGCCAATGTGTTGCGGGATGCGGGCTTGACGGCAAGCACATCCGAAGCCATCCGCATGGTCAACCAAGGCGCGGTGAA
>NZ_JAQTZU010000033.1 GCF_028687615.1 Methylovulum sp.
TGGTCAGGAATTCACTGGCATTTTCCAAAAAACTGGCCAACCACATCGGTGCCATCTGGTTTTTTGTCCATCACTACAATTTGTCTAGGCTTGACTTTTAACAAATCATTCCGATTGCAGGACTACCTAATTTGGTTATGGCTTAATGGTTTTTACGCACTGCAAATAGGCTTTATCACGAAAATTTTTTATTGTTCTCTGTTGGAGTTCAAAACTGTTATATCGGTCGATTTTATACGCCGCTATAATCATATTTTCTGCAAGTTCATATGATATAGGTTCACTTGTTTGATTGGCTTCCATCAGTTTTATCATAGCCGTTCCTGCCTGTCGTGCGGTCATTGTTTGTTCGGCAAGTAACGCGATAGCACTACATAGTATGCGCGAATTGTCTTCGACACTTGATTCTTCGGGTTCAACCACTTTGCCATTCTTGTAATTTACTTCTCGTTTTTGCCCATTTTCGTCCCAATAAGTACTTAAACCATTTTGTATGCCATCTTCGTAATTTCCTGATCCTCGTTTCTGGCCGTTCTCATACCAAAACGTAGCTAAACCATTTACTTTACCGTCTTTGAAATTCATTTCTCCTTGTTTTTGCTCGTTCTCGTACCAAGATATGCCTAATCCATTTTGTATGTTGTCTTTGAAATATCCTTCTTCTTGCTTCTTTCCATTCTCATACCAAAACGTAGCTAAACCATTTTGTTTATCGTCTTTAAAATATCCTTCTGATTTTTTTTGTCCGTTTTCATACCAAAATGTAGCCAAACCATTTTGCTTGCCGTCTTCGTAATTTGCTTCTGCTTGTTTTTGCCCGTTCTCATACCAATGAGTACTTAAACTAATTTGTTTGTCATCTTTGTAATTTTGTTCCGCTTCTTTCTGCCCGTTTTCATAGTAATTCGTTGTTAAACCATCTTGTTTACCGTCTTTGTAATTTATTTCTCCTTGTTTCTTCCCATTTTCATGCCAAGAAGTGGCTAAACCATCTTGTTTATCGTCTTTGTAATTTATTTCTGCTTGTTTCTTCCCATTTTCATACCAATGAGTAGATAAACCATTTTGTTTACCGTCTTCGTAATGTATCTCTGCTTTTTTCTGTCCGTTTTCATGCCAAGTAGTAACTAAACCATTTTGTTTACCATTTATGAAGTTGATTTCATCTCGTTTCTGCTCATTTTCATACCAATGAGTAGTTAAACCATTTTCTTTACCATATTTGAAATTTACTTCCTGTTCTTTCTTGCCATTAGCATAAAACTTTTGAAAAACACCCGTAAACGGCAAGGGGTCATTGGGTAGATAAGCAATTTCTCCTCTCGTCTCTAAAGTCGTGGTAATTTTGGCCTTAAATTCCTCATTATCAGTCGCTGCTATGTTATTTCCGATTTTCTGGAATTTGTCGTTACCATCCGTTTGATGCGCGTTTGCGCTTAGTTGGTTTGGATTTTCAACCACTGGTGACTGAAGGCATCCGTTCGCAACACTCAACATAAGTATCAACAAGCCAAGGCGAAAAAACGGCTTAGCTTGATGATAATTTTCAAAAAAACATTTTAATAGTTTCATTTTATTATCTTAAACAGTGAGTTAGGTGGTAAAAAATCATGTTTTTGAGAATACATCAGGATTCGATGAAGCAAAGCAGGCTATTCGCCAAGTGGTATTAATTATTGCTCAAACGCTCTACCATTCAAGGCATCAACAATATAGATTTTTTGAGCACTTCCGCCACCGTATGCTACGCATGTAACTTCATATTTTCCCAGAAGCTCCAGTGGAAGTATGCGGACAATTTCGGCGCACAAGAGACTGTTAAGATTTAAACCACCTTTAACCATTTCCTTGATACCGGCTTGATCAGGAACATCTTTGATGTCTGAAACTTCAACTTGAGCGCCCATTGCACGACCAAAGAAAACTGTAAGTTCTTTCCCTTGCTGTGCCGAAAGGTCAGTAGCAAAAACTTCAGATGTTATAAAAAACGAGACGCATAGCACTAACAATTTTTTATTTTTCATATGCTTGTGTATATCCACATTAAAACCATTACACCGATGGCATTATCAAAGAAGCAAAACAGGGCGTAATAACCAACAGGCATTGCGCCGCATGTTTGTAGCTTCGACCATGCGACGCAATTCCTCCCTACACCTCGCTGGTAATTCATTTTTAAACGCCACTCGCAAAAACTACGCTTATTTCGGCATCAAACCGATTGATACCATTCCAACAATTGAAACCATTGGTTATTCTTCAAACGGAATACCGAATAATCGGCTTTATCTACGGTCAAAACTTGTTGCTTTTGGTAAGTGTTCGCTAACCAAACCACTGCCGCATCGGTGAAATCAATATCATGGTCGGCATACTTTTCAATAGTTTGCGCTATTTCTCCGTAAGCGGTGACTGGCACGTCAATCACACTAAGCCCTCCACGCAATACCCAATCCAATAAAGCGATTTTTGCTTTCGCGTCTAAAAAATAATAGCTTTCCACAATGACGGGTGCGGCTGTTATCAAAGGCTGTTGATTTTACTGTAAATATTTGACTGCGTATGGGTGCAGTTTGTCGCGGCAGATATAGAGGGCGACTAAAAATCCGGTATCAACAATCAACATTGCTAACGAACCGGGCTTTCAGCAACGCTTTGCTGTTTTGTGCAATATCGCCTTCGTGGGTTTGGTCGGTGCCAAATCCCGTTTTGCCTAGCCCGCGTAGGGCGCATTAGCGATAGCGTAATGCGCCGTATATTTTATTCCTCCCTACCTGCCTGCCTGCCTCTTCGATTATCTAATTGCTTCGTCAATACTGTCAATTTCGGCCTTATTATTTGTAAATCTCTTTCCGATGACCAATTTCGATAACCAAAACCACTAATTCGTTATCTTCAATCCGGCATAGCAACCTGAAATCGCCTACGCGATAACGCCACAATCCAGAAAGATTGCCTAGTAGGGCTTTGCCGTTGGCGCGGGGATTTTCGGATTTTTCCAACCTTTCCAGCAAAAATGCCGTTATTCGCTTTTGCTGGGGTTTATCGATTTTGCGTAAATCCCGCTTGGCATCGTTAGTTAACTTAACTGTCCAGGCCAAGTTCTTTTACCACGTCTTGCAAGCTATGGGAGATTTTGCCGCTGTCAAGATAACGCTGATAGGCTTGTTCTGCTCGGTTTGCATCATGGCAATCTTCCACGTAATCCATCAATACGTTTTTAACCAATTGGGCGGGGCTGATGTGTTGTTGCTCAACCAATTGATTGATTACGATTGTTGTTTCATCATCAAGTTCTAAGGTCATCATGGTATTTTGCTTATAAATATTGAGTTGTTGGCTTTAAGGTTATTCCTACTGTGAAATTTATTGCCGCCTCGATTCTCTAACCGCTTCAACAATATCTTGCGTTGAAATAGCGGTATCCATGCCCTCAAGGTCAAAGGGCGATAATTTACGTTGTTGTGCAGACAGAAAAAACATTGTGCCGTCCGCCCGTTTTATCATTACTTCTTCATGCTCAGCAAAGGCTAATAAATCGGTAAATTCTTGTTTGGCTTGGCTATCGGTATAAATTCGCATTGTTTACTCCAAGACTTTGATGTTTAAGAGGGTGGCGACTGATTTCATTTTTTTGTCCAGCGATAGGGCGTAGATAGGCGTATTGCGCCGCATGGTGGAGACTCATCATCCGGCGGAATACGCTACGCTATTCCGCCCTACCTCGCTAATTTCATAAAGGCTTGTATTTAAAATATTGATGCGCCTCCTTTCGTCAGCGCATCATAAAATCATACTGCTTAAGCCACAGCTTCTTGATACTTATCCATCAAATTAAAATTCAAATACCGATAAGTGTCATCCGCCGTCGCGTTAATCTGTTCGGCATAAGCCATGTATTCCTCAACCGTGGGGATTTTGCCCAAGATGGAGCAAACCGCCGCCAATTCAGCCGAGGCTAGGAACACGTTTGCGCCGTTGCCTAAGCGGTTGGGGAAGTTTCTGGTGGAGGTGGATACCACGGTGGAGTTTTCCGCGACTCTCGCCTGATTTCCCATACACAAGGAACAGCCGGGCATTTCGGTGCGTGCGCCGACTTTGCCGAACGTGCCGTAATAGCCTTCTTCGACCAATTGGTTTTGGTCCATTTTGGTCGGTGGCGCAACCCACAAGCGGGTCGGCAATTCGCCTTGGTTTTTTTCCAGCAATTTACCCGCAGCGCGGAAGTGACCGATGTTGGTCATGCACGAACCTAAGAACACTTCGTCGATCTTCGTGCCAGCGACTTCGGACAGCGGTTTGATGTCGTCCGGGTCGTTCGGGCAAGCCAACAGCGGTTCTTTGATCTCGTCCATGTTGATTTCGATGATTTCGAAATATTCGGCATCGGGGTCGGCTTCCAGTAACACGGGGTTGTCCAGCCAGTCTTGCATGGCTTTAATGCGGCGTTCGATGGTGCGGACATCGCCGTAGCCTTGCGCGATCATCCATTTCAACAAGGTGATGTTGGAGTTCAGATATTCGCGGATCGGGGCTTCATTCAATTTGATGGTGCAACCGCCCGCTGAGCGTTCGGCGGAGGCGTCGGACAATTCAAACGCTTGTTCCACTTTCAAATCCGGCAAGCCTTCGATTTCTAAAATGCGGCCTGAATACACATTCTTCTTACCCTGCTTTGCAACCGTCAACAAACCTTTTTGAATGGCGGCGTAAGGAATGGCGTTGACCAAATCACGCAAGGTGATGCCAGGTTGCATGGCTCCGGTGAAACGCACCAGCACCGATTCCGGCATGTCCAGCGGCATTACGCCCGTGGCGGCGGCGAAGGCGACCAAACCAGAACCTGCGGGGAAGGAAATCCCAATTGGGAAACGGGTGTGCGAGTCGCCGCCTGTACCGACGGTGTCCGGCAACAAGGTGCGGTTCAGCCAGGAATGGATGATGCCGTCGCCAGGACGCAAGGACACGCCGCCGCGATTCATGATGAAATCCGGCAAAGTGTGTTGCATGGTCACATCGACGGGTTTGGGGTAGGCGGCGGTGTGGCAGAACGATTGCAGCACCAAATCGGCGGAGAAACCCAAACACGCCAAGTCTTTCAGCTCATCGCGGGTCATCGGGCCGGTGGTGTCTTGCGAGCCGACCGTGGTCATGTGCGGTTCGCAATAAGTGTTGGGGCGCACACCCGCCACGCCACAGGCTTTGCCGACCATTTTTTGCGCCAATGTGTAACCTTTGACCTCCAGGGATGGAGGGAATGCCGCAGGATTGCAGGAGCTATCGCGGCGGCCAGAATCGGCTTCGTCAGTTGGGCGGATGAACACGGTTGACGCAGGTAAGCCCAGTGCTTTACGGGCACGGTCAGTCAGGCCGCGTCCGATAATCAATGGGATACGTCCACCTGCTTGGACTTCATCCATCAACACATCGGTTTTCAAACTGAAATTACACACCACTTCTTCGCTGTCATGGCGTTTGACCACGCCTTGATACGGGAAAATGTCGATGACATCGCCCATCAATAAGCGGGTCACGTCGCATTCAAACGGCAACGCGCCGGAATCTTCCATGGTGTTGAAGAAAATCGGCGCGATTTTGCCACCGATACAGACACCGCCGTCACGCTTGTTGGGGATGAAGGGGATGTCGTTGCCCATGAACCACAATACGGAATTGGTCGCCGATTTGCGCGATGAACCCGTGCCGACCACATCGCCGACGTAAGCCACGGGGAAGCCTTTTTGTTTCAATTCGTTAATTTGTTGCTCGGCGTTGGTGATGCCTACCCTTGGCATTTTCAGCATGGCTTTGGCGTGTAACGGGATGTCCGGGCGTGACCAAGCATCGGGTGCGGGTGACAAATCGTCGGTGTTGGTTTCGCCAGTGACTTTAAACACGGTGACGGTGAGTTTTTCCGGCACGGCAGGTTTGCTGGTGAACCATTCCGCATCCGCCCAAGATTGCATGACTTGCTTGGCGTAAGCATTGCCTGCGTCGGCTTTGGTTTGCACATCATGGAAAGCATCGAACACTAATAAAGTGTGCGACAAGGCTTTGGCGGCAATCGGCGCTAATTTTGCGTTGTCGAGCAAATCAATCAACGGCGCGACGTTGTAACCGCCGAGCATCGTACCGAGCAATTCGGTGGCATCTTCCGGCGTTAAAATCGATGACGTGGCCTCGCCTTTGGCAATCGCGGTCAAAAATCCGGCTTTGACATAAGCCGCTTCGTCCACGCCTGCGGGGATGCGGTTTGCCAGCAAATCCAAGATAAAGGCTTCTTCGCCAGCAGGTGGGTTTTTGATGAGTTCGCACAAGGCGGCGGTTTGTGCTGCGTCTAAAGGCTTAGGCACGATGCCATCGGCGGCGCGTTCTTCTACGTGTTTGCGGTATTGTTCTAGCATGGGGTACTCCTTGAAGTGCTTTAAGTGTGTTTTGAATGTGAAAACCGTTCCTTAATCGAAACTTTTCGCTATGGAAAGTGCCGGCGAATCAATAATATCCAAGCCATCAAAATTAATTTCATCTTCCAACAGGTTATCACGGTGATGCCTGATTAAAATGGCTTTTTTAGCCTTTTTGGACTTCTTTGCAGCGATCAGTAATTCCGCTGCCGTTGTCAACGATTCATGTTCGCGTTGCACACGAATCAACACAGGTGTGCCTTCGTATAATTCAGTTAATATCGCGTCTATGCCTTTGTTGCGGTGAATCGGATTAAAGTCCAAGCCCACCAATAACGACAAAGCGTTTTGGTCGGCACTCAGATAAGCAGAGCGGCCTTTTTTCAACAAATTGGACTCAGTTTTAATTGGTGATGTTAAACGGCTTTTGGCAAGTTGTACGGCATCGTCAGAACAATCAATGCCGATGAATTTTCTGCGTAGAAATTGCGCCGCCACGCACGTTGTACCACTGCCGCAGAAAGGGTCAAGCACGATGTCATCTTCATTACTGGCAATGTTGATGATGCGCTCCAGCAACAAGAGCGGTTTTTGCGTTGGATAACCAACACGCTCCTTAGCTTTAGGATTTAAATAGGGAATATCCCACACATCACCCAGCGGTACGCCGCGTTTTTCATCAGAGTGTTGGATTGAGCCGTCGGCTTCGCGCTTATAAACCACTTTATTGTTAATGTCGCGTGTTCTTTTTTGCAGGATTTGATCGACATTGGTGGATTCTGAATAATCCGTGTATTCTGGGTTAAAAGTAAAGCTAGGGCCTTTTGAATAAAAATAAATGTTTTGGTGGCTAGGTAACAAGCCTTTTTTAGTATTCGACCAGCGTTTGTAGGTCCAGATGATTTCCGATTGGAAATTGTCCACACCAAAGACGTTATCGAGTATTGCCCGGACAATATGCTCGCCGTTTTTATCACAATGCACAAAAATTGAACCCGTTTCCTTAAGTAAGGTTTTCATGATGGTAATGCGCTCAAACAAGAAATCGGCGTAAGCTTTGTTGCTGCCCCATACATCATCAAAACTAAATTCTACGGTGCGCTCACGGTTTTTTAGCTTATGCGTCTTTTCGGTGAAAAAAGGCGGGTCAAGGTAAATAAGGTCAATCGAGTTAGTCTCAATTGAACGCATGGTGTCAAGACAATCCCCTTGAAGGATTACATTAGTTTTACTCATCTTCGTGTGCGCTTTCTTCGGCAATACTTTCCAAAGTGGCTTTTAAGTTGATATTTGTTCTATCTTGAACATAATCCCAAGCATTGTTTCCCAAGTAATATTCGCCGCCTATACCCTTATAAAGCGTTTTCAGGGTTTCTTGAATTTTCTTTGCTTGTTGTCGGTTGGGGTAATAAAACATGATGCGGATAGGCTTGTATCCGGCATTGGCTATGACTTTAATTCTCGTGTGTTCTTTACTGATATGGTCGCCATCGGTAGTGGCATCACGCCATTTTATTTCGATGGCATCCGTGTCTACCAAGCAGTCTATTTCAAATGTCTTAGGTCGCAGGCCTAAAGTATTGGTGATTTTTACACTTCCCGAATCTGGAAAAGTAGTTTTAAAGCATAATTTTGTCGCTTCTTCTAAAAATGAGCCAGCGTATTTATAAAGAAAACGGCCTTTGTTTTGGTAAAGGTCGATTTTTGTACCTTCGCTGGTTGTTATGCCTAGAACTCGGTAAATCAAAAAATGGGAATGGTCATCATCTTCCATTTCCGCAATACGCAAGCCGATTTGTTTGCTTAGCTTATCTGAATAAGAGCGGGCTAATTGTCGCAGTTCATTTTTTATCGGCATTGGGTGTCATTGTCTGCCAGTTTAAATTGGATGAAGATAGCAAGGTTACAGTTACGAAAGAGCTTTGTAAGTTTATTACAAAGCTCTGATCGGATGTTTTGTTATTCCATCGCCGCCACAATCGCACTGCCCATTTCGGTCGTGCCCACTTTGGAATTGGGGTTCAAATCCGGGGTGACATAAACGCCTTCATTAACCACTTTTTCCACCGCCTTGACCACCCGCTCGGCGGCTTCGACTTCGCCGATATGGCTTAACATCATCGCGCCCGCCATGATGACCGCTATCGGGTTGGCGAGGTTTTTGCCGGCGATGTCCGGCGCACTGCCATGCACCGCTTCAAACAGCGCGGCATCCGAGCCGATGTTGGCACCTGGGATCAAACCCAAGCCGCCGACCAGGCCGGCGGTCAAATCCGACAAAATATCGCCGAACATATTGGTGGTGACCACGACGTCAAACTGCTTCGGGTTCATGACCATGTGCATACAGGCCGCGTCGATGATTTTTTCGTCAAACTGGATGTCGGGATAGCGGGGGGCGATTTCCCTGGCCACGTCCAGGAACAGGCCTTGGGTGTATTTGAGGATATTGGCTTTATGGCAAACCGTGACTTTTTGGCGGTGGTTGTCGCGGGCATATTGGAAAGCATAGTCGATGATGCGTTCCGATGCGGCACGGGTGACCACGGCAAGGCTTTCGGCAATGTCTTTTTTAGGGGTCAGGTAATGTTCCAATCCGGCATACAGGCCTTCGGTGTTTTCGCGCACGATGACTATATCGACATCTTCGTAGCGGGTTTTGATGCCTGCCCAGCTTTTGGCGGGGCGGACGTTGGCGTATAAATCGTATTGTTGGCGCAGGGCGACATTGATGCTCCTAAAGCCGGTGCCGACGACGGTGGTCAATGGCCCTTTGAAAGCCACGCGGGTTTTGTCAAACGACGCCATAGTTTCATCAGGCAGGGGTGAGCCAAATTTTTCAAATGCCGACATGCCGGCGTAGGTTTCTTCCCAAGCAATTTTGACACCTGTTGCGTCAATGACTTTGACGGCCTCGTCCATGATGGACGGGCCGATGCCATCACCTTTAATCAATGTGATTGTGTGCATTTTTTTCTCCTTCAGTTTAAAAATAGCTTTTGCCTCAAGGCTTAGGATTATTCACAAGAGGCCTGGATAGTTAAAGCTACAAGGTGAAGTATGCACCTTTAGCCCGGTTGGATGGATTATAGAGTGATAAGCGCGGGTTTAGCTATATCAGCGGGTTAAATATTACAAATTAATGTGCATTTGCTATGATGGACTGCATTATAAATTCTTGCAGGTTCCCCTAATAAAACCAAGGCAAGAACTTATGGGACAATTAATGTCTGCCATAACTTGGTGCAAGGTTTGAACTGAACGTGGGCGGTGCTGGGTTGTGGATAATTGGTATATTAATTTAGGGGGATAAATGACAAAACTGTTTGACAAGCTATATCTTAACGTCGGTGCGATGAAGGCCGGTACAACTTGGTTATACCGCCAACTTGAGCAGCATCCCGAAATTGTTTTTAGCCATGAAAAGGAATTGCATTACTTGGCTTATCGCGATGGAAACAAGCATGTTTTAAACCAAAAATATAAAGCCAACCGTCGGGATAACGCGCTGGCACGGTTTAACGGTGACAAATCATCACCGGAGTACGCGCAGCTATTGCAATGGTACGAAAGCCACATGGAGACCACTATGGATGATGCGTGGTATCGCGGGCGATTCCCTGGCCAATTGGCGGCACGACAATATTGTGCGGATTTTAGCAATCTGACTTGTCTGGTCGGCGTGCCGACATGGGAAGCCATTTTGGCGATGGTTGGGCAAGTGAAAGTCAGTTATGTGTTGCGTAATCCGTATGACCGGATGTGGTCACACTACAAATTCCATTACCAAATGCAGCAATTTAATGTACATCCAGATAAGCTGACAGAAGATGATTTTAGGGCATTTGATAAAGCAAACCAGACCATGCTGCACAGTTCGTACAGCCAGCATATTGTCAGGATGCGGCAATGCGTGGATAGCGATAGTCTCAAGCTGGTCGCTTATGATGATATTCAATTGCAGCCTGCTGTCTTGCTGAGGGGGATCGAAGATTTTCTAGGGATTAACCACCATCAGTATTTGCCAGGCAAAGTAAAGCGTAAGATCAACGCCTCTGAATCGTTATCAGCACCCGATTGTTTTTATAAGACATTTGCAGAAGCAGTGGATAAAGAATTGGCGGCACTGGCAGGTTTGGGGTTTGATATACCTAAATCGTGGTTTGCTGGCGGCAGTGTTTGATGGGGCATTGACTATATCCAGTATTTTGGACACCCCGTGTCTTTCAGGAAAACCCAATTTTGACAAATAAGCGGATGCGGCGTAGATTCTGCCCGTTGATCTTCGGTAATCTATAGCGACGGTTATTTGCTTGGATTAATACCGTCCGCCGAATATCTTCACTTCCCAAATACTTTCAATAACCTATCAGGCGACAATAATTATGAACGTGAAATCTACTTTATTTATGATTATCTTTGGTGTATTGGCTTCTTCAGTAGCGGTTGCGGCAACAGAAGCTGGAGCTGAGGCCGGAGCTGGAGCTGAGTCCGTAGCGAAGGCACCCAAAGATCCCGCAGCGTTCCAAACGTTAAAAGATCAGCGCATAGCCGGTTTGCAGGAAAAACTCCAAGTGATCCAAACACATATCACTTGTGCCCAAGCGGCTCCAGATCATGCGGCATTAAAAGCTTGCCATGAAACAGCCAAACAACAAGCCGATGCCCTGGAAGCTAAATTTAAAGCCCAACGTGCTGAAAAAAAAGCCAAACACGGTAAATAAGTTGCTACCAATAAGATTAGGTCCATAAAGTCGAGCTAGACTTTTGATCAATTTACAGGCTGATGCGGTGTAAACGCTTCAGCCTTTTTTGTTGGAACCAGTCTGCCCAGCCCAGGTCCCCCCCCTGGGCCAGAATAGTTGTCGGGATTGATGTAAAGTTTGTCTGTGATGTAGATTACCCGGATTGACTTTGGCCTATTCTGCAATGGCGGGTAGAACCATCTGACCAAATAACTGGAAAATTAAATGACTGTTAATGTTGAAGATTTTAAAAAAGCTTTGCAACACTGGGCGAGCGGTGTTGCCGTGGTGACAACTTATTCCGAAAAACTGGGTGTCCAAGGAATGACGGTCACGGCGTTTACCAGTGTCTCGGTCGAGCCACCGCAAATTCTAGTTTGTCTAAATCAACGGGCCGATACCAGGGAAGGCATTGAAGAATGCCAACATTTTGCCGTTAATGTGTTAAATGCCGCCCAGCAGGATGTGTCCAATCAATTTGCAGGGGGGAGTAGCCAGCAAGAACGCTTTGCCAATACACCTTGGCAAATGGGCTTGTCGGGTGTGCCGATATTGACGGAAAGTTTGATGTCGCTGGAATGCAGGGTAGTTGACAAAATCCTGTCAGGTACGCATTGGATAGTCATCGGCGAAGTGCATTACAGTGTTTGCCGTTCAGGCGAACCCGTTTTGTATTACCGAGGGGATTATCGGCAATTGGCGGAAGCTTGATCTGTGCGGGTGAGTCCTTATCAGCCTAGAAACCGTAGCTAGTCCACGACCCGAAGAGCGCGGAGCGAAAAGCACGAATATCCTCTGGGGCACAAGAGACACGAAAGAAATCAGAATGTTGTGTTGATCTAGCTATCCGCCCTTTGGGTGATGGTCTACAGTTCGGTATCTCTTTGAAACTATGTGCTTTTCACTTCGTGCTCAATGAGTCATGTTTTTCGTGGATGAAATGATTTTTCTAGGTTCAGGGTTTTTTAAACCTAAAATGCCTAGATTCCCGGAGCATGATTAGTCAATGAACCTTTGGGTCAAATCCCCATAGGCATCAATCCGCCGATCCCGCAAAAATGGCCAAATTTGCCTGACCCGCCCAGTCCTCGCCGTGTCCAAAGTGCAGGTCAATAGCGTGTTGTCGGTGGCGTTGGCGTGGCTAAGGATTTCGCCTTGTGGCCCTGCGATAAAACTATTGCCCCAAAAATGAATGCCTTTGTCCGAATCGGGTGCTTTTTCGAAACCGATGCGGTTGCAGGCGATGACCGGAAGCCCGTTGGCGACGGCGTGCCCGCGTTGCACAGTTACCCACGCTTCCAATTGGCGTTGTTGTTCCTCGTCGGTATCTTCAGCATCCCAACCGATGGCGGTAGGGTAAATCAACAGTTCCGCACCAGCCAACGCCATCAGCCGTGCCGCTTCGGGATACCACTGGTCCCAACAAACCAAGACGCCGAGTTTGCCGATAGATGTCGCGATGGGCGTGAAACCTAAATCGCCGGGCGTGAAGTAATATTTTTCATAAAACCCCGGATCATCAGGGATGTGCATTTTCCGGTATTTACCCGCGATACTGCCATCTTTATCGAACACCACTGCCGTGTTGTGGTAAAGCCCTGGGGCGCGTTTTTCAAAAATGGTCGAGACAACCACAACGTTTGCTTGCCTTGCGGTTTCCGCCAAAATCGCCGTAGTGGGGCCAGGAATCGCTTGCGCCAGATCAAAATGGTTATAATCTTCGTTTTGGCAAAAATACGGCCCCAAATGCCATTCGGGTAGAACCACCAAATCGGCGTTTTGGGCGGCGGCTTCGTGGATTTGGGCAATGGAAAAATCCAGATTGGTTTGGCGGTCTTCATTGCAGGGCTGTTGCACTGCGCTAACAACTAAGGAAGGTTTCAAGGAGGGTTTCATGGTCGCGATGGAATCGTTTGGTGGTTTGTAATGCACATAGTTTATAACGGTTTGCCAGAAAAATTGATAAACACCACACATTATTCGACTGGAAAGCCTTAATGCAATAACATAGCCGCCATAGAAAATAGCCCGCAGCAATGAAAATACTGACGTACACCACTTTATACCCCAATGACGTGCAACCGCGTCATGGCATTTTTGTAGAGCAGCGCTTACGCCATTTGCTTGGACAAAAAAATGTGCAAGCCAAAGTGGTCGCCCCCGTGCCGTGGTTTCCATCCAGCTCCAAACATTTTGGTGTCTATGCCGATTATGCCCGTGTCGCCAGACAAGAAAACCGTTATGGCATAGACGCTTATCATCCGCGTTATCCCGTCATCCCCAAAATCGGCATGACCATCGCCCCCGCCCTGTTAGCGGCGGCAAGCATGCCGATTGTGAAAAAGCTGATTGCCGATGGCTATGATTTTGATGTTATAGACGCGCATTATTTTTATCCCGATGGCGTCGCGGCGGCAATCATCGCCAAGGCTTTAAATAAACCGCTGGTGATCACCGCGCGGGGCACGGACATCAACCTGATTCCGCAACACGCATTACCGAAAAAAATGATTTTATGGGCGGCACGGCAAGCGGGGCAAATCATCACGGTTTGTGAAGCCTTGCGTACTGAAATGATCCAGCTTGGCGTAGATGGCGGGAAAATCCACGCTTTGCGCAATGGTGTCGATTTGCAGACGTTTAGCCCGAAAGACCGCACGGCAATCCGCGCTGAAATGAATCTGGCCCAACCTACGTTAGTGTCGGTTGGACATTTGATTGAACGTAAAGGCCATCATCTGGTGATTGAAGCCATGCGGCAATTGCCGGATTACCAATTGTTGATCGTTGGTGATGGTGAAGAAATGCCGGCCTTGCAAACACTCGTCACCAAGCTGGATTTAACCGGGCGTGTGCGCTTTTTAGGCGCATTGCCACATCAGCGGCTGGCGGATGTTTATAATGCCGCCGACGCCCTGGTTTTGGCCTCCAGCCGCGAAGGTTGGGCGAATGTCTTGCTAGAAGCGATGGCTTGCGGTACGCCCGTGGTGGCGACCTCAATTTGGGGGACACCGGAAGTCGTGCGTTCACCAGAAGCGGGCGTATTGGTCGGGCAGCGGACAGCCGATGGCCTTGCCCAGGGCGTACACGAATTGTTCGCCCGTTATCCCAAGCGGCAAGACACCCGCCGCTATGCGGAACATTTCTCATGGGATGATACGGTAGCAGGCGTGTTTGAGGTTTTGGAAGCGACTATATCTAAACGGTCAGGTTTTCAGCTTTTGGCATCTAAAAAAACCGAAAACCTGACCGTTTAGTGTCTCTCCCAATCTGCCCGTACATAAAATTGATTGCCGCTACGGACACGTTGTTTTCATGGTCGTAGAATTTAAATTACCAAACAGCAGTTTCTGGATAAACGTGCTGTACAAGCTTTTGCCAACAAAAACAAGGTGTCAGGATATTTGATGAAAATTCTTTATCATCATCGCATTGCCTCCAAAGACGGGCAATACGTGCATATTGATGAGCTGATTACGGCTTTGAAAGACTTGGGGCATGAAATCATCATGGCGGAACCGGAGTCCATAGAACACAAGGTTTTTGGTACGAGTTCAAATTCCGTAAAACTGATCCGACAATTCCTGCCAGGATTTTTGCATGAATCCGTTGAATTTGCCTATGCGTTGCTGGATTTCAGCAAACTGCTGCCATTGCTTTTAAAGCATAAACCGGATGTGATTTACGAACGCTACAACCTGTTTTTCCCGTCCGGTATCTGGGCGAAAAAACTGTTCAAAATACCCCTGCTGCTGGAAGTCAACGCGCCGCTGTACGAAGAACGCAAAAAACACGACGGCATACAATTGGATTGGCTGGCGAGATGGACGGAAAATTATGTCTGGAAACAGGCTGATTACGTCCTGCCGGTGACGCGGGTGTTGGCGGAAAAAATCATCGTCGTCGGTGTATCCGAACGCAATATCACCGTTATCCCTAACGGCATTAACCAACGACGGTTTGGAAAAGCCATCGACAGCACGGATGTGATTGAAAAATATCAGCTCAAAAACAAGCTGGTACTCGGCTTTACCGGTTTTGTCAGGGACTGGCACAGGCTGGATCGGGTGCTTGAGGCCATTGCCGATAATCGGGGTCGGAACTGGCATTTATTGCTGGTCGGCGACGGCCCGGCCCGCGCCGCTATCGAGCAACAGGCACAATCCCTGGGCATCAGCGACCGCCTTACCATTACCGGTATTATTGACCGCGATGAAGTCGCCCGTTATGTCGCGGTTTTTGATGTCGCCCTGCAACCGGATGTGGTCGAATATGCTTCGCCGTTGAAATTATTTGAATACATGGCCTTGGGCAAAGCCATACTCGCCCCTGACCGTGCCAATATCCGCGAAATCCTGACCCACCGCACCGATGCGTTGTTGTTTGATCCTGAAAATGACCTGGCTTTTGGCGAACTGTTATGTGAACTGTGTTTCGATGACAAATTGCGCAGCCAACTCGGTACAGCCGCCGCGCAAACGCTGGATGGGAAAAAGCTGTATTGGCAGGAAAATGCCAAAAGAATCGAAAATCTCCTCAAATAATGATGCCGCAGATAAACTCAACTAAAATCCTATAGCGTCATCTTGTCCTTAACAAATCAGCAGTATTTGAATGTTCAAACGTACAATTGCTAAATCTAGGAAGAAAACATGAAAGTAACAGTATTTGGTTCCGGTTATGTCGGTCTGGTCACGGGAGTTTGTTTGGCAGAAGTCGGTAACGATGTGCTTTGCGTTGATGTCGATGAAACCAAAATAGAAAATTTGAAAAAAGGCATCGTGCCTATATTTGAGCCTGGGCTTGAAGAATTGGTCAGGGACACTTTGCAAGCAGGGCGTTTAAAGTTCACCACAAACGTTTTCGAAGCGGTCGAGCATGGCGTTTTCCAGTTTATTGCTGTCGGTACACCGCCGGACGAAGATGGCGCGGCCGATTTGCAATATGTGCTGGCGGTTGCCAAGACGATTGCCGAAAACATGATGGAGTATCGGGTGATTGTCAATAAATCGACCGTTCCGGTGGGTACCGCCGACAAGGTCAAGGAAGTGATTGAACAAGTGCAGGATGCGCGTGTTGTTGACGTGCCTTATGATGTGGTATCGAATCCCGAATTTCTAAAAGAAGGCGCGGCGATAGAAGATTTTATGAAACCCGACCGCATTATTATCGGTACGGAAAATGGCAAGGCCACAAAATTGTTGAAAGCCTTGTACGCCCCGTTTAACCGCAGCCATGAGCGCATCATCACGATGGACGTGCGTTCGGCGGAACTGACCAAATATGCCGCCAATGCGATGTTGGCGACCAAAATCAGTTTCATGAACGAGCTGGCAAATTTGGCGGACCGTTTGGGTGCGGATATTGAACAAGTCCGCAACGGCATCGGTTCCGATACGCGTATCGGTTATTCATTTATCTATCCAGGTTGCGGCTATGGCGGTTCGTGTTTTCCGAAAGATGTCAAAGCCTTGGAACGCACCGCCAAGCAAATGGGGTATGAGGCCGAATTGTTGAAAGCCGTAGAAAACGTCAATGACCGCCAAAAACAAGTCCTGTTCACGAAAGTTTCCCGGCATTACCAAGGCGATTTGCAGGGCAAAACTTTTGCGATGTGGGGCTTGGCCTTCAAACCGAAAACCGACGATATGCGTGAAGCACCCAGCCGCGTCATCCTCGAAGCCCTGATCGCCGCCGGAGCCACTGTCCGCGCTTATGATCCCGAAGCCATGATCGAAGCCAAACGGATTTATGGCGGCAATCCTGGGTTGATCTTGGTCGATACGGCTGAAGAAGCCCTGATGGGTGCGAACGCATTGGTAGTGGTGACCGAATGGAAAAACTTCTGGAGCCCTGATTTCGAGTTGATCAAAAACACGCTGAAAGATGGTGTTATTTTTGATGGCCGGAACTTGTATAAACCTGAATTGCTTAAAGAAATGGGCTTTATTTATTACGGTATCGGCAGGTCGTGATGGAACGGCGCCAACCACGAAGGGCACGAAGAAATAACTGATGTTACATCTTGTCCACGAAAAACACGAATACCCTGGGGCACAAGAAGCACGAAAACTCTTTATGGCACAATCCGTTCCACTGTTCTTTTCCACACATTTTTGCTAGGGCGCTTCAAAAAACCATAGCCTATTTCCCCTATCTTTTTTTCGTGCTTCTTGTGCCCCAGGGTATTCGTGTCTTTCGTGGATAAAAAGAAAACATGACCGCAGATGACCTGATCGACCAATTTCTGGATGCCGCATGGGCGGAACAAGGCTTGAGCGAAAACACCTTGTCCGCGTACCGTAGCGATTTGCGCATTTTTGCCAAATGGTTGGCGGGCAAACCGTTGTTGGAGGTAGATAACGGCCACGTTTCAGCCTTCCTGGGCAGCCGTTATGATGAAGGCATAGGCAGCCGTTCCTCGGCACGGATACTGTCCAGCTTACGGCGTTTTTATGGTTATTACATCCGTGAAAACCGCATCAGCGTAGACCCGACCGCGTTGATTGCTTCCCCGTACATAGGCCGTCCATTGCCAATGTCCTTATCCGAAGCCGATGTGGAATTGCTGCTCGTCGCCCCCGAAACCAGCAACCCGCTGGGTTACCGCGACAAGACCATGTTGGAAATGCTTTATGCCACGGGATTGCGCGTCTCCGAACTGGTCAACCTGAAGTTTGAACAAGTCAATTTCCGGCAAGGGGTGTTGCGCGTCACTGGCAAAGGCAACAAACAACGGCTGATTCCGGTTGGTGAAGAAGCCATGAGTTGGTTGGAAGGCTATATGGCCCAGGCCAGAAAAGCCATATTGGGAGAGCGGCAATGCGATTACCTATTTGTCACCCACCGCGCCAGCAACATGACGCGGCAATCGTTCTGGCATATCATTAAACGCCACGCACTCACTGCCGGTATTAGCAAAGAATTGTCCCCGCACACCTTGCGTCATGCCTTTGCCACCCATTTGCTCAATCACGGGGCCGATTTACGGGTGGTGCAACTGCTGTTGGGGCATTCGGATTTATCCACGACACAAATTTACACCCATATCGCCAATCAGCGATTACAAGAACTACACGCCAAATACCATCCACGAGGCTAACAAAACCTATGATTGCACACATTCATCCCACCGCCTATATTGCTTCAGATGCCAAATTAGGTGAAAACGTCACCGTCGGCCCGTTTGCCGTCATTGAAAGCGCGGTGGAAATTGGTGACAACTGCAAGATTGGTGCACATGCGGTGGTGCAACCATTCGTCAAAATGGGCGATGGGAATATCCTGCATCCACATGCCGTGCTCGGTGATCTGCCACAAGACACCAGTTTTAACCCCGAAACGGTTTCCTGGTTGGTTTGCGGCAACAATAACGTGTTCCGCGAAGGCTTTACGGCCCATCGTGCCAGCAAAGCCGATGGCGAAACCCTCATTGGATCAGGCTGCTATTTTATGAACAACAGCCATGTCGCCCACGATTGCCGCATCGGCAATAAAACCATCTTTGCCAACAATGTCGCGATAGGGGGCCATGTCCAAGTCGGCAATAATGTCTTCATGGGTGGTGCAGTGGTTGTACACCAATTTTGCCGCATTGGCTCTTATGCGATAGTGCAGGGCACGACTGGCTTGAATATGGACGTGATCCCCTTCACGCTAATTGGTGGACGGCCTGCCAAGCACTACAAACTTAACACCGTGGGCTTAAGACGGGCCGGCATTACTGGCAAACGCTACAATATCCTCGCCGCCGCGTTCCGCTTGCTCAGAAACAAACAAAGTTTGGATGGTTTAGAAGAAACCGAAGAATTGCTGATGTTGGAACAATGGTTGGCGGTCAAATCCCAACGCGGTGTGCATGGGTTTATCGATATTTCTGCTTAAGCGGATGTTTTTGTACTCCCACTTAAAACATTTTCAACTGGCCCTAAGCTTTTACACCCGCCTGCCCATCCCACAAAACCTCGATTTTCAGCAACTCCCCCAAGCCACGGTTTATCTGCCTTTAGTCGGCTGGCTAGTCGGTGGTGTTGGTGCGCTGGTGTTCTATTTGGCGGCATTGCTTTGGTCGCCGATGACGGCGGTTATACTCGCGCTAATTGCCGGAGTATTTATGACAGGCGCGTTCCACGAAGACGGTTTTGCCGATGCTTGCGATGGTTTTGGCGGTGGCTGGGGCAAGCAGCGGATTTTGGAGATCATGAAAGATTCGCGGGTGGGGGCTTATGGCGCGATTGGCATCACTTTGTTGTTGCTGTTAAAAATCAGTCTCTTGGCGGCTATGCCGGTCACCCTTGTGCCATTGCTATTGTGGGCGGGGCATAGTGCCAGCCGTTTGCCGCCGCTGTTATTGATGCGGCGGTATGATTATGCACGGATAGACGGTGGTAAAGGAGTGGTGGCGGTGTTTAAGCCTAGCGGTAAGGATTTGCTGTTTGCCGCCATGTGCGCCTTGTCCCCCATGTTATTGTTGCCTGTTGGGTGTTGGCTGGCAGGGGTTCCGATGCTGGTGGTGAATAGATTATTGGGGCGATATTTTTACCGTCATATTGGCGGTTATACGGGCGATTGCTTAGGTGCCAGCCAACAAGTGGCGGAAGTGGTGTTTTATCTGGGAGCCAGTGCCTTATGGACGTTTATCTGATCCGTCACACGAAAACGGTGGCGGCACCTGGCTTATGTTACGGACAAACCGATATTGCCCTGGATGACAATTTTGCCGATGAGCTGCTTAAAATACGCCAAAAATTGCCGGATTTGCCCCCCGATTGCCCGGTGTTTTGCAGCCCATTAAGCCGGTGCCTGCAACTCGCCGGGTGTTTGTCAGACAATGTGCAACAGGACGGGCGTTTGTTGGAAATCAATTTCGGCGACTGGGAAAACACGCCGTTTGATGCGATTGACGCCGAGGCTTTACGCCATTGGACGGATAATTTTGTTCATATCGCGCCACCGAATGGCGAAAGTTTTACCGATTTGTACCAACGTGCGGGAGATTTTTGGCAAGATGTGCTCCGCCAAGACGCGCAGCAAGTGTTGGTCGTCACCCATGCCGGCATTATCCGCGCGTTATTGGCGCAGGTGTTGGCCTTGCCCTTAGCCAATGCCTTCCAATTCCGCGTTGCCTTAAGCTCCGTGCATAAGTTGTACCACACCCCCGACTACACATATATCGATTACCTCAACTTATAAATCTTATGAAAACCTTGTTCATCGGTGGCGTAAAAAGTGGTAAATCGCGCTTGGCAGAAGCTTATATTTTGCAATATGCCGACATCAAACCCTACTATCTGGCAACCACGGAATGCTTAGATGGGGAAATGCGCCTGCGTATTGCCGCCCACCAAGAGCGTCGGCAAGATTTATTCATCACCTTGGAAGAACCGGTAAAACTGCTGGAAACTTTACAGGCTTGCCAAGGCCCGGTATTGGTGGAATGTGTGACGATGTGGCTGAACAACATGCTCTATCACCAGCATTCCGAAGCCGCCATTTTGCAGGAACTGGAAGCGGTCTTACAATTGCCGGGTGATTGGGTGCTGGTGCATAACGAGGTGGGCTTGGGTGTGATTCCCGATAATCACTTGGCACGGCAGTTTGTTGATTTATCGGGTAAAGCGGCACAATTGATGGGGCAGTATTGCGGCAAGGTGTTTTTTTGCAGTGCGGGCTTGATGTTGGCAATGAAGTAATCAGCGGGATGCGTTTTAAACTTGGCGCAAGCTTTTGCCCTGCAAAACCGGTGGTTCTGAACCCATACGCATCAAGCTAAGGAATTTTTTCCACGAAAGACACGAAAATTTATCTAGTTTTTTTTTCGTGATTTTCGTGGACAACTATCATTAAAAAACTATGGGGTTTCTCCTTAGCTTGATGCGTATGGGTTCGGAACCTGCTTCCCAAACCGGATATTTCATCATGATGGCGTTGAATAATTCCGATGCCAATAACTTATCCAACCAATGCTTGAGGGCTTCATAGTTGCAAACGCTAAACCACGCCCCGTCAACAGCGGCAAATTGCCGGACAAACGGAAAAATAGCCGCATCTGCTATGGAAAAATCATTGCCGCACAAATAGTTGTGGTGGGCCAGGCGGTTTTCAATTTCGCGTAAGAACACTTCACCTTGCTGCCGATAATATTGCGCCGGAAACTCAGGGTAACGGTCGGCGTATTTGTAGCGATCCAGATAATATTTAAAATCCCCGTCATTCCAGGCAATTAAACGCCTATCCACATCAGCAATCGCCAGCCAATTTCCTGGGTCATGTTGCATCAACGCCCATTGCATAATATCCAAACTTTCATCAAGCACCGCACTGTTTGGAAGTTGCAACACCGGCACCGTGGCTTTGGGTGATATTGCCAGCAATTGTCCGGGTTTGGATTTTAATGCCACTTCCCTGATTTCTACAGGTATCCCAGCATAGACAATAGCCAATCTTGCCCTCATGGCATAAGGGCAACGGCGGAAGCTGTATAAAACGGGGAGGGTGGTGTTCATAGCGTTGGCTGGCAAATAGGCGTGGTTAAAATTCATGAAATTGACACATAAACTTCATCGCCATGTCAATTAATTGCGGTCTACTAGGAGGTTCCATTAACCTAAAATGAGAACACTACATGAAAATCAAAAACTCTCGTTGTAAGCTGTTGTTTACTTTGCCATTAATTATCGCCGGTATATTGGCTGTTGATTCTGCTGCATTGGCTGCTAAACCTCCTGTTATGGAACAAGGCATCCAATTTGGTGATTTGCAAAATGGCCGTGTTATGGTTTGGAGCCGTTCTAGCCGCGCATCACGTATGATGGTTGAATATGCTTTAAACGACCAGTTTACCGATTCTAAAATCGTTCGTGGCCCTTATGCCCTTCCTGGCACAGATTTTACCGCCAAACAAGAATTGACCGGCCTGCCTTTAGGCAAAGATGTTTTTGTCAAAGTTTGGTTTGAAGACCTGACTAATGCCCGCACCAAAAGCCAACCTGTATTAGGCCATTTCCATACCATTAGTGCGAAAGAAAATATCCATTTTGTTTGGGGCGGCGATACTGCCGGTCAAGGTTTCGGTATCAACCTTGCCTTCGGTGGTATGAAAATCTATGAAGCCATGCGCCAAGTAAAACCACAATTTTTCTTGCACAGCGGCGACAATATCTATGCTGACGGCCCGATTCCAGAATCCAAAACTGTCGAAAATGGCTTGATTTGGACGAACATTGTGACTCCTGAAGTTTCTAAAGTAGCTGAAACCCAAGCGGAATTCCGTGGCCGCTATAAATACAACCTGTTGGACACCAACGTCCGTGCTTTCAACGCCGAAGTGCCACAAATTTGGCAATGGGATGACCATGAAGTCGTCAACAACTGGTCAGATTCTAAAGACTTGAGTGGCGATGCCCGCTACACCGTCAAAGACGTGCCATTATTGGTCGCCAGAGCCGCCACTGCGTTCCAAGAATTTAGCGCACAACGTCCTAACAATGCCCAAGAACCAGGTCGTGTTTACCGTAAAATCTCTTACGGCCCGTTGATGGATATGTTTGTTATTGACATGCGTAGCTACCGTGGCCCTAACACCAACAATTTACAAACGGAAGAAAGTGCTGAAACGGCATTTTTGGGTGCCGAGCAAATGGCTTGGTTAGAAAAAAGCTTGAAAACCTCTACTGCGGTTTGGAAAGTCATTGCTGCCGATATGCCTATTGGCTTGAATATCAGCGATGATTTCGTCAACAATCCACCACAACGTTGGGAAGCAATTGCCAATGGCAACCACGGCCCAGCTTTAGGACGTGAGCTGGAAATGGCGCGTTTGTTAGGCGGCATTAAAGCCAACAATGTGAAAAACGTTGTCTGGTTGACTGCTGATGTTCATTACGCCGCTGCCCATTACTATGACCCAACCAAAGCCGCTTCTAACAATTTCAATGGCTTCTGGGAATTCATCGCCGGCCCGTTAAATGCCGGCTCGTTTGGCCCAAACAGTGCCGATGGTACGTTTGGCCCGCAAGTTGTGTTTACCAAAACACCACCAGCAGGACAATCTAACTGGTCACCTTATGCCGGCCTGCAATTCTTTGGCGATGTCAACATCGACAAAACCACCAAAGCAATGACGGTTGATTTGAAAGACATCAACGGTGATTCTGTCTATAGCAAAACCCTGGCTGCTGAATAAATAGCATCCACGCATCCCCAAACAGCTCCGGTAATACATTGTTACCGGAGCTTTCAAACCGTTGGCTTACAAAAGAGTTGGCAAGAGTTTGTAAGCCACACTTCAACATTCCTGGCTGTTTACCCCGCATGAAGCGCGTTTAAAACAGAACGGCTTAAAATCTTTAGGGACACACAGCGAAAACTGTTCGTCATGGATTTTGGCAAAATACAAACCTTGCGCCAGGACTTTCTGCTGCATCAGTTGGCTGGCATCCACCGCCGCCAGAATCCCGTATAACTTCTTGTCCGCCAATTCAGGGAACAACACCAGAAAATCGTGGCATTATTTCAATAATTGCTCAATACCTTCCTCGCGCAAATGGCTTTTCACCTCAACGATGAACGCCGTGTTGATTGAGCCATTGGCATAAGCCAAGACATCAATCTCATATTCGTCTGCTTTTTGAAGTCGTAGCGGATTTTTTCATTTCCGCATCGGTGCTTGCTTGTCTTAACCACCAATCTTCGTTATTTTTTGTAGCGTAGAAATGATATAGAAGAAATCGAATTAAGAATTGCCGGAAATGCTTATGGCATCGCCAATGTGTTGCGGGATGCGGGCTTGACGGCAAGCACATCCGAAGCCATCCGCATGGTCAACCAAGGCGCGGTGAA